>DAOWFP010000128.1 GCA_030637895.1 Bacteroidota bacterium | reverse complement strand
TGACGATCCGGAGAGTGACTGGGCTTTTAATCCGCTGATGCCGGAAACCTATAAGGTACAGTTTGATCTTTACAAGGATGCTCTGGAGGCCTTGCCCCACGGGGACTACCTGCATGTGGGAGGGGACGAGGTGCATACCACTGGAAGAGGCAGTGGTATGAGTGAGCTTGATCTGCAGCTGACCTGGTTAAACAAGGTGTGCAAATTTGCAGAAGAAAATGACCGAATTCCCATTTTCTGGGACGATATGCCGCTCAAATATGCAGATCTCTATAGCCCCATGTTCAACACCTCATTATCCCTGAATGAGGTAGATAGAATGTGGAGAAAGAATGAGCATATACTCGAAGATTACCTGGATATGTTTCCCGACAATTGTATTTACATGCGATGGAACTACAGTCATCCACAGGCTGAAGGAAATATTAAAGCCATGGAATGGTTCTCTGAAAATGATCTGGAGGTGATGGGTGCAACGGCCGGACAGACACGCTGGAAACTGATGCCTCAGAATGAGAGCAATATGGAAAATATCAGGTCCTTTGCGAATACTTCCATTGCTATGAAGCCTGACAGATCCTTTGAAATCAAGTCTGATGATCTGAAGCATGATGGATTGCTGTTGACGCTATGGGATGATGATTCGCCCCACTTTGAGCTCTATATGCGTGGAATACTTGCTTTTGCTGAATACACCTGGTCTGGTGACAGGCGAAGCAAAGAGGAGATTAAAGCAGCATACCGTCATCGGGAGTTTGGCTATGAACTGGCCGGAGAGGAATATGCTTTTGTGGAGCTGCTGGAAGAAGCAGTTGCATGGTGGGATGCGGCGCTGCTAAAATCAAACAGCCGAAACAGTCTTCGAACAATGGAGGATCCGATAAATGACGCGGTGATTGATCTGCCCTTTTCAGGAGACCATGAAGATTGGTCAAGTGAATATTCCATGAAGCTCCAGAATGCAGCAATGGCCCAGCGGAATTGCAATAAGGTAGAAGCTATCCTTGACAGCATGAAAATGAAGGCCGTACGAAATAATTACCGCCTGGAAGTATATGAGCAGGTAAATAATCTGGTTCGCTTCTCAGGGCAGGTCCTGTTTGACCTGATGGCCTATGATATTGCCTCTACAGCGCAGGAGAAGCAGGAAGCACTTGCCAGACTGCAGCAATATCCGGAAGAGTTCCTTCTCATTCGTACAACGCTGGAGGAAGTCTATGGCCGGACCCGCATTCTCCATAAGCCGGAAGGCTACCTTCTGGATCAGGACCATCACCTTCATTTGGCCAACCAGAGCATTAACTTTGACTGGCAGTTTAGGGCCGAGATATACTTTTTGGAAAAGCTTGAAAAACAACTAAATAATCTGCAAGAATGAGAAAACCAACAGCTCTCTTAGTAATTGTTTTTCTCTGCATGACCATGCTCTCTTTTGGTCAGCAGAAGATAAACCTGGCAACTGCATTGCAGGAGCAGCAGATCAAAGCTGTAAACCGTACCCTCTCCATATATGAGAAGCACCCGGAAGCTGTTGAAATGAATGCTGGTGAAGGAGATGGCCTGGCTGTTTTGAAGGAGCTGACCTTTGAGACCGGGACCATTGAAGTGGAGCTGCTGGGAGAAAACAATCCGGGCCGGAGCTTTATTGGAATCGCCTTCAATATACAGGATGATGAGACCTTTGAAGCTATCTATTTCCGGCCTTTTAATTTTGTGGCGACAGAGCAGGCCCGGAAAGATCATATGGTCCAGTATATCCACCATCCCGTATATACCTGGTATAAGCTCAGGGAGGAGCGTACTATGGAGTTTGAGAATGAGATTCCGGCCCCCCCCGATCCGGATGCCTGGTTCAAAGCCATCATCAAAGTCTCTGAGAAGCATGTGGCGGTTTTTATGGATGAAGGTGCAGAGCCGGTTCTTAAAGTGGAGCGGCTGACAACACTCAAATCACAAAAGCTTGGACTCTGGGTTGGAAATGGCTCCTCCGGAAGGTTCAGGAACCTGGTTCTATTTTAACTCCAGTTTTCCGCTTACGCTCGCGGTTGATCCCCGAATCTCTTCATAGGTAGCGATCATCTCCTGCAATTTTTCCGGATGGATTTCGGCCAGGTTCTGCTGTTCGCCAATATCCTCCTTCAGATTGTATAGCTGATATACAGGTGCATTTCCAAGTTCAATATTCACCTCCACAGCAAGGGGACGTCCGTTATGGGGTGGAATAAGCACCCATTCCCCCTTGCGCATGGCAGTTCTGCCAGTGGCCTCCATTATCAGTTCTTCTCTTCCCTGATCGCTCTCTCCCATTAATACCTTCATTAGGTCTTCACTATCGGAATTTCTAAGCTCACTGTCAACCAGCGATGAGAGGGAAGAGAAGAGGTCCACCTGGGATACTATTGCATCCGAGACAGCCGGGTCAATCTGGCCCTTCCAATAGGTAATAAACGGAACGCGCGTTCCCGCTTCAAAGAGGCTGTATTTACCTCCCCGGAGGGGACCTGCCGGGGTATGATTGCCCACTTTGGTATCCGCATCATCGTAATAGCCATCGTTGAGGACCGGACCATTGTCGCTGGAGAGGATAATCAGGGTATTCTCAAGCAATCCCTGCTCTTCCAGGGTAGTGATCAGTTCCCCAATGCACCAGTCCGCCTCCACAATCACATCTCCCCTGGGACCCATGCCGGTCTTGCCCACAAAACGGGGATGGGGGGTCCGTGGAACATGGGGCTGCTGAAGCGCATAGTAGAGGAAGAAGGGCTCTTCTTTATGGGCAAGGATATAGTCCTGTGCTCTTACCAGAAAGGTGTCGGCCATGTTTTCATCCACCCACCTGGCTTCTGCTCCTCCTTTCATATAACCGATACGGGATATGCCATTCACCACGGTATTGAAATGGCCATGATGCCAACGCATTTTTAGCATTTCAGGATTGTCTTTTCCAGTGGGCTCCCCGGGAAAGTTCTCCCTATAACTAACCTCGATGGGATCATTGGGATCGGAACGTACCACCCTGCCATTCTCAATATAGACCGTGGGGACGCGGTCCTGGGTAGCTGCCATGATATAGGCATAATCAAAGCCCACCTCATTGGGTCCGGGTGCAATCTGCTCGTTCCAATCCACATGGCCATCCCCAAGTCCCAGGTGCCACTTACCTACAATTCCTGTATGATATCCCTGCTCTTTGAACATTTTTGGAAGGGTCATCTGCTCAGTACTAATAAGCAGCGGAGCAGTTCCATCCAGGATTCTTGCCTTCTCGTTGCGCCAGGGATAGCCCCCCGTGAGCAAAGCGTACCTGCTTGGAGAACAAGTAGCCGATGAGGAGTAGCCATTGGTAAAGCGTACACCTCCTTTGGCCAATCTGTCGATATTAGGCGTTGTGATTTCTGTGGCGCCATAGGCACTAACATCCCCGTAACCCAGGTCATCGGCATAGATGATCACCACATTGGGTAATGCAGAGTCTTCTCCCTGATTTTGTGAAGCATTGCAGGAGTTGAGGATGGTTAAAGTGCTAATTAGCAAGGAAATCGTCAAAAATTTCATCATGGTATCTGTTGTTTGATTCTTTCTTTATGCAGATCGGCCGGACTTTTAATAGTTACTTCTCTGTTCTCCATCAAAGCCCTGTGAATCTCAAAAGTGACCTCTTGCCAGGGCTCCGATTCAGCCCAGAGGGGAGTCACCAATTCCTGCTCCCATAACTCCAGGGAAGAGATCAGTTTCTTCAGTAACTCTGGATTGCTTTCCGAAAGGTCATTAATCTCTCCCAAATCATTCTCCAGGTTATAGAGCCTGTATGCATAATCATCCAGCCGGATCAATTTATACTTGGCCATTCGGACAGCAGCCATTTTCTCTTTTCTCCAGAATAGAATCTCGTGAGGTTCTGTAGGATCGATGCCTGTTACATGTGGGATCAGATCCACACCATCCAGAGGCTTGCCAGGAGCCTTGTTTATACCCGCAGCTGCCAGGGATGTTGAAAAGATATCCAGTGATGAGCTTAAGCCATCGTAGGTGATCCCCGCAGGTACTCTGGCCGGCCAGGACAGGATAAAGGGGGTTCTGTGCCCACCTTCAAACTTGTTGCCTTTAAATCCTTTTAAAGGCAGGTTGGAGGACTGGTTGTTGGATGCTCCACCATTATCACTTAAAAAGAAGACAAGGGTATTTTCTTTAAGCTCCAACTCCTCCAGTTTGTCCAGGACCATTCCCACACCCCGGTCCATGGCCCAGGTCATGGCCGCAAGTTTTGCCCGGGGATGATTCTTGAACCTTTCCAGGTCAGCATCCAGGGTATGCATAGGGGTATGAACGGCATTGTAGGAGAGGAACAGAAAGAAGGGATGGTCTTTGTTTTCTTCAATAAATTTCACCGATTGTGAAGAGAATTCATCCGTCAGGTATCCGCTGAAACTAACATGCGATTCGTTATGCAGGATCTCCCGTTCCTGATCCTTTGCATCATCTTTGCTTTCATCAAAATAGTAGGAACGTGATCCTCCCAGGAAACCCCAGAATTCATCAAAGCCCCTGTTGTTGGGATGGTATTGATCTCTGCTCCCAAGGTGCCATTTACCGATGATCCCGGTCTTGAATCCGGCCAGTTTCAGTGCATCGCCAATGGTTTTTTCGCCTGGATCCATACCCAGCTTGGGTGGGGGTATATTGGCTTCGTGACCAAATCGTTGCTGGTAACGGCCAGTAATAAGTCCGGCCCTTGAGGGACTGCAAACCGTTGCTGTGATATGAGTGTCCGTAAAAATTACTCCACTCTCTGCCAGTCGATCAATGTTTGGGGTAGGAATGTCACCTCCCATAAATCCAAAATCTGCATAGCCTGCATCATCAGCCAGGATGACCAGGATGTTTGGAGGGGCATCTGGCCTGTTTCCGCAAGCCGACAGTATACCTGCCAGGATAAGAACTGTGAAGAGGAGAGGAATATTAGTTCTCTTTTTCATTTCAGTTTACTGGAGTTGAAGTATATATGACTGGAACGGTTCAATATCGATCCTTGCTTCAGCACTCCCTTCTGATACAGTCAGCTCAATTGAACGATCTGTCAGATGGTCCTTCAAGGTGTAAGGTCCATCTTTAAGATTCCAGGTAGCGATGATCTCTTCAGGTAGCTGGAGTTCAAAACCAAAACTGTGATTCGGGTCAAAATTTGCAAGGATAATCAGGCGCTCCTCTCCCTTCCAGCGTACATAGGAAAATATGCGGTCGTTGTACCACTGGGTGTGCTCCCTGTTATAGCTGTGTATCTCCCTGTATTCGCCTGTCAGCGCCTTAGAGTTTTTTGTAAAATTCAGCAGGGAGACATAGAACTCGTTCAATTCCATTTCTTCTTTAGAAAGCAAAGCCCCGTCAAATTTCCCACCATTCATCCAGCGCTGGTGGCTTGGCACACCGATGTAGTCGTAGATGGAAGTGCGGGATGGAGCACCAAAGCCTGGTTCCTCGGCACCGGCTTCACCCACATTCTGACCAAAGTAGAGCATGGTGGGGGAACTGCCAATGGTAGCCGAAACCACCATGGCAGGCATTCCCTTCAGGGCATCTCCTGCAAATTCGGGACTTGCGATACGCTGCTCATCATGATTTTCCATAAAATGAAGCATATGTTGCTCGATATCGGCCAGATCATTCTGAATATGGACAATGGCATCCGTACTGCCATGTCCCTGCATAATTGCTTTTAGGCTGTCATACAACTGGACTTTGTCATAAAGAAAGTCCATTTTCCCCTTGCTGATATAATCCCTGTATATATGCGGCTGGTAAATCTCAGCCAGCAGGAAGGCATCGGGTTTGATCATTTTGATGCTACTGTTCATATAACTCCAGAACTCCACCGGAACCATTTCGGCCATGTCGTAACGGAAGCCATCCACCCCCTTGTCCAACCAGTAAAGCGCAATATCCCTGAACTTCTTCCAGGAGTCCGGGACCTGCTTATCTTTCCAGAACTTATGGTGGACCTGGTAGGGCTCATTCTCATATCCGGCAGGGAGGGCATCAAAATCATGTCTTCCCTCAGGATCCACCCCGAAGTTAATTTTTACTGCTTCGTACCAGTCGTTCATATGGGGCTGCGGACTTCTTGATCCATTGCCGGTCCATTTGGCCGGGTCCTCTTTAAAATAGCCATTGGCCTGCGGGTGTTGTTCACCTCCCAGGACCTGGTAGCCATCCTTCCACTGAGGTACATTAAAAGGCTGACCCGGGATGTAGTAGAAATTGTTATTCTTCAGGTACTCCCTGGAGAGGTCATCGGATGCTCCAAAATCTTCCACACCTTCTGGATTACTCGCCGAATGATAGACCCGTGCCACATGATTGGGTACAATATCAATGATCACTTTCAGACCATGTGCATGGGTGCGCTCAATTAATGCTTCAAACTCTTCCAGTCGCTTCGAGGGATCCACAGCCAGATCCGGATTTACATTGTAATAATCTTTAACCGAATAGGGGGAGCCTGCCCTGCCTTTGACCACATCAGGATCATCGCCGGGAATCCCTATCTCTGAATAGTCAGTGACCATAGCGTGGTGGAGCACCCCGGTGTACCAGATATGGGTTATGCCCAGGTCTTTAATGGCTTCCAAAGCTTCGTCGCTGAAATCATTGAATTTTCCCACACCGTTCTCCTCGAGCGTGCCCCAGGCTTTATTGCTGGTATTGGTATTTCCAAACAGTCGTGTAAATACCTGGTATACATTGATCTTCATATCTTCTTGTTCAGCTTGGGTATTTGGATCTCCTTGAGATGTGCAGCTAGTGAGAAAGCCTGCTAGCGCCAGGCCAAGCAGAGCTGCCCGTTTCATACTTCACTTTTTTCCAGATGATATCTTTTTTTCAGCGATTTACCACGGAATACTAAAGCGGAACAGGCCGTAAGCAGAGCAACGGTCACCAGGATGATGGCAAGTCTTCCCCAGTCCTCTCCGATTTCTTTTCGAACATTAATATACCCGAACATGGCACGGATCCATTCAGCTACTCCCAGCATCAGCAGAACCTGGATACTCCAGGCAATCCATGGTTTCCTGATCAGAAGCAAGAAGGGAATGGCCAGGCTGACGATGACTGCCGGAAACATATCAGCTCTCGAGAAATGAGCTGCCAGCAATCCAAAAGCTAAAATTACCGGGAGCAGTCTGAGTACATTCATCATATTGAGAAGAAAGTTCTTTTTCATAAATCAACTTATTTGAGTTCAATGGTAAGCATTAATGTTCTATGTAGTTTAGCCCCTGAGGCCAGAATGGTGTAATTCTGGTCAAATGTTGTCGCACTTAGGTCAAAGCGAATCTCCTTTCCCTGGATATCAGTCACCCTGCCTCCTCCTTCGCGGATCATCAGCCAGGGGACTGCGATATCCCAGATTTTGGTGGTCTGGTTCAGTGATGCCCCCAGTCGTCCATCGGCCAGGTAACAGAAATCCACCAGGGAGTTGGTAGAGCGAATATTCCTGACCCTCTTTGAGAGTTTTTCCAGAATCTCCATTTCTGATTCAGTCTTACCAGGTATATCACTGAAATCGAAGGAGTAAGCGACCAGTTGTTCTGCCAGGCTATCAGAATCAGTAACCTGAATAACCTCTCCG
The DNA here is from genome assembly GCA_030637895.1 of Bacteroidota bacterium. Lineage (GTDB taxonomy): Bacteria > Bacteroidota > Bacteroidia > Bacteroidales. Next base: position 1,476 of record DAOWFP010000128.1, on the reverse strand, counting down.
TTTTTCCAGCATCCTTTGCCCTTTTCAGTTAGATAAACATCCTTGCTAACAGGGAGATACATGCCACCTAAAACCGGAGCCCCCTTATCGAAAAGGGCAATAATTATTCCAAACCAGGGAAGCCCTGCGGCAAAGTTAGAAGTCCCGTCCAGCGGATCCACCACCCAGGTATAATCTGATCCACCATCCATATATCCTGTTTCTTCTGTAATGATATTGTATGGATCGACGGAGCTAAGCAAGATCTCCAGAATCACCTTCTCGGCGGCCAGATCTGCCTCGGTTACGACGGAGCTAATACTCTCCTTTACAGTGGCGTCAGTTGTTAGACCAAGATGTTCCATCAGGGTTTCTCCGCCCTTTATTAATGCAGAAAGAAGAGTATCTTTGGCTTTTCCCGGAATCATGGCTTAAATTTAACAGTTTTAATCAGAATCCGTTTACATGAAACATTCCAAAGCAAAGCGCAGTCAGATGCTGACCATGGGTATTATTTAAGTAAAAGACTGAATGAAAGAGATCAACATAGCCAGCGCACAGTTTCAGACCCGTAACGGGGACAAGAAGTATAACCTGTCGCGTATCGAAGAACTTACTGCAGAGGCAGCAGGCAAGGGAGCCAGGATTGTTAGCTTTCATGAAATGAGCATCACTTCTTATACCTTCACGAGTAAGCTCTCCAGGACTGAAATATTTGATCTGGCTGAGGAGGTTCCTTCGGGGGAAAGCACAATGGAACTCATCCGTATTGCCGGAAAGTATAATGTTGCTCTCTTAGCTGGCCTGGTGGAGAAGGAGGGCGACCGGGTATATAATACTTATGTTTGTGTGACAGGAGATGGTTATGTGGCCAAGTATAGGAAACTACATCCCTTTATCAGTCAGCACCTTGCGGCGGGAGATGAATATACGGTATTTGACCTTTATGGCTGCAAATGCGGCATCCTGATCTGCTACGACAACAATGTGATCGAAAATGTAAGGGCCACCACCTTGCTGGGCGCCGAAATCATTTTTATGCCCCATGTAACAGGGTGTACCCCTTCACCCATGCCTGGCAGGGGATGGGTAGACCGGAAATACTGGGACAACAGGGAAAACGCCCCGGATGCATTAAGGGCTGAGTTTGACGGGCCCAAGGGGAGGGGCTGGTTACTGCGCTGGCTCCCGGCAAGGGCATACGACAACGGGATATATGCCATATTTTCCAATCCCATTGGACCCGACGACGATCATATAAAGAATGGCAACTCAATGGTCCTGGATCCCTATGGGGAAATCCTGGCCGAATGTCGCTCCATGGGCGATGAGGTGGTGGTGGCCACCTGTACACCTGATAAACTGACACTGGCCGGAGGGCACAGGTACAAAAAGGCCCGGAGGCCAGAGTTATATGGGAAAATCCTTGGAGCAAGTCATGATTCAGCCCTTAAGGTTGAATGGATGAAACCCGGTAAAAGGACCTAAACAAACAGA
>DAOWFP010000118.1 GCA_030637895.1 Bacteroidota bacterium | reverse complement strand
TCGGTGGGTCTTATCTCTGATCCCTACCGGGAGACTGCCGCTTTTGGGGCAAAGGTCATATTCCCGGATGAGGCGGTGCCCCGGTGCATGGAGCTCCTGGTTCGGTCCATGGAGGATATCGCCCAATTGAAGAATCCAGATGTATATAAAGAGGAGCGGACCCAGGATCGCATTAAAGCTGCTGAGGCCCTGAGAAAGGCAGTGGGTCAGGATGTCCCGGTAATTGGATGGATCGAAGGGCCACTGGCTGAGAGTTGCGACCTGGCCGGGGTCAGTGAGATCTTGCTGAAGATCTATATGGAGCCTGATTTTGTACGACAGCTTATGGATAAAATTATGCTGACGGCCAAAGATTTTGCCAGGGCACAGGTGGAGGCAGGATGTGATATTATTGGGGTGGGTGATGCCATCTGTTCACAGATAGATGCGGAGAACTACCGGGAATTTGTAAAAGATAAACACCAGGAGTTATTTGAATACATTCAGTCGCTTGGAGCGAAGGTCAAACTGCATATCTGCGGAAACATAAGCCACTTGCTGGACGATATCCGGGAAGTAAAGCCAGACATCGTAGATATTGACTGGATGGTTGGGATGGATGAGGCCTTCGAAAAGTTGGGGAGCGATATTATCCGGTGTGGAAACCTGGACCCGGTTTCAGTCATCCAGGATCATGGCCCTGAGGAGATAAGGAAGGAAACGGAGCACTTGTGTCATAAGGAAGAGGAACGTCCCTTCATCCTATCCGGTGGGTGCGAAATAACAGTTAATACGCCTGTGGAACACTTGCTGGCCATGCGCAACGCCTCCCAAACCAATTGACTTTTTTATGATCTAACATTTTTCTATATGCGACCTTACATTCTTTCAGAAAGCCATTGGTCAGATGTCAGTGATCAGGAATTCGACCTGGCCATTCTTCCCTGGGGGGCCACCGAGGCACACAACTTCCACCTGCCCTATGGAACCGATAATTACGAAACCGATGCATTGGTATTCGAGGCCGCCCGCATGGCCTGGGAGCAAGGGGCAAAAGTGATTGTTTTACCTACCATTCCAATGGGAGTGAATACCGGTCAGTCGGATATTTACATGACCATGAATATGAACCCATCCACCCAGCAGTCCATCCTGGAGGATGTGGTGGAGAGCCTCGATGGCTATGGTGTGGATAAACTGCTCGTGGTGAATGGTCACGGGGGGAACGACTTCAGGCAGATAATCAGGGAAGTGGGTTCTAATTTTCCGGACATGCTGATAGCTACCTGTAACTGGTTTCAATCGGTGGACCAGGACAGGATCTTTGAGAACGACGGAGGGCATGCCGATGAGATGGAGACCAGCCTGATGCTTTATGCCAGGCCCGAACTGGTGAAGCCCCTGGCTGAGGCAGGTGAAGGAAAAGCCAGGAAATTCAGAGTGGAGGCACTTAACGAATCCTGGGCCTGGACAGAGCGCAAATGGACCCAATGTACGGACGATACCGGTATAGGTGATCCACGGAAAGCCACCCTGGAGAAAGGGGAGCGCTATTTCAGGGAGGTTACTGAAAAGCTTTCGGGACTCTTTGTGTCCATGGCCAAAACAAGTGAAGGAGACCTCTATATCTGAGCAAGTCCATAGTTTAAATTTGATCTAAAAGGATTTATTTCAAATTTGAAGCTTCTTTACCTAAGCGCTATGCTTCTATGTACCTGAATCGAAGAACCTTCCTTAAAACAGGGATGGCAGGTTTTGGCAGTATTCTGCTCATGCCGTCCTGTGTTACCAGGATAAGCTCCTCCTGGAAGTTTTTCACTGAAGAGGAAGCAAGCTGTGTAATTGCGCTTTGCGAGCAAATCATTCCCAAAGATGAGCATGGTGGTGGTGCCACCGAGGCCGGTGTCATTCACTATATCGACAGGCAACTGGTGGCCGTATTTGATTACGACCAGCTGATCTATCAGAAGGGGATCTCTGCCCTCCAGGGTTGCTGCCTCGAACTTCATGGAAAACGCTTTGAAAACCTGGATTTCGATGTGCAATATTCCCTATGTACAGAAATGGAGAAGGGAGGACTTATCCGGGAACGATGGGGTGAGTTGGACCAGGTTCGTTTTTTCCGGCTGGTGATCAGCCATAGTATGCAGGGATTTTATGGAGCCCCCAGGCACGGAGGGAACAAAGACTATATGAGTTACCGGATGATGGACCTCGATTTTCCATTGGTGGTGGGCCGCAACCATTATAAACATTTAAGCTGAGAGAACATGGCCAATACACACGTCAATGCAATTGTGGTGGGGGCCGGAGCCGGCGGAGGCGTGGTCGCCAAGGAGCTGGCAGAGCATGGTCTTTCCGTAGTGCTGTTTGAAAGGGGAGGATGGCCCGATTATGACAAACACATCAATGACGAACTGATTTCTCAGCGCACCCAGGTGCTGGGCTCGGCTTTTGGGCCTGATCACAGGAAGCATCCCAGGGTAAGTCTCCGGGATGACGGATCCAAACGCGTTGTGACTCCCATTACTGGTGGCTATGGTCATAACGCTGCCTGTGTGGGATCAGGGACCGTATCCTACGGAGCCATGGCCTGGCGCTTTATGCCGGAGGATTTCAAGCTGAAATCAAGCTACGGACATGTGGAAGGCTCTACCATTGAAGACTGGCCCATCTCCTATGACGACCTGGAACCTTTTTATGAAAAGGCAGAGTGGGAGATCGGAGTATCGGGCGACGACAGCCAGAATCCCTTTGCTCCTCCCCGCAAAAAACAGCAGCCCATGCCCCCATTTGAAAACAATTGCGAGGGCAAGGTACTGGCTGAAGCTGGAGGGCGCCTGGGCCTTCACCCTTTTCCCATACCCATGCTCAGGAACTCTGTTCCCTACAACGGACGCCCGGCTTGCATCAGGAATCGCACCTGCGTTGGTTTTGCCTGCCCGGTGGACGGGAAGAATGGTACCCACAATACGGTAATTCCAAGGGCCATGGCCACCGGGAACTGCGAAGTGCGGACCCACTGCCAGGTGGCCGAGGTGATGAGCGATTCTTCAGGCAGGGCCACAGGCATAAAATATTTTGATGGTGCTGATAAAGGGCAGATCCAGACAGCCGACCTGGTGATTCTTGCTGCTTCTGCAACTGAGACAGCCCGGCTTCTGCTAAACTCCACTTCGGAGCTCTTTCCCAGGGGATTGGGTAACAATCACGACTGGGTGGGCCGCAACCTCCAGGGGCATGCCTACACAGGGGCGGTGGGCCTCTTTAATTATGACATTAAAGATTTTGCAGGTCCGGGGGCCACCTTTGGCTTCTGTGACTTCAACCACCACAACGAAGGAATTATCGGTGGTGGACTGCTGTGCAATGAGTTCAATCCGATGCCTTACCTCTACACCGGGATGCGTCCCCCCGGGGCAGCCCAATGGGGTAGTGAGCACAAAGATTTCCAGATGAAGAACATCAAGCGAACTGCTGCCTTGCACGGACCCATCCAGGAGATTCCCAACTTTGACTCCAGGATTACCGTGGATCCTTCGGTGAAAGATCATTGGGGAATACCCGTGGTGGCCATGTCGGGTAAACGACATTCCATCGACTATGAACACTGCAAATGGCTGTCTTCCAAGGCAGAAATGATTCTAAAAGAAGCTGGAGCATTGGAGACCTGGCAACGAGTTGGGGGGCGCGGACTCAGCGGAGGGCAGCACCAGGCCGGGACAACCCGCATGGGCAATGATCCAAAGACTTCGGTGTGCAATCGCCATGGCCAGGTACACGGGATAGATAACCTGTTTGTGGCGGACGGCAGCCTCTGTGTGACCAATGGCGGCTTTAACCCGGTCCTCACCATCCTGGCCCTGGGCTACTGGGTCTCGGATTACATTACCCGGAACTGGAGCGGAACTAAATTCAAATCCTGAGCATGAGCAGAACTTACGGCAGGAAATCCCTTATCATCATTTCAGCTTTCGCAGCTATCATGCTACTGCTTTTTGCTGGTTATTCTGGGTGGAATTCGGCCAGACCGGAGCGCACCTGTGCTTCCTGTCATGAGATTGTCCCATCCATGGAAATCTGGCAGCAGTCGGCGCACCGTGAGGTGATGTGCGTGGATTGTCACGGAACAGCCATGGGGAACGGCTTGCACAGCCTGAAAGAGAAATCCGGGATGTTCTTTTCACATTTCCTGAAGGAGAAGGAGGCCGCTGATGTGGGCCTGGATGAAGAGGGGGTGCTGAAAATAATGCAGGCTTGTATCCAATGCCATCGCGATGAGTACACCTCATGGCAGGCAGGAGGACATTCGGCCACCTATGCTGATATCTTCCTGAATGAAAAGCATAATTCCATGGAACGGCCCTACCCCGATTGCTTCCGTTGTCATGGTATGTATTATGAAGGCACAATAAAAGACCTGCTGGAACCTCTTTCAACAGAGGGACCATGGAGGCTGAAGGAGCCGGAGAAGGCTTCCCATCCGGTGATTCCCTGCCTGGCCTGTCACCCCATACATAAGGAAAATGAACTCATGGCCCATCCTTCTTCCATGGATGAGCCCTTTGCCATATTCTATGAAAGGGAGGAACGAGAGGCACTTACAGGTATCTACCTGCGTTCCGACAGGATGCACCTTCGTGCCGATATGCTTCGTAAACCTGAAATCTACAATGGAGAAGAGCCGGTCCTGGTTTCAGACGATCCCCTGCAGCGAATCTGCATCCAATGCCACTCGCCCAACTGGGCCCACCAGGCCGGAAGCGAAGACGACCGAACGCCGGTTGGCGTCCATGAGGGAATCAGCTGCAGGGCCTGTCACCGGGGGCACTCCAATGATCCCAGAAATGCCTGCAAGACCTGTCACCCTGCGGTGACCAGCTGCGGTCTGGATGTGATGACCATGAACACCACCTATTTTGACCGGGACAGTCCAAATAACATCCATTCCATGTCCTGCACCGATTGTCACGATCCCATTCCTTATTAAAAGAACTTAGATTATGAAAAGACGCAAATTTCTTAATACAGCAGCAGGAGTGACCGCCGGGACCATGGGTAGTGTTGCACTTGCAGGGGAAGCCATTCAGGATCTTCCCATAGAGCAAGTAAAGGCAGGCAAACAGCCCTATCCACTGGCCATCACCATGTGGGAGTTTTCCTGGCTGGAGAGAAGGTGGCCCGGTGCCGGTTACGAAGATTGGGACCAGGCTCTTTCTGAACTGGTGGAGCGGGGCTATGATGCCATCCGGATCGATGCTTTTCCCCACCTCATCTATGAAGATCCTGAGCGGGAGTATCTGATACTACCCCACTGGAGCACACAGGATTGGGGCAGCCCCGAGATCAACCGGGTGCAGGTGCAACCCAATCTGAACAAATTTCTGGAACGCTGCAGAGCTCATAATGTCAGGGTAGGACTTTCCTCCTGGTTCCGGACCGATGAGGAGGATGTGAGGATGAAGCTGACCACTGCTCAAAAGTTGGGAGAGGCGTGGCTGGCGGTGCTCAAATCCATCGACGAAGGGGGAGTCCTGGACACCATTTTTTATGTGGACCTGTGCAACGAGTGGACAGGAGACGCCTGGTGTCCCTTCTTTGTGAATGATCCGCCGGAAGCCATCTGGACAGGATGGGATACTGAAAAGTCGAAGCAATGGATGGCAGATTCCATTGCTATATTAGAGGACAGCTATCCGGAGATCCCCTATACCTTTTCTTTTACAGGCGAAATAAATCAGGAGGCTATTTCAAAAGGGCCTTTTAAGATGCTCGATTTCCTGGAACCCCATATCTGGATGACCAGCTATAATGGTGGAGAGTTTTACCAGAAGGTAGGTTACAATTTTGAACGCTTCGACTACACCGGGTACAGGAATATGGCCTTGCACGGGAAGCGGATCTATGAGGAGCAAAAGGAGTACTGGCAGAAGGGATTGACAGAGCAGATCCAACTGGCAGCACGCTGGTCGGAGCTGCAAAACCAGGGTTTGATCACCACCGAATGCTGGGGGGTGGTCGACTATAAGGACCTGCCCATGCTGGAATGGGGATATATCAAAGAGCTCTGCGCACTGGGCACGCTGGAAGCCGCTAAAACAGGCAGGTGGCTTGCCATTGCCACAAGCAATTTCTGCGGACCCCAGTTTGTGGGAATGTGGAGAGATATTGAGTGGCACAGGAAGCTTACGAATGCCATTCACGCCTCTTATGTGGATGAGAATTTGCTCGATTCTCCACTGGCCAAAAGGATGAGGGAGATAAGCAAGTAAGGCTAAGTGAATTGAACCCTCAAACAATCGTGGGAATTTCTTGTTATTTTACTTTGTCACGTTGATAAAGACTTGCAAAATGAATACTTTTGCAATGCTTCAATTGTAATATCTGCTATAAATTCCAACAAAATGAAATTTAAATCCAAAGTCGAGTCAGCTTTTTACAAGATTTCCGGTGAACCGGAGATCAATACAAACATTCCCTATATCGTAGTGGACAATTTCCCACTCATGGGCTTGCTGACTGCTCTCCGTTTCCTGGAGTGGGTCAGCGAGAATCCAAATGGTGTAATTAGTCTTCCCACCGGGAAAACTCCGGAGTATTATATCAAGTGGACCAAGCATCTCCTGGAAAACTGGGATAGCAAGAAAATTAAAGAACTCAGGAGCAAGTATGGAATTGGCGATCTGGAGAAGCCTTCTCTGAAGGATCTTCACTTTGTGCAGATCGATGAATTCTATCCCATTAGTTCTACCCAGCACAATAGCTTTTACAACTATGTGAAGAAGTATTATATAGAGGGATTCGGACTGGATCCGGAAAATGCCTTGCTGATCAACTCCGACGAGATTCCACTGGCTGGAGGCCGCCATTTTTCTGAAGTGTTTCCCGACAGTAAAGTTGATCTTTCCCTGAGGTACAGGGACCCCAAAGGCCAGCTGGAAAAGATACAACAGGAATCCATTTTCCTTATTGACAACTGGTGTTCCGTATATGAGCAGAAGATAAGGGATAAGGGAGGCATAGGATTTTTCCTTGGAGGCATAGGTCCTGATGGGCATATCGCTTTTAATGTTAGGGGGTCCGACCATTACTCAACCACCAGACTAACTGAAACCAACTTTGAGACCCAGGCTGTGGCTGCTGGTGACCTGGGGGGAATTGAAATTTCCCGCAACCGATTGGTGATCACCATCGGGCTCGATACCATCACTCACAATCCCGATGCGGTAGCACTGATATTTGCTGCCGGGGAAGCTAAGGCCAACATGGTGAAAGAGGCCCTGGAGAATGAAGCCTCTGTACTCTATCCAGCCTCTGTACTGAATAAACTGGATCAGGCCCGTTTCTACCTGACCACAGGTGCAGCCGCCAGTCTTCAGACCTCGGTAGATGCCTTCTTTAAAGAGGGAGAGTGGTCCCAGGCTAAGACTGACAGGGCCGTGATTGACCTCTGTTCAAGATTGGATAAGTACAGTCATCACCTTACCATGGCCGATCTGAAGGGGGACAGGTATTGCAAACTGATCCCCGGTCTCAGTGAGAACACCGTTTCCGATGTGTTCAGCTCCATCGAGGCAAAATTTAAAAAGGGGACAGTTGAAGAGAAGAACCAGGTTTACTATCATACTGGTCCGCACCATGACGATATCATGCTGGGTATCAATCCCCATATACACAGGCTTTCACGGGAAGAAACCAACTCCAACTATTTTTCAGTGCTTACCTCTGGATTTACCGCTGTGACCAATGATTTTGTGATCAAGGCCCTGGAGGACACCAAACATTTTCTGGATAAGGGACTGATGCAAATGACCAGGTATCCAGATTTTTTCGAATCAGGTTACAAACTCAAACGTGACAAAGATGTGAACCATTATTTGCTGAAGGTAGCCTCCGGTGAGGATTGCGAGTTACGACGGGGACTGGCCCACAGGATTGTTCGTGATATGGTTGGTCTTTATAACTTAAAAAGTGTGGATCAGCTCCGCGATGAGATCAACAATATTGTAAATATCCTGAAGAAAAGTTACGACGGTGAGGTTAACCAGCCCGATATTCAAAAACTGAAGGGGATGATCCGTGAGTTTGAGGAGGAGCTGGTCTGGGGGTATTTTGGTATTGAGACCAAGCATGTAACTCACCTGAGACTGGGATTTTACACAGGGGAAGTTTTTACAGAGCAGCCCAAGATGGAGAGAGATGTGGAGCCGATCCTGGAGGAGTTAAGGACCATCAAGCCTACGGTGGTGAGCCTGGCTTTTGATCCTGAGGGCAGTGGCCCGGATACGCATTACAAGGTACTTCAGGTGATTGCTGAAGCATTGCGCTTGTGGAGTGAGGAAGAGGATCTTTCAGAGCTGAGGGTATGGGGATACAGAAATGTTTGGTACCGCTTCCATCCGGCAGAAGCCAATGTTATTGTACCTGTCTCTCTTAACGCCATGGGTGTTATGGACAGTGCTTTTACCAATAGCTATCTGAGCCAGGTGGATGCCTCTTTCCCCTCTTATCAGCTGGATGGAAAATTCAGCGATCTTACCAAACGAATCTGGGTGGAGCAGCTGAAGCAGATCCAGTTACTGGTGGGAAAAAACACCTTCTACGAGAGCACGAATCCCCGCACAAGATCCACACACGGATTGCTTTATTATAAAGAGATGAAACTGGATGAGTTCCTGACCAACGCCAGGGAACTGGAAAAAGACATGGAGGGTGTGGTCCTTTAGAGAGGAGCTTAAAATTAGCGTAAAAAGTAAGAGGGTGC
>DAOWFP010000146.1 GCA_030637895.1 Bacteroidota bacterium | reverse complement strand
GTGGTTTGCATGCACTCCAGAGGCAATGCAGCCAGGTGGCTGGCCTGTTCCAGAGTTAGAATCACAGCTTTCTTACTTCCCTGTACTTCAGCTGGTTGACTGGAGTCGCATCCGCTTATCAGCACCAGGAAGAGCAATATAGTAACATAGATCCCTCTTTTCATAGCTTATCAAGTTTTCCTGTGAGTTCCTATGGTGGTCAGGCTTCGGTCCAGGGACTCCCTGTGTTTCTCCATGAAATTGTATTGACCTATTGAAATGAGTGGTTTATTTTTTCCATGGAAGTCACTTCCACATGTCAGAATTGCACCTCTCTTGGCAGTCAGCTCGGCAAAGTATGCAATCTGCTTGTTGTTGTGATAGTTATTGAAAACCTCAAGCCCCACAGCCCCGTGATCCATCAGTTCATTAACCACCCCCTCGCGACCTTCCAGGTTTAAACCAGGATGTGCTACAATGGGAATACCGCCATTATTTCGCACCAATGCAACAGCATCATGGAAATCGAGATGTTCGATCTTAACATAGGCTGGCTTTCCCTGTGCAAAAAAGTCCAGGTAGAAATTGATCAAAGGCATATCACTGCGCTCTCCACCCGGTAGATAGGGAAGGAGTTTGGGATTTGGATGTTGCTCAGAGTTCTCAAGCAGAAGCTCTGCAAAGAGCTCCCCGGTGGGAGGTTCCCCATCTGACTTAAGCATTAGTTCATCCGGATCAAGGTGAATGCCCAGTTGCTCCAGGTTACCGATCATCTGTGGCACAGCATCCAAGTGCTTTTGCCGGACGGTTATTTTCAGGACATCAAAATCTTCACCTCTCAAATCAACCTGATACCCCAGTAGATGGATATCGGTACCCCTGTAGTTGCAATCGATTTCAATACCAGGAATGAAATCCATTCCTTCAACATCAGTTGTTAACTGCATAGCCTCGCGAGATCCATTCACACCGTTATGGTCAGTAATGGAAAAAGTGTCAACCCCACCTTCAATACAAAACTTAATGATCTCCGGGATACTATATTCGCCATCATTGCTATGGAGGGAGTGGATGTGCAGATCAGCTTTCATCAAACTTCAGTTTTTTATAATAATATTTTTCGTCTTCTTCTGTGATTTCTCTTAAGACCCTGCAGGGGTTCCCAATGGCGATCACACCGGATGGGATATCCCTGGTGACAACACTTCCGGAACCAATCACCACATTGTCTCCAATGCACACACCGGGATTGATCACCACATGTCCACCGATCCATACACTTTCCCCAATCGTCACTGGAAAAGCAAATTCATACTCCTGGTTCCGCAGTTCGGGATGGACAGGGTGCCCGGCGGTGTAGATTCCCACATCGGGACCTATCAGGGCGTTTTTTCCGATGCTTACCCTGGCACAGTCAAGAATCACCAGGTTGAAGTTGGCATAGAAGTTCTCCCCCAGCTCGATGTTGTAGCCATAGTCGCAGCGGAAGGGCGGTTCAATAACAAACTGTTCCCCGCATGTTCCCAGTAGCTCTTTGAGGATCTTATTTCGTTTCGCAGCCTCATCCGGTGTCAGCTGGTTATACTTATGGATTAATTTCCTGGCCCTTAAACGTTCATTCTCAAGCTCAGGGCTAAACGCTTTGTAGGGCTTTCCCGATAACATACGTTCCTTTTCGCTCACCATAGGATCAAGCTAAAGTTGTTTTACCATTTCAAATTGTGTTCCTTTCAATGTAATGCCGAAGGACTCCATCAAACGGTTGAATCCAGCTTGATCAGTTTCATAATTGATCGCTTTTACAGATTCATACTGATTTGATTGGAATGCATTCTGGAGAAGGAGGGAGGCAATTCCTTCTCTCCTGAATCTTTTATCTACTGCAAGCTGGGTAATATCGCCTGAACCTGGTTCGAAAATGCAATATCCAAGCAGTTTATCTTCCCTGAATGCTCCAAGGATCAAAAAATCCTCGCGTATTCGCTCCACTGCTTCAAAACTGTTCTGCCAGGAGGGCTGATGATCCCAGAATGAGCGCATCCGATCCTTTTCAGACAGGTCGGTACTTAGGATCCTGTATACGGGATCTGGATTATTGGAGGGTTGGCGAAGCTTGTCGCTACTCTCAATGAAATAGTTGAATTCCCTGCTTACCTCAAATCCAAGCCGTTTGTAGAGTGAAACGGCTTTAGAATTATGTTGCAGTACCTCCAGAAGATATTGAGATATCCCTGCACGTTTCAAATGTGGAATGGAATATTCAAATATTCTGCTGGCCAGCCCTTTCCCCCTGTACTTCTCAATGGTTCCTGTGCCCGAATCGTAGGCAGTAAAGAGATCATTGAAATTGCCAGTGCCATTAAATGTTAAGGACACTAGTTTTTCGCCTGAAAATGCCCCAAACGAAAGTTCGGGTGTGAATCCCCTGCGCTCTAACATCTTTAGCAGCTCGGACTGAGTTAATTGCATCTCATAGCCTTTAAAGGCCTCCTGAAAAGCTTCAAACAGCATCTTATTACTAACCTTTTCCAGTGATCTGATGGTTTCCATTCATTCAATTATTGCTCTGGTTGAGGAGTTCATCAATTCGTTTAAATCCGTATCCCTGTTCTTTCAGCTCCACAATCAGCTTCTCCAGATAAAGATAGAACTTATCTGTTCTTTCCGGAGCAGTCCCGGTATGGGTAAGGAGTATGAAGCCATTCAATCCATATGCGTCTGTTTCCTCATGGTCCAGAATGGACCTGAAAATCTCTTCGCTGCTGCGATAGCCTGAGCTACCTGGAACAGTGTAATCAGCATGGGACAAAGTCCCGTGGGTGAAGTTGACTAATTGTAATTCCATGGTACGGGTCCATCCGGCAATGGAATCATTGTACCACTCGTAAGGAGGAAGGAAGAAAAGTGCATCTTCTCTGGCAATGCCAAAGGCGCGCATGGCACTATAGTTGTCCGAGAGATCGACATTAAACTGCTCCTTTGATACCAGCAAACTGTCTCGATTTTCCCAGGTACAATAGAGCAGGTGCTGGTCGGAGTGTGCCCCCAGGTAGTGTTCGCCTTCTACCAATGCCTGAATAAGGTTTTCAAATTCAGGATTTCTGTAGAACTTGCCCGTAAAGAAAAAAGAACCCTTCACATCATGCTCAGACAGAATTCTGGCAATATGGATTCCGCCATCGGCAAACGAATCGCCGGTAAAAACCAATGCCAGTTCAGTTTTGGATGTGTCTCCACGGACAATGGCGCCATGCAGGAGCTGATATGGGGATCCTCCCATTTGGGATTTGGCCGGATGGAGAGGCATTAGCAGCAGAACCACAATAAGGATAAGGAAGATCTTATTCACCCGCAGTTCGTTTGTGAAAATGTTTTGAATCGCCCCACTCATTATACCCGATTTCGCCATCGGCAAGCTGGATACGTACATCCAGGCAATTCTTGCACTCCTCTGGTTCCTCATCTACACAGGGTTTGTTCTCATAGAGTGCATAATCGTTGCGAAACTTCCCAGGAGTGATATTGGGCATAATGATGTTGGCCCCCACCTTCACTGCCTTCTCTCTTCCCAGGGGATCGATGGCCTGCATGGCGGTGGCCGCGGCAATGTTGATATCCTTCATCATGATGCGGAGGGTGGCAATCATTTTCAGAGTCAGGTCGAATCGTTCTTGTATTGGCAGCAGTTCACTCCTAAATTGAAACAGGGGTGTGTGCTGGTGCTCAATATAGGGCCCCATGCCCACCATATCGATATCGAAGTGTTTCATGAACAGCAGGTCGTCAGCCAGGTCTCCAGTACTCTGGAAGGGCAGACCAATCATGACCCCTGTACCAGTTTGGTAACCGATTCTCTGAAGCGTTTTTAGAGAGGTCAGTCTTCTGGCATAATCATGAAGAGTATCGGACGGATGGTAACGCTGGTATAGTTCCGGATTGGAGGATTCGATCCGCAGTAGATACCTGTGGGCACCTGCAGTGAACCATCTCTCAAGTACCTCCTCTGTCTGTTCACCCAGGGAAAGGGTGATCCCCAATTCGCCTTTTGATAGTATTTTAATTTCCTTCAACAGGTTCTCGACCCTAAGTGTAAAAGCAGGGGATTCCAGTTCGCCAGCCTGCATCACAAATGAACCATATGCATTCATATGTGCAAACCTTGCTGCATCCAGGATCTGTTCATCGCTTACATTATACCTGTGAACTTCCCTGTTTGATTTTCTGATTCCGCAATAATAACAGTCTTTTCCGCAGATATTGGAGAACTCAACAAGTCCCCTGAAATGTACCAGGTTACCCAGTTCCTGTAATTTTATTTCATTTGCTCTTTTAAAAAGCAGTTGCTTGTCTTCCCCTGTTGCCTCAAGCAAGGTTATAATTTCTTCCCTGCCCAGCTTTCCATCTTCCAGTATCTCTTTCACTCCCATGCTCTTCTCTCTTTCTATAAATATGTCAATGAATTGGGATCCAGCTTAACAAAGGGGGCCACTGCCCGCTCGTAGATGCCATGCATATAGGCGATGGCCATGCCGTAATTGGTAACAGGTATTCCTGCGTCAATTGCCGGTTTTAATCTATTGATCAGTTGTTTACGTGTAATCATACAGCCTCCACACTGGATCACCATGCTGTAATCAGTAATTTTACCGGGGACTTTATCTAGACCTGCTACCACCTTGTATTCCAGTTGCATTCCGGTAAAACTGGATAGCCACCTGGGAATCTTTACCCTGCCAATGTCATCGCAGGAGACCTGGTGGGTGCATGATTCCAGTATCAGGATTTTATCACCATTCTGTAGCGTAGAGAGCTTGGGTGTTCCAAGGAGGTAATTCTCAAAATCGCCTTTGTAACGGGCAAGTACCGTGCTGAAGCTGGTCAGGGGGATATCATCGGGAATGGAAGCATCTGCCTTTTTAAATACCTGGCTGTCTGTGATGACCAATGCCGGTTTAGGGCTTAGCCTTTTTAGCAAACTGTCTATTTCCCGCTCTTTGGCCACAACAGCTATGGCATCATTGTCCAGGATATCTCTAATGGCCTGGACTTGCGGGAGAATCAGCCTACCCTCGGGGGCCTCTTCATCGATAGGGGTGATAAGCAGGACCAGGTCGCCCTGAGAGATCACATCTCCCACCATCGATTTGCTCATGTAGGCAGTTTCGGGAATTGCCGATTTTATATGCCCGATGAGCGCCTCCCTGTTGGAAGGGTGGAGTGAAGAGAACTCCAAGATTTCCAGACCTGTCTCAGCCTTTACCTTCTCTCTTACCCGGACACTTGCTGCTTCCAGGTCCGATTTGGTATGGACCACCAGGTAGGGGACTTCCCATTTATTTAGCTGTTCAATAATGGCAGCTTCTTCCTTTTCAAAACGGTTTTCGGCCAGGACCAGGATGCCCAG
This sequence comes from Bacteroidota bacterium, assembly GCA_030637895.1. Classification (GTDB taxonomy): domain Bacteria; phylum Bacteroidota; class Bacteroidia; order Bacteroidales. The sequence goes on along the minus strand of DAOWFP010000146.1, from coordinate 2,952 downwards.
GTCAATGGTCCGGATTACTTCCCGGGTCCTTCCTACACGCTTCTTACCCAACTCTCCCGTATCGTCCATTCCTGCCGTATCGATCATTACAACTGGACCTATATCGGTGATTTCCATGGATTTCTTTACCGGATCGGTGGTGGTACCCGGTTCATTGGATACGATGGCCACCTCCTGCTCAGCAAGTGAGTTAATAAGAGATGATTTTCCGTTATTTCTTCTTCCGAATATCCCGATATGTGGTTTGGCATCTCTTCCTTTCATAACAGCTCCCGGATATCGCTGATTGTAAATCCCTTTTTCAGGAGGTTACCGGGTTCCATCAGCTTTTTAAGTTTCCTGGCATCGATTATTCCCAGGGTGTCATTGGCCTTAAAAATATTCTGGTTCCCCTTTTTCATCTGCGATGACAGTTCTGCTGCACGCTTGTATCCAATGAGGGGAGATAGGGCGGTGGTAACGGCTGGACTATTAAACAGTTTCCTGCTGGCCGCTTCTTCATGAACCCGGAGTCCTTTCAGGACCTTCTCCTCGAAGGCATGGTTCATGGAGATCATCAATTTCAGACTCTCCAGCATGGCGCCGCCAATCTCGGGCAGGTAAGCGTTCAGTTCAAGGCAACCCTTGGAGCTTAGGGTGGCAATTTTCTGATCATTGGCATAGATCCTGTGAGCCGAGGAGATCACATATTCCGGGACCACCGGGTTCACCTTACCCGGCATAATGGAGCTACCCACCTGTTGGGAAGGCAGCTCAATCTCTTTGTTGGCGCCAGTTCCCGATGCAAGTAGCCTGAGATCCGAAACGATCTTTTCCAGGTTCACGGCATGGGCCTTCAGGATAGCATGTACCTCCACCCACTTGTCCATATTCGAAGTGGCATCTGCCAGATTTTCACCCTGAGTGACGGGCAGAGAAGTGATCCTTTTCAATGACGGTACCACCTCCATAATATAGAAACGCGGAATGGCAATCCCGGTACCGATAGCTCCACCTCCAAGGTTGACCACCTTGAGCCTTTCTAATCCTTTGGAGACTCGCCACCAGTCACGCGACAAGGCTTCGCTATAAGTGCTGAATAATTGACCGTAAGTGGAAGGAACCGCCTCCTGCATCTGTGTATATCCTAGCCTCAGCGTGTTACGGTATCTGGTTTCAAGTTTTTCAACCGTTTTTCGGGTTTTATTTATGGCCTCTTCCAGTTCGTTCAATAGCTTCATGGAAGCAATGGTAAGTGCTGTGGGAATCACGTCATTGGTGGACTGGTAAATATTGGCCGATTCAATGGGATCCACATGCTGATAATCACCAGGTTTTTTCCCCAGGCTGATCAGGGCGGCGTTGGCAATAATCTCATTCACATTCAGATTGATGCTGGTTCCTGCGCCTCCCTGGGTTCCCGGAACAATAAAATAGCCGAAATGATCTCCAGAGGTAATGGCTGTGGCTGCTGCTTCCATGGCTCCCAGAGTCTTTTCATCAGGAATACTGAGATGGGCAATCATTTCGGGATGCTCCTTCTTAAGGGCTTTTAGAAGCTTTCTTACCGTGCGGTAGCAGGCAAGTTTTACACTTCCTGTGGCGCGAAACCACTCTATCGGAAAGGCTACCTGGTTATCAAAGTTATCACGTGCCCGAACGGAGTGAATTCCGTAAAGGGCACCTGCCGGGATGGAGACTTCTCCAAGAAAATCCTTTTCAGTACGCATTTATAAGGTATTTCCCGTAAAAATACCTAATAAATCGGAATCTTTATATATTGGGTATCCGAAGGATGATACCCCCTGAGAATTCTCCCTGAAAAGGGGTGATTCTGGTATAGACAGCTCCACCACAGCTGACGCCGCTTCCGATCCCACAACCAAAACCAAGCCCGTTTACTACCAATGGCATCATCATGCTGCCCTGGGCCCTGAGTCCTATATTGTCAGTCAGCCAGATCTTAAAGCCGGCACCCAGTGTGAATTGGAATTGCCACTTGGTGCCAGAATAGTCTTTCGGGGCCCAAATAACAGTCCCCATACCAAAGGTTCCAAACGGTCTGATTTTTCCCAGATTGACCTCCTGAAGTACCCCCACCGTTATGTAGTTGGAGCTGTACTGGATGGGTTCTCCAAATTCCACCGAGCTATAATAAGATTTAAAATATCCTTCGGAATCGGAACGCATATAGGACATTTCAACAAAGGTGGTTGTAGATAGGCCTATGGCGAGTTTCCCGCCGTAATTGGGAGCATTTTGCATAATAAAATCGCCATCATAGAGCTTGGCTTTTCCGTTCAGTTGCCAGCCATAAAAGCCATTGATTTCAATGGCCTGAGCATATAGATCCTGAATGCCGATCCCTGTAATGAAAAGGCTCATGGCTAAAAAGAGTCTGCTATTTTTACTATTCATGATATAAGTTTTATAGGAGAAATATCCTTGTCAGTATGTAGGCGGGCGCGAAGTTAGAAATAAAACAAGTACTTCTTGAAAGGATTCAATAACTATGCTATTTTTGTTTATATGAAACTGGCCAGGTGTATTTTAACAGGCATTATCTTGATTTTTTTCTTCTATGTACCTGTTAATGGCCAGCTCTTCGATGAGAATCCGACCCTAAAATACGATACCAGCTATATAAAGGTATACCAGAATTTCACTGGGCTTCAACAGTCCCAAATACTATGTGGGCTTAAGCCTTTCCCGGGTTTCAGTGAGCACCATGGCAGGTAGTTACAGGGATTGGTACTCATATAATGCGGGTCATATTAGAATCAATTTTGTAAAGCGGATCAAACTGAAAAGACCCATAAAAATCCTCAGCCCGGATCTTTGGATTTTTTAATTGCACATTTTGCTTATTTTTGAATTGATGACACGCAAGTATGTTCCACAGCTTTTATTAGTCTTTGCAGGAATATTTATGTCCTGCAATTTGCAGGCCTCAAAGATAGATACCATCTATTT
>DAOWFP010000049.1 GCA_030637895.1 Bacteroidota bacterium | reverse complement strand
GTCATTTTCCACATTCAGGCTTACATTGTACTCATTGATTGAGGTAAAAGGAAATTCAATAGTATCTTCAGGATTGCTACTGGCAATCTGCCCTAAAACACCACCACCAGTGGTTCTGAAGGTCCAGAGCAAATTATCGATCGTTGCATATGGTGATACGGACCGATTCACGAAGGAGGTGAGTTCTCCCCTGATAAAGCAATCAGTGATCCATGTAAAATCGACCAATGGTTGGTCGGAAAATGCGATGTTCCGGATCGTACTACTCAGGCATCCTTCATAGGTTTCTGCAGATAATGTTACATTCCAGTTGCCAGGCCTTGGATAGAAATGATCGGGACTTGCCTCATTACTGATATTTTCAGGTCCGCTATCAGGATCCCCAAAATTCCAGCTCCAGGTCTCCACGGCATACTGGCCGCTGGTCTGGTTTTCAAACTGAACCAGACCTCCAGTTGACGGTATGCATAAGGAGGTGGTAGAAAAATTGAGTGCAGGAACAAAGCCGTTGTAAATGGAGATAATATAGTTTAATACCTGGCAACCCAAAGAAGAATTATAAAAGAGACTAATCTGGATCCAGCCTTCACTTACCTGAGAGCTGGCCGGATCGTAGAAATATCCGGTAGCCTGGTTACCGGAGACCCCCGGACCCGAGAAGGTATAAGTTGCACCAGGATCTGAAAGACTTGGTACCGGGATCAGTGGTAAGGGTGGGTCATTTTTACATACTATTTCCGGAAGTCCCTGAATCTCAATATTATCAAGCAGTGTCACGGTAAAATTATTTGATACACTCGTTGTTACCTGCCCCTCCATATAGGAATATACCACCCGATAAGCCCCGTCCAGTCCGGCCGGATCCAGGATCGCCGTATTGTTACCCAGATCGGTAATATGTCCAGGAACAGCACTCCCGGAACCAGACTCAAAAAGTGCAAATGTACCGATTGCGTCATCACTGTTGGTCCCAACGAAACGATAGTCGCCGGCACTTTCACATATCAAGGTGATGGTGACTCCTCCCGATTCCAGGTGAACTTCCTGGCCCCATATCATACCGCTTACCAGTAACAAAAATGCAATCGGCAGGTAGGTAATGCTCCTCATCTGATTCAATTTTCTATATATATTAAGTCCCTAAATATCCCCACTTGCACTGGTTTTCATTAGGGAGATGATACTACTCCCCCCATAACTGTTCGTACCCAGCACCACAAATCCACTATCATCGGCAAGTTCAATATCCTTGCCTGTCTGGGCCCCGGAGGCTCCATGAGTGACCTGTTCTTCTACCCCGTACGAAGAAGAGACAAACTGCAGCATAAGCTCACTGTTATTACCAAGCTTCCTGGTCCCGGCAATGGCCAGATCCCCAGAGGCAGTCTCTATGATCCTCTCCCCTATAAGGTCAGTGTTTTGCTCCGAAATAGTTGCATTCAATGTTGAATTTGTGATTAGAAGACCATTTGTCTCAATACCATAGAGTAAGACCTCACTTACTCCCGATCCGTTCAACCGGTTTCCCAGGACCAGAAAATGCCCATCACCCTCATCCAGGATGCACATGCCGAACTCATCAAATTCCCCCGAAAGATTTTTTGCAAGTGGGCTTAATTCATCGTCGAAGGTCAGAACCTGAATGCCCGTTCCTTCACCATTTACCTTATCGAAAGTGCACACACAAAGATACATGTCACCTGCATTCAACAGATACGTGGCCGTGGAATTCTCAGCATATGGATTGTTGTAATTCAGCCCCAGCCTTATAGAATCGCCCTCTTCAGTGACCCCCATCACCATAAGATCCGATTTCCCATCCTTCACCTGGGACCCTGCCAGCAAATATCCTGAAGAGATCATTTCAACGGAGTGCAGGACTTGCTCATCTTCAAATGAGCCGTAGCTTCGTTGCCAGGTCACTGTACCGTTTGATGAGGTTCTGACCACGAATATATCTTTCTGCACCTGCTGTGATCCTTCCACCGTCTTCTCCACGAATCCTGAGAGGATAAATCCTCCTGAACCATCCTGCAGGGCAATTAGTGAGCTGCCTCCTGTTTCAAGTCCCTCCTCAACATAGTACTGTGGAAAACCGCTTTGCACATTGCCAAATTTATCGGTGACGATCAATATCATTCTTTTCCCGAGCGATTGACTGGTTTCTGTACCACAAATGGCATAACCACCATTGCCAAGCACCTCCACTTCGCCAGCCTGATCCATCAGGTAAGAGCCATAAAATTTGATAAAACTATTCGCCTGATCACTGGAAATCTCTTGCTCACAGGAGAGAAAAAAACCTGAGAACAGGATCAATATAAAGCCGTATTTCATCATCTTTTGCATCTATTCCTTTGTAAGATCCCAGCATATGCCGCCACAGATAGATAACTGGTGTACCCGAAAATCGCTGTCCACATGATAAAGCAACCAGGTGAGGTCACTGTTTTGATATCGGTCCTCCTCCAGGTTTGCCTGTAAAATACGGGAGGTCAACCTGATCTCTGCAAAAATAAAGGCATTGTTAAGCGGAATTCTAGCTCCACCTCCCAGAAGACCATCCAGGTTAAATTTTACCCTCGATGTTGTAATATCGGTCTGCTCTACAGTCACATCATCCAGCGTAGATTCGTAACTCCTGGTTCCTTTCCCTGAAGCGTAAAATAAGTAAGAAGGTACAACTCCGGCCCGCATATAGTAACAAACTCTCCTGTCATCGGGATTAAACTTAAATATTATGGTGAGAGGCAGCATTACCTGATGCTGGGCCTCAACATACCTGTAGGAGGTAAAGGAGAGGGGAGTGGCAGAATAACTAAACCTGGTCAGGTTATAAAGCAGGCCAAAGGAGGCCTCAAGTTTCCTGTTAAGGATCAGGTTGGCTTCTGCACCAGCCAGGAATCCTGGCAAGAGTCCAAAATGACTTTCATCAGTGGCCGGATCTCCCACACTATATCCTTCAAGGGTGTTTGGTAAACTCAGTGTAGCACCCACATTGAATCCCAGGGTATTTCCATATTCACCGGCTCCTTTAATGATGTTTCTCCGGCTAAAATAACCTGACCGTCCATTATCACTGACGACAGCTGTTGTATCTTCAGGAATCAGATCAGGATTGATCCCCAGGGCTCTTAAATGGCCATCCAGTAAAAAAACAAATTCCTGTGGATCTGAATTTTCTGCACGGTATTCAGGATATTCTCTGACAAAATCATCCATCAGGCTGTCTGCCTCTGCGGGCATATAATCGAAAAGGTAGGAAGAGATTACCAGCTTATAGGCTTCCTTTTTGGCTTCACCCGATAAGCCATTTGACTGGACGCATTCAAGTAACAATTCCGGAACCAGTTCCACCATTCCGGCATCATAAGCTTCCCTGGCATCTTCCAACAGGATGGTGCAATCGACCATGTCCTGAGCTGTTAAGGTTTGAATCCCCAGACACAAGACCAGGAAAATGAGAATCCTATTGGGCATATTCGCTAGCATTTTTATCATTTCGGACAGGTCTCTTGATATGGGATATATTCCCCGTAATACTGGGTCCACTCCTCGGGGGTCAGATTTCTGACCAGCAGCGAACAGAAATCCGCTGCCATTTTATCGGGATCTGTTGGCCTGCCAACCATCCGGGGATAGTCGACGCTACCGCTGTAAAAATAGTTGCTGTTTCTGCTAAAACAGAGGGACAGTACAAAACCGTAATTCTCGGTAAATATCACAGGTGAATCATCCCATTTCATGGTGCTCCAAAGATATACATTTCCATCATTTGAAGCAGCTACAAGGAACCTGCCATCGGGACTGAATTCTATGTCAGACACGCGGGCACCCGGGCCAAACAGGTTGGCAATGGTCCTTCTTCCATCCCCGCTCAGCACTTTCACCGAGCCATCAAGCATTCCGGCTGCCAGGTAGTGCTGGCTAGGACTGTAATCCATGGCCCTGACCTGGTTGCCTCCAAAATTATTCACCTCTTGTAAACTGGCAGGATCATTCACATTTAGGGTATAGATCCTGCCACTACTGGTTCCAATGGCAGCACGCGAACCATTACTTGAAGTTGCCAGAGCAAGTGGTCTTGACATCAGGCTCACCAGTGTAGTGGGAGCGAAACTGCTATAATCCCATTTCAGGACTTTGTTACCGGTACCAGCCGAAAGGAAACTTCCGCTCATCCCCAGGTCTTCGATGAAAAGAACAACATCGCCCTGTTCAGTATTTTGATGTATCACCTCTCCCCTATTCTCCAGCTCAATAAAGAGCATGCCTCCTCCACTGGTTCCCACTGCGGCGATGCGTTCATCAGGACTTATTCCAAGACATTCATTGTTAAATCCTGTTCCTACCAGGTTCTCCTGTGCAGCTCGATCGGCAATGCTTCCCGATAAAATTTTAATGGTGCCATCACTACTGGCGCTCAAAATGCTACCTGTGTTGTTGAGCCACTCCATGGCTTTGATGGAATGTCTCAGACCTGGGTAGGTGTTATAAGCCTGAGAGATCAGCTTTTTCAGAGCATCATAGAGCCCCCTATAGATGTCCGGATCAAAAACATCTCCCTCATAGGCTATGTTCAGCAGGTAGGACTGGTAGGCAAGCAGGCCCTGCAGTTCTGGATTTTTGGTGATCCCCAGGCTCAGGTAAGCCGCATCCCTGGCAATGGCAAGGATTATTTCACTCTCCCTGCTCCTGGTAGAGATTGGGTCGGTCTGTACCTTGCTAACTTCTACAGGCTCTGGTTCTGGTGTAATTATCTCGGAACTTGTACTGGTCTCCTCATCATCAGTAAGCACCCGCTCCTCGGGCTCCTGAACTACCTGTTCCGTTTCCACGATATCCTGGGACTGTTCTTCCACCTCCTCAGCGACCGGCTGACGAATATCTCTATTTTGTAGTTGGGTGGAAGGCTCCACTGATCCCGGCTCCTGAACAAGGGTCTGAATTTGCTGATCCGTTTCAACGGGCCTGTTCCGGGAAATGTAAATAACCAAGGCTACCGCCCCTAAAATCACAATTGTTCCAAAAACAATGGAGCGGTTCAGAATCCGTTTCCTTCGTAGTAATATGATTTTCCGTTTCTCGGTCCAGATATACTCCTCCTCGCTGGTATTCAGAAAAACCATGGCCCGTTCAAAAGCAGGATTGAACTGAATTCCCCAGGAAGGTGATGGTTTGTGCAATTTTTTCCAATCAATGGCTTTCTGCAGTTCAGCTGCTTCCAGAAGAACCCCTTTGCCATGCTGATAAAGCGCAGCCGCTTTTGAAAGAATCAGATGCATCCGGATGGATTCATCTTCTTCATCCACCCAATGTCGCAACCTATCCCAAATATCTATCAAGGATTCATGAGATGGCTCAATCCTGCTCTCAGATGAAAGTGGTGTCGATTGCTGGTAACCAAGGAAGGGTTGCCCGGCTTTGTCAAAGATCTCCACAAGCTCAATTACCCGCTCCACCTTGCACTGAGCAATCCGGGCAATGTTCCCCAGGGAGGTCCTGCGGCTGTAAGCTTCCTGTCTGTCTGTTTTGAACGCTATTGTTTTAAATATACGTTCACATATCTCCTTCTGATAGAATTCGAGGGATTGATACAAATTCTCCAGGTCCCTGCCCAGTCCATTACGAACAGCACCAGTGGACTGGTAATCCTCCAGTGAAACACTCAGGTTTGTATTTCCCCTGCTTTTCCAATGATTCCATGTTTGTTTCAGGGCATGTTGCAACATTGGCAGATAAGGTTCCACCTCCTCCATATCGCTTAGCAGGTACTCTTCAAGACCACTCTCCACAGAGGCTCCAGCCACACGAAAAGGCTCAAGAATAGCCTCTTTAAGGTCGTTCCTGCTCATTTTAGGAAGCAGATACCTACTCTTGTTGAGATGTTCTGTAAGCTCCCTGAAACTAGAACAATAATCAAGAAAATCAGCTCTGATGGAGAGCATAAGAAAGATCTGTGGTTCAGCTGCATCAACCAGCCTCATTAAATGGCTTATGAAATGTACAGCATCTGGATTTTTCCCACTTTTCTTCTTCTTCAGGGCCACGGGCCAGGTGAATAGCTCTTCAAACTGATCCACCACAAGGAAATAGTGGAAGTTGCCCAAACCCTTTTCAACCAGAAAATCACCGATGCTCTGTGAACTTTTGAGGAAGGAATGAACATCCGATTCAGAAATATTTTTTGAGAAAACCCGTTGAAATCCTCTGATCAAGCTCTCCATGGGTCGTCTCCCGGGCCGGATAAAGACCGGAACCCACTCCCTTTTCATGTCGGCCAGGAGTGCAGGAATTACTCCCGACTGAATCAGAGAGGTTTTACCACTGGCGGATGCGCCCACAACAGCCACAAATCTTCTCTTTAACAGAATATCAAGCAACTCCGTAATAGCCTTATCGCGACCGAAGAAAAGTTGATCTTCAGCTGAAAGAAAAGGCCTGCAGCCTGGAAAAGGATTTCGCTGTAGTACCCCGGTATTTATCATAGTGGGATCACCCATAAATTAAACCCAGTCAAATATTCCGAATCTAAAACGGCTTCAGGGAAGCCTGATTCAGGAAATTACAAAAAACATGCAACAAACTTCTATCGTCAAACAAAAGTTCAACAAACTCCTTTTGATCGATCAGATAAGCTTCACATGCTCCTATGGTGCCAAGATAACGAATCTGCTCCAAAATTTCGGGTTGATTGGCAGCAATTATTGCAATCCCGTTTGAAAGGGTAGTAAATTCTTCCGCAGATACAGATCTGGCAAGAATTACAGTATCTCCATCATCGGTCCACTCTTCAGAAAAGGGCCTGGCGATGGAAACCAGTTTAAATAGAGAATTTATTCCGACATTTTTAAATAACTTCCATGATGTCAGCCTCATAGTACTGTCCATGTACCACCGGATCATATCCTCATGTCCCGGAAAACTATTGTCTGGAAAGTCAAGCCTTTCCGTCACCAGATCATACTGCTCCGGATTATTTTTACGTAAAAGTTGTGCTGCAATCTCCCTGATCCTGGGATTGGGATGAAATCCCTGCGCCATGATCTGCTGTTCATCAAAAAATCTCTCCTCATTTCCAACCCTGTCCAGCACACAGATCTTAATAAAATCTCCCATCTGGGTACCGCTCCGGTTCAGTATTCGTTTTAACAGGAGATCTACTGGGAAAACATCAATGGGATACAGCTCCTTCAGTTTATCCAGTTTCTCCCTCACTGAAACATCATGAAAATAGGACACCAGGACCGCCTTCAGAGGCTCCCTTAGCAATAGGTCAAGTAACTCAAGGGCCATCTGGCGTTCGTCCGATTGCCGGTCAAGCAAACTGACTTTGATTCTCCGAACAGATTTTCGGTCATAAATCATAGTCAACATCATTAGTATCTGTTCATTCACCTCCCATAACTCATGGTCAATCACCCTGGCAAGGCTCCCTCCCGGATCATCGGTTCGAACAGAGATTTTTGCAGCCATTATCCAGGTTCCTGCCTGGATCATTCTCAGGATGGCATTCTGAATCTGAGCCTCCTGGATTACCGTCGCTTCAAAGTTGTTGGCATACAGTCCCTGAACCACTGAATGGAAAATATCCCGGTGCTGATTTTCCAGCTTCTGCAACAGGAGTTGAACAGAACGGGCACCGCCAATGGATGATATCACAGACACAATGCGGGTTTGAAGTCTGATATCCGCATCAGGTTTATAATAGGCCATCTCCAACTCATCAAGTACATTTTCGCCCTGCCTGACCAGAGTGGACCAGGCTGCGGTGTAGAGCAGGGGATCATTGAGCAGATCGATTATTTTATGGGCATTGCCCCCAAGATCAAGCCAGCCTGCAGTGGAGATGGCTACGCCCTGAATATCTGGATCGCGGTCCCTGAATAGCGACATGACGTCCGGAAGATAAGCCCGGTCCTGCGCTTCTGCCACATAATAGAGTGCCGCCAGAACTTCATTCCTGTCCCCGGAATGAAATACTTCGCCAATGGAGTTATCAGGTTCACTTTGAATATTGCTGAATTTATTAAGCCGCTCCCTGATAAAGGCCTCCTGCAATCCCAGCTTTGATTTCAGTTTGCGCTTTTTCAATTCCCTGATCTGCTCCTTGATATCCGGCTCCCGTTCGTTCACAAGCATGTGACTTATGGTTAAATCCGTTAATCCTGGTGAAGATTTTAAGATATGATCCCAGATTTGTCTGCGTACATGGGGATCGGAATGGGCCAGCAAAGACAACTCACGCTCCCTGGATACAAAATGAAAAAAATAGGGATTGAACTTTATCAGTTCCAGAGAGAATTCGGAATGTTCAATGTCAAATTGTTCGATCTCCTCCAGACGCAGATCGGAAGGATCAAAAACACGATCCGATTCCAGGGTCACCTTCAACAAGCGGTGATAATTTCGATAAAGTGAAAGACCTACCACAAACCAGATCAGCAGCAATACAAATAAAACATAGCTTACATGATAAAACTCTACAAATTGCAGCATCACAAACAGGGAGAGGAAAAGCCCTGTCGTAAACACCCCAAACTGAGAGAATACCCCTTCAATACCCGATTGAATATTCTCGCGTTCCCTGGTATTAAGAGATTGGTAGATCAGGTTCATGGAAGGGTGTTCCATGGACTCTTTCATGGAGCGACTGAATAAATTCGATAAGACCACCAAAAGGAAGAAGTAAGCAAACATCTGGATCCCTCCTCCATAACCATAGCCTTCACTGAATATGGAGGCAAGAATGGTCAGCAGTAACAATACAACAGGCAAGAGCAAGAGGGTTATCCTGATTCCGAATTTGCTCTTAATCCAGTGAAACAAGAAGCGCTTCAGGATCCAGGCCAGTAAAACTCCGATACCAAGAAAGAAGCCAAGGAATTCCACAAGTTCTTGTCCCCCGGGAAACCTGTTCTGGGTGACAGAAAGAAATTCATAGTGCAGCACCACAGAGACGGCTACACCAATCACTACAAAAGATGCCATCAAAGCCGTATACCGGTGGGAAAACAACCTGATCGGACCTGCACTTCCACTCTTGTTCCTGTATCCTCCACCATTCTTCCCTGAATGAGACAGGATATACATCTGGGCAAAAGCAGCAATTATCAAACTCCCCATCCCAACATAAAGCATCTCATGAATGTTAATTCCGGCAATAACCAGCACCGGGGTAACAAACAGGGCCAGGGCCATTCCCCCCACCAGCACAACTTCGATCAGGCCACTTAGCTGCTTGCCCCGACTTGGAGAGAGCTTTCCCCTGACCGTGGTCCAGAAACCCAGAAGAGTGATCAGGATCAAAGGTCCGGAAAAGACAAAGGTGACAAAATCAAGATAATCTTGCTCCATAAAATGGAGGCCTCCCACAACAAAAACAGTTGTTCCGATTACTACCACCAGGTTCAGGATACCAAAGGGGCGCATCTTCAGCTGTTTGCTGAAATAACTGTAAATGGCGGCAATCAAAATGCCCACCACTCCTGAAACCATCAGGGCAAAAGGTACACGATCGGCGCCATATGCCTCCAAAAATACCGTATTGGCCTCAAGTTCCAGGGTACCAACAAAAATCCCTGTACAAAAGGCCTGTAGCAGCAATGCGGCAATCATGGGCCGGTCGCCCTGGGCAATTTGTAAAAATTTACCTAAGCGCGTCCACATATTCGATACAATTAAGCGAATAATTGAATATCATTTCACATAAGTAATGAACAGTCAGCCCTTTCCTAATAAAAAAACCCCATTCGCCAGGGCGAACGGGGTTGTGACCTCAATAAATCCCGTGTCATATATGAAATGCTATTCTAATTGAAGCTTATTTCCAGGTTAGCAATGGCCTTGGGATTGTAAGGAGACAAACCAAGTATTCGCTTCATCAATGGCAGGAACTGATCTCCAGGGGCTTCACCACCCTGGATAAATCCATGACTGTCAAAAAAACCAGGAGCTTCCGTATTGCTTAGCCATGCCTCCAGAATCTCATCACTGGCATGGGGCCAGATGGTCTTTACCTCATTGTAAAGCACATTGTAGATGGAGTATTCTTCCAATAAGATGGCACGTCCTTCAGCATCCAGAGTACTTAATGGCAATCCCACTTCAGCGACTGCAGCATCTTCAACATCCGATCCAGATGCCACAAAGGCCCAGTTGTAACCAACTTTCTCGGTAAGGAATTTGGCATTGGGATGACTGGAGTTTCCATAAACATCCACATAGTCGCCCTTCTTTCCCACAAACATCTTCATGCCATCCATGGCAAAGGGAGCAAGCAGGGGATCAATGGAAGGCAGATCGGCAATGGAGACAATCATATGATGATCATAACCCAGTTCACCGGCACCACTATAATCGATCCTGAACATGGCCTGCGCCAAATCTCCTTCGTCGGACCGATCCAGGTTATAGGGCTTAATGATGGTGATACCCTCCTTGGGATTTCTGTTCCAGAAGATCTGCATGGCCTTTCCGCCATCAGCTTCACCCTCCGATTCTGCATCGGTAATAGTGAGCCCATATTCCCAGGTCCGGCCATCAAACTCAGGACCTTCCACAACCACCAGGTTTTTGATGCGCCCATCATCTTCACTCTCATAGGTAACTGTTTTTACCTGGTCAATGTTGTACCTGCGAATGCCATAAATAATATGTCTCACAATGCGACCCGCATGGTCGCCGGTATGGATAAAAAATCTCAGGTGGCCATAGATCTCCCTCCCTTTCAGGGTATCCACTACGGGCTCTCCCTTTAAGGAAGAAACATCCTCCATAAGTGCAGCAGGAATATCCACTGTAAGCTGATCGGGAAGGATACTATTTTCATCTTCCGGTCCAGGACCATTGAAAGTGTTCTCACAGGCGGTGAAAAACAGCGCGCCCAAAAGGAATAATACCAATGAATAGAATGATAACTTTTTCATAATTTCTGACTTTTAATGAATGATTATTTATGTTTGTTAAGGTTCCAATTTTTAGGACTTCACTCATAACACACCCAAGTCATGATCCTACCCCTATTGACTTTGGGATTATTTTCGAGTAAATTTGTAAGAGTCTGATTATCTGAATAAAAAAAGATGCTTGACAAACGGAAAACCGGGATCGTTACACTTTTTTGGCTTGCCATCCTTCCCCTTTGGGGAGGAACTGGTAGGCCCAATGATGGCTTTCTCTCGTTTATCCTGATATTTGGATTCCTCGTCGTACTCCTGGGGCTCCTTCAAGTGGCCAGTTATGTAAAAAAGAGAATCCAGGAACTCCTGGAGGACATTTTTTAGGCTTCCTCCGGGCATCCCTTTGTTTGCTTGACCAAAGTGAATAATTATTATACTTTTACCACTCCGGTAAATCAGGCTGCCTATCCATCTCAAACCGCTTATATCTGCATTATACATGCTGCTGTTTGGCATACTTCCCCTCCATTCCCAAGAGCAGGAACGCCGGGTTATTGGAAAAATGACCAGCGCCATTGTATTTGATGGAAAGGCCAATGAAGCTGCCTGGGAGCAGCTGGAGCCCTTCCCAATGATCTCTCATATGCCGGTGTTCGGGAATCCTCCTTCGGAAAAATCTGTGATCAGGATGGGCTACGATGATCAGTTTGTATATGTGGGTGGGTTTCTCTATGTCTCCGACCCTGATCTCGTTCGAGCAGTTGGTAAGAAAAGGGATATGGAGACCATGTCTTCCGACTTTTTCATGCTGAGCATCGACACCTATAACGATAAGGAGAATTCCCTGCTCTTCGCAACAAATCCCCTGGGCTTGCGCTGGGATGCTGCTGTAAGCAAAGACGGAACAATCACCATGGACCAAATGCCCGTGAATATGGATTGGAACACCTTCTGGGAGGTAAAATCAAGCTACGATGACCAGGGCTGGTACTTTGAAATGCAAATTCCCATTTCCAGTCTGCGCTTCCAGGACATAGATGGTCAAACTGTTATGGGGATCAGTGTTTTTCGATGGATCCCAGCCAAAAATGAAGGAGATATTTTCCCGGCCATCTCAAACGAATGGGGCCAAACCAGCCATTTGAAACCTTCCTTGTATGAGGAGGTAGTATTTCAAGAGTTGAGTCCGAAAAAACCCCTCTATATCACTCCCTACCTGCTCACCGGGTTTGAACAGCAGAATGAACTAAACGATGCTGAAACCGCCTATGAATACAGTGAAGATTTCAAATTTGAACCCGGACTCGATATCAAGTATGGGATCAATCCCAATACAGTGCTCGATCTGACGGTAAATACCGACTTTGCTCAGGTAGAGGCAGATGACCAGCAGTTTAACACAAGCAGGTTCAGCCTGTTCTTCCCGGAGAAGAGGAAATTTTTTCTGGAGCGAAGCAGCATTTTTGACTTTTCCCTGGGTGGTCAGAATATGCTCTTTTACAGTCGCCGGATCGGCCTGTACGAAGGAAATCCTGTGAGAATCTGGGGTGGTGCCCGCCTGAACAGCAGGATTAACAACTGGGATATAGGGCTCCTGAATCTCCAGACTGCATCATTTGAGGACCTCCCTTCCGAAAATTTTGGTGCCTTCCGGATAAAAAAGAGAGCTTTTAATGAATACTCTTACCTGGGAGGCATGCTTACCACCAGACTCGGAGTGGATGGAACATATAACATTGGCTATGGAGTGGATGGGGTAGTCAGGGTATTTGGAGATGACTACCTTACCCTACGCTGGGCTCAGACCTTCCACGACAACGCCGAAAACAATCCCATCTCCATGAATCCTACCAGCATCACTTTGAACTGGGAGCGACGTAAACGAGAAGGCTTATCCTATTCGGCCGGTCTCTCCTATTCCGGGACGGACTTTGAACCAGGCATAGGATTTGAAATGATCGATGACTTCATTGCCACCGCACCCAGTCTCCGGTACACCTGGATCTCCCCGGAAGAATCGTGGCTTCAGTCCCATAACATCTGGCTATTCAACTATGTTTTCTTCAGAGTCCCTGATTATTTATTAATGATTTACAACCTCAATCCCACCTGGTCCTTCAGTTCAAAAAACAGCTGGATGGGTTCTGTGGGCCCGGTTTACAGAATTGACCAGCTTGAAGAGAATTTTGAACTTAGCGACTCCGTGATCGTACCGGCGGGCAGGTATGAGTACCTCAGTGGCGAACTTATGTTGCAGACACCCGGTACGAGCTCCTTCTATACCATATTCATGTTTGCGGGAGGAGGATACTTTGACGGATACAAAATTTCGCCCAGCATACAACCCAAATGGAACCTGGGGGCCTCTGTTGAACTGGGAGGCATCTACCGGCTCGACCTTATTCGCTTCCCCGATCGCATGCAGTCCCTTAACAACCACATAGCCGGACTACGGGCACTCTATATGTTCTCCACCAAGCTTTCACTTTCGGCATTTGTGCAGTACAACAGTGCCATCAACAAGGTCCTTTCAAACATCCGCTTCAGGTATAATCCCAAAGAGGGGACCGACCTCTATGTGGTATTTAATGAAGGGCGCAATACCATGCTCGAACGGGAAGTTCCCAACCTGCCGGTATATGATGCGAGGAACATCACCGTAAAGTTTACCTACACCTTCGAGGTACAGCGATAGGCAGTACGAGCTGACTCATAGGGTATCCCGGATCCTTTATGCGGTTCTGAAAATCGCCGGACCCCTTCTTCTCTTTGCTTCAGAATTCCTTCAATATTGACCACTAGCTTTGGCAGATTGAAGAATCCAAAACTTAAAGACCATACCTATGAAAAAAAATCTACTAGTTGTTACAATGGTATTAATTAGCATGGGCCTGCTGGCGCAGGAACAAAAAGAGGTGATTACAGGAGCGGGATACGCCGATGATGTGTATTACAGCCTTGAAAACGGAACCCTTACCACTGTGGACAGGGCCAATTGGGATATTGCATTTGTTACCCAACAGATGAGTGTCAGTATCCTGGCCAATAATGGGTCGGGTGTTGAGCTTTATACCTATGCGGATGGTGATATCGATGACTGGGCCACCGTTGATACTGCAGGCATGGATTGGACACCCATGTATAACTCCATTGAAACCTGGGATATGGGAGCGTTTAATGCCAATACCATTCCGGGTGATGACTTTGATTATGGCTGGGGCAGGTACAATATGACCACACATACGATTACAGGAGACAGCATTTTTATAATCAGGACCCTGGCAGACTCAATCATGAAAGTGGCCATTGTCCAAAAATCTGCTATGGCAAATACCTGGGAGTTTAAGTATGCTTACCTGGATGGCACAGGAGAACAAATCGTGCCACTTAGTGCAGCTACCTATACAGATAAATATTTCATCCACTACTCCCTCGACAGCACGAAGTTTGTTGACAGAGAACCCGCCATGGAGGACTGGGATATGCTTTTTACCAAGTATTATGATTACAATATACCCTATATCGTAACAGGTGTTCTAAGCAATGACGACCATATTCTGGCCCAGGAGGTTAGGGAATCAGGAATGGATCAGAGTACCCATAATAGTTATGTGGACACAGCCTTTACAGACACTATCAGTATAATTGGTTCGGACTGGAAGACCTTTGATATGGGTAGCTTTACTTACATTCTCAACGATACCGTGGTTTACTACCTTAAAACCGACGATGGGGATTCTACTACGAACTCCGCCTATTATAAGATATATTTCACTGGCTTTACCGGATCCTCAGAAGGTAAATACACCTTTATGCAGGAGCGGCTAACAATCGTTTCTACGGAAGAACATGAAATTCAGAACCTGCTTCAGGTCTATCCCAATCCTGCAGCCGATCGTATCAATGTCGTATTCGATTTTGTGGGCCGTTCTGACATAGATATCATTGATATGACAGGCAGGCTGGTGCATACCACCCAGTATGACGCATCTGGCTTTACGAACCTTTCACTTGATGTCTCATCCCTGAATGCCGGCGTGTTCTTTATCAGGGTACGTGCTGAAGGTGAATCAAGTGTACTGAGGTTTATTAAGGAATAATTCAGGAGGATAGGTGGCAAGAAGATTAGCTTTTATTACATACGCTCTATTCTTTCTGATCTCTTACACAGAGGCACAGGAGATCAAAATCAGGGTGATTGATGACTCGGATGGTCAGCCTGTGCCTTTTTGTCACATCTGTTGTGAGAACAAAGAGACGGGGAAGCAGGAATATCATGTGGGGGATATCAATGGGGAAGCCACAGTGGCTCTTGCTGAGAATGTTATACTCAGCGTAAGTGCCATGGGCTACGAAAACTACCTTGAATCCACCCCCAGAGCTGAGGAGCTGTTTGAAATTCGTCTTAAACCCAGTTATTTCGGTCTTGATGAGGTGGTGGTTACCGGCCAGTACAAAGCTGTAAGTGTAGATAAATCCATTTACAACATTAAGTATATCGGGAAACCAAGCATCGAAAACAGGGCGGCCAATACCATGGCTGAACTCTTGTCAAAAGAGCTGAACTTCCGCATAAACAATGATCCTTCCACTGGTGCATCACTGGACCTGCAGGGGATTTCCGGTGAGAATGTAAAAATCCTTGTGGATGGGGTCCCCGTGATTGGCAGGCTGGATGGAAACATCGATCTGAGTCAGATTAACCTGGAAAATGTGGACCATGTCGAAATTGTGGAGGGCCCCATGTCCGTAATCTACGGAAGTAACGCTCTGGCAGGGGTGGTAAATATCATTACCCGGGAGAATAAGTATTCACAGTTACGAGCAGGCGTACATGGCTACTATGAATCCGTAGGGATCTATAACCTTAATGGAAGCCTGGATACCCGCTTTGGAAACCATGGCCTTTCCTTTGTGGGGGGGCGTAACTTTTTTGGTGGATATTCCCTTGTGGACAGCTCCCGGAGTCAGGAATGGAAACCCAAAGAACAGTACAATGCGGGTGCCAGCTACAGTTTCCGCAAAGAAAAGACCTCCCTGAAGTATAAATTCGAATACTTCCGTGAAAACCTGCTTGACCGCAGCGATCTTTTCCCTCCCTATTATGAGAAGGGTACTGATACCTGGTTCACGACCACACGCATTAATAACAGCCTTCACTTTGATCAAAACCTGAAGGCAGGTAACAACATCCATGTGCTGGCTGCTTACTCATATTACGACCGGCGTAAAAGCAAATATCTGAAGGATCTCACCACCCTGGATACGGTTTTGATTCCCAATCCGGCAGAACACGACACCTCCACCTTCCACTCCATTACCGCGCGGGGCGGATTCAACCATGCTTTAGAGGAGGGTACCCTGGACTACCAGATTGGTTTTGATATCAATATGGAATACGGAGCAGGAAAG
>DAOWFP010000137.1 GCA_030637895.1 Bacteroidota bacterium | reverse complement strand
TAGCCTTCCTGGTCACTTCTGCTGGCAGGGTATAGGACAAAGTAAGGTTCTTAACCCTCAGGTAATCTCCATCCATCATCCACCTTGGATTATGAAAAGTACTGGAGTTGGTTGTATTGTTCGCGATGGGCTTGGGATTGTTGGCAATATCGCCCGGTTGCTTCCAGTAATCAAGATTGGTATAGGCCTGGTTGTTTCCCCAGTTGTAACCGTCAGAGTTTATATAACGATTCTCCTTAAGCAACACCTTGTTACCTGATTTGAACTCAAAACTTGCAGAAAGAGAGATTCCTTCCCAGCTCACATTCGTATTAAAGCCCCCAATAAATTTGGGTTCAGGAGAGCCATAAATCTTTTTGGTTGCATCCGAGAAATTCTCCGATAATTCTCCATCATCATTTTTCCACAAGGCCAGTCCATTGACCGGGTTCACACCTGAATACTGATAGAGGTAGTAGGAGTAAAGTGGTTCACCCACCTTATATATAATGGAACTGGCAATGATCTGCTCTTCGTCTCCAAGGTCAACTAATTTACTGCGGTTGGCAGCAACATTAATACTGAAGTCCCAGTGAACTGTTCCTGTTAGAATGTCCATATTCAGGATTGCCTCAACACCCTGGTTATCCAAAATACCGATATTCTGTCTCAGAGATGTAAAACCACTGGTTCTGGATAAGGGTACATCCAGGAGCATATCTGTAGTCTGCCTGTAGTAGTACTCCACAGTTCCTGAGAATCTTTTCATGAAGCCAAAATCGAGACCCACGTTGTAAGAGGTATTGGTCTCCCAGGTCAGATCAGGGTTGGCAGGCTGGGTTGGTATCATACCGCCCACACCGTTGTATTGGGAGGGACCGTAGATGCCCCAGTGTTCGTAATTACCAATCCTGTCGTTCCCGTTCACACCATAACTGGCACGCAATTTCAGGAGATTGATGGATCCAAGACTCTCCATAAATGCTTCGTTATGAAGGTTCCAGCTCGCTCCAAATGAGTAAAAATTACCCCAGCGATTGTTTTCACCGAACCTGGAACTTCCATCCGTACGGAAACTAGCTCTGAAGTAATATTTGGAAGCATAGTTATAATCCACAATTCCAAAGAAGGAGGCCAAGGTGTACTTTGATTCCCCATAGTCACCCTGGTCTGTATCAGAAACTCCTGTATTGGGATAAGGAATTGCAGGATCGACATCGGGTGTATAGATGTAATAAGAGTTATTACCATTCACTATGAACTCAGCACCACCTAATACCGAAATATCATGGTTGTTAACATACTTGTTATACGATACAGTATTTGAAGAGGTGATCTGGCTATACTTGGTCCTCGAAGTTTGCAGCGTTGCATTCCCTGCAAAATCCGCTTCGGGTGACCAGTAACGGCGACCTTCGCCATCTGTATATTCAACAGCGTCGTTGGTTTTGAACTTCAGACCAGGTATTGGCTCCCACTCAAGAAATGCAGATGCCTGCAACCTGTTCTGGTTCTCAAACTGATCATCGTACTGGGCAGTAGCCCTGGGGTTGGAGTTGGCATTTTCAGGAATATCCAGGTTCCAGGTTCCATCCTCATTTTTGGGAGATGTCCATGGAAGAATATTCAGCCCGCCCCACATGGGATTCACATAATATAGGCTCTGCATAGCCACATCATTGGCCTCAGAGTGGAAGGCATTCATACGAACCCCCATATTAAACTTGTCACTTACCTTGTGGGTGATATTCGACCTGAACTGATATTTCTTGTAATCAACTCCGTAAAAAACACCTTCAGTATTTGAGTAAAGCCCTGAAGTATAGTGACTTGTTTTTTCATTTCCGCCGGTTATGGAAAGTTCATATTCCTGTATTTCACCGTAGCGGGTCACCTCATCCATCCAGTTAGTCAGTTCCCCGTCCAGCAGGGAGTTGGGCACATAATAGGTGCCGGATGAAGGATCCAGTGGATCAAAGCCAGCATTTCTTGATGCTTCCTGCATAAAACCAACCAGCTCCTCACCATTCATGGTCCTGAAGTCGTTATCGTTTGCAAGAGAGGTTACCCCATAGGTGGCTCTCAAATTTACACTCGACTTTCCCTGCTTACCTGTTTTGGTGGTAATCAGAATCACACCGTTGGCCGCCCTGGATCCGTATATCGAAGCAGCAGCAGCATCTTTCAGAATAGTAATGGACTCAATGTCGCTGGGATTAATCATGGCCAGAGCATTACCTGTGTTGGTAAAATAGGTCTGGTCGCCCTGCATAATGGGAAT
This sequence comes from Bacteroidota bacterium, assembly GCA_030637895.1. Classification (GTDB taxonomy): domain Bacteria; phylum Bacteroidota; class Bacteroidia; order Bacteroidales. The sequence goes on along the minus strand of DAOWFP010000137.1, from coordinate 9,821 downwards.
ACCATCAACTACATAAAGAGGTTCATTACCCGCATTCAGGGAACTGGTTCCCCGGATCCTGATCTGGGAGGCAGCGCCAGGCTGACCTGAAGTTGCTGTAACCTGAACGCCAGCAGCTTTACCTGCCAGCATCTTGTCAAAGCTCAACTCAGGTACATCCTGTAAACTCTCATCACCAATTACGATGACAGCACCTGTGTTGGCCTCCCTGGTTGAAGTTCCGTATCCAATTACGACTACTTCATCCATTTTAATGGCGTCAACAGCAAGTTGAACGTCAATCGCAGTGGAGCTCCCGACAGTAATGGTCTGAGATTCCATTCCAACAAAAGAGAAGACCAACAATGCATTGGCGTCAGGAACTGATATGGAGTAATTACCTTCAAAATCAGTTACCGCCCCAATGGTGGTCCCTTTGACTACAACAGATACGCCCGGAAGTGCTTCTCCATTATCAGCGTCTGTTACAGTACCAGTAATCTGCACTCCCTGTGAATAAAGCATGACGCTTGCAGACACAAGAAATGCAAAAAGAATAAATAATCTTTTCATAGATTAAGGTTTTAGGTTTATAAAATTGATTCTATATTTTTGCGACTTTTATTGCCACATCTACTTTTGCTGGTGTGCAACGAACGACGAATGTAAAAAAAAATAAAGGAATTGCAAACTTGTGATTCACTTTCTAAGCCCCATCAATTCTCAAAAACATGTTTTTTTACTGTGAACAACATGTAAAAAAAAATTCATGGTTCGATTGGGCTGGTTTGACTTGTCAGACCGGGTATTAGTCAAAATTTTGATTTACCAGCTCAAGGACAACATTTTTTCGCATACTTGCATTGCTCCTCAGGGCTTCACCCTCCTGGAGCATAAGAGTAACTTTCGGATGCTTATCAAGATCAAGTGCATTGATCTTTACATTTAGCCAGGCGCCTTCCACACAGGCATGTAGAGCCAGTGCACCAACCCCGGCATCAGATACACTATTGGGATTTCCTGCTTCGGCCATAGCCCGGGCCACCTCAAATCCTTCACAAGCTACAGACATCACCTCCAGAGGCACCTCAATGGCATGAAGCGTGGCCGCTTCAATGGCTGCTTTCCTTAGTTCCTGCTCCTTGGGCGACTTCTTTGGAAGTCCGAATGCAGCCATAATCTCATTAAATGCATGGGTATCCTCATCCACCAGCCTTAATAAGCGTTCCTGGATCGCCTTACCGCGTTCTGCCCAGTCTGAAAACTCTTCCCAACGTTCGTCCCATCCCCGCTTATGTGAGGAGAGATTGGCTACCATGGTAGCCAGGGCTGCTCCCATAGCACCCATGTAGGCACTGACAGATCCTCCTCCGGGTGCAGGCGATTCTGAAGCGGTCTCCTCCATAAAAGCAGCAAGGCTCATATCCGCCAGTGCTTTACCTTTATCTTTATTTAACTGGTACTCAATAATCTTCTCCTGAGGATCAAAGGGACCCAGTTCGTCCAGGCCCATGGACTTTACAGCGATCTTGATCAACTCGCTGTCAGCTACCCCGGTTGACCGTTGTTGCTTTTTCAAAAAGTAACTGCCTGCCTCCAGCATGGCATTTAAGGGAACCAGTCCAACCAGTTCAGATCCTGTGACCCGAATTCCCCGCGCGTCGGCCTTTTTACAAACCTCATCAAAAGCCACATGGACAGGTGTAATGGAGATATTGGTCAGGTTCATGGAGATCTGTGCCACTCCATATTCCTCGATAAACCAGCCTATGGCTTTGACTTCCTTTAGCGATCCGGGGATCATCACCGGTTTCCCATGCGCATCTTTCACTAGCTTACCCGTAAACGGATCTCCTTCTCGTTTGGTTCGTCCCCGCTCTCTCACATCAAAGGCAATGGCATTGGCACGTCTGGTGGATGTGGTATTAAGATTTACGTTATAGGCCACCAGAAAATCTCTTGCCCCAACAGCAATTGCCCCTGTGCGGGGGATAAATTCGGCTGGACCAAAATCGGGTTTCCACTCCGGACTGGCCAATTTCTCCTTCAAACCTTCATATTCGCCCGATCGCACTATGGCGAGGTTTTTACGTTTATCGCTAAAGGCTGCATTCTCATAACAATAGACCGGTATCCCAATCTCGCTTCCGATCCTCTCGGCCAGTTGATGTGCGTAAACCACCGTCTCCTCCATGGAGATCCCCGACACAGGTACCAGCGGACATACATCAGTGGCACCGAACCTGGGATGCTCTCCATTGTGCCGGCTCATATCGATGATTTCAGAAGCCATTTTGATCGCCAGGAAGGCAGCTTCAACCACCTGTTCGGGCGATCCGACGAAAGTAACCACTGTACGGTTTGTTGCTTTTCCCGGATCCACATCCAGCAGTTTTACTCCATCAACAGATTCAAGCTGGTCGGTAATCCTCTTAATCACTTCAATATCCTGGCCCTCACTGAAATTGGGGACACACTCTATAATCTGCTTCATCTTATATTATTGAATTTTTCCGTTTAAGATTACTTTATTTATCTGGCTGCTCCCATAGGCATAGGGCATAAAACCAAAGCCAGACATTGGTTCGGTAATAATCAGGTTGGCCACCTTGCCGGGGGTAATGGATCCGTGAGTCTCCTCCAGGCCCATGGCATAGGCTCCGTTCCGGGTCACTGCATTTAATACTTCATAGGGCAGCATCTTTAACTGAATAATCCCCAGCGACATTACCAGTTCCATATTGCCTGAAGGGGAAGATCCCGGGTTGTAATCAGACGCCAGAGCCACTGGCAAATCTGCCTCAATCATCTTTCTTGCCGGGGCATAAGTTAATCCCAGGAAAAGTGATGCCCCCGGCAAAATGGTGGGCATGGTAGCACTTCCTTTCAGAATGGTCAGCTCCTCCTTCCCCACAAACTCCAGGTGGTCCACCGATCGGGCATGGTGCCTGACACCTGCCTGAACACCTCCCGAATAGTCCAGTTCATTTGCATGAATCTTGGGTATCAAGCCATACTTTGCTCCCGCCTCCAGGATGCGATCGGTCTGCTCAACTGTAAAGAACCCGCGATCGCAGAACACATCAATAAAGTCGGCCAGCTCCTCTTGTGCCACCGCCGGGATCATCTCTTCGATTACCAGGCGCACATATCCATCCTGGTCAGATTTAAAGTTGGTGGGAACGGCATGGGCTCCCAGAAAGGTAGATCGTATGCTTAGTTCGGTCTCTTCAGACAGCCTTTTAATCACTCGAAGCATCTTCAGTTCATCCTGCGTATTCAGCCCGTATCCGCTCTTGATCTCCACCGCACCGGTTCCCGAACGGATAATCTCCCGGGCCCTTGGCAATGATTGTTGAAAAAGATCATCCTCGGAAGTTTCAGATAGCAATTTTGCCGAATTAAGAATCCCTCCACCCCTCTTTGCGATCTCCTCATAGCTCAATCCGCGGATCTTATCCTCATATTCATTTTCCCTGCTGCCGGCATAAACCAGGTGGGTATGAGAGTCGCAGAAGGCGGGCATCACCATCCCCCCATTACAATCTATTACCTCGTCATCAGCAAAGGGTATCACCTCACCCTCACCAAAACAGTCAATTTTTCCAGATTCAATGGCCAGCCAGGCGTCGGATAAGACATTTACAGAGGCCATCTCTTTACCTGATACCCAGGGTGCGGGTTCCTGCTCAGTGATCAGTAGGCTGCCTATATTCTTTAGTACAAGTCTCACACCACGAAGATATGAAATTGCAGGCGGCTGACTGAATGTTCTATAGCAAACTTATTTCAGAAGATAGGCAATGGCTACTCCCAGGTAGTTCCCGATGGCATAGCCTACTACCCCGATAATCACCCCGGGAACCACCACCTCCTTATTACGAAGGGCAGCAGCCACAACGGGTACAAAGGGCGGAGAGTTGGCAAGGGCCGTGGAGGTGATGATATATTCATCCACACTGATTTTAAAGATCCACGATAACAGCGCATGAAGTACCAGGGAACCAACAATAACCAGGCTTACAAAGAGTAACATATTCACCATCAGGCTGACTGATTCGGGATTAAATAAGGCGGCAAGATCTACGGTGGAAGCAAGAATCAGACAGAACATATAGATCCAGTACATACCTAGCTGGAAGGATTTCTTAATGTTGTTCACTGCAGGTACCAGCGATGCCAGGATCCCAAATGTCGTTACAGCCAGTATTGGGACTGTCTGCCGTAAATCCCCAGCGAAAAGAAAGCCCATACCATATCCCATACCGGCGATAAGCAGTGCTATCCCAAATGCTTTAGCCAGATCAGGTAGCGAGGATCTGCTAAAAAAGCCCTCATAGGACTCGAAGGAGCTTATATCCATATTGCTCTGCTTATTAAGCTCATTATTTCCACCTGATTTGTAGGGCTTCATAAACAAACCAAACAGAGGTTTGGCTCCCGTTATCAGAAAGAGCAGGATCAGGGCTCCAATAGCTACTTCCACCGTATTTGTCAGGATAAACAAATCATTTTCCACACCCAGGCCGCGCGCAATAGCTGCCATATTCATTGTTCCCCCGGTATAAACCCCGATCATCATGCCGGAAACCTTAGCAATATCAGGGATCTTCTCACGGAAAATAAAGTACCCGACAAATACCAGGATCACTACCGATATTACTCCAAGTAGCAGGGACAGAAATGTGTATTTGGCTATTTTGGCCCACTTTAATATGTTTTCGGAGAAGAGTACCAGGGGAATGCCCACAACGATACTGATTCCCATCAGGATATCCTGGATTCCTGAAATTGATTCAGGTATAATATCCGTAAGCCCAATGACCAGGCCAACCGCATAACAGATCACTACCACTCCGATCTTATTTACGATCGAGTGCTTAGTACTTAAAAAAAGGAGCAGTGCGGGGAATAGAAAATAGAACAGAATGATGGCAATTCCCATAGGATTCAGCTTTAGGGTCAACTCCAAAAATAATCAAAAAGCTGAAAGTCAAAAGAAAAAGGCGGATTATCGGTCTATTCAGGGCAGTCCTTAAAGCTTTTCTCGTACTGTTCAATGGCCCTGTAACTCATGCCCATACTGGAGAATCCCCCGTCGTGGAAAAGGTTCTGCATAGTCACTTTCCGGGTCAGATCTGAAAAAAGTGTGATACAGTAATCGGCACAGTCATCTGCCGTGGCATTGCCCAGGGGTGACATGCGTTCGGAAAAATCCTCGAGCTTATCAAAGCCGTGTACCCCGCTACCGGCTGTGGTAGGTGTTGGAGATTGAGAGACTGTATTGATGCGGATTCGTCTGGAGCGTCCGTACATATAGCCGAAACTTCTTGCAATAGATTCAAGTATAGCTTTTGCATCAGCCATGTCATTATAGCCAGCAAAAGTACGTTGCGCAGCCACATAGGAGAGAGCCACTACGGATCCCCACTCGTTAATGGCATCCATTTTCCTTGCGGTGCTCAACACCTTATGAAGCGAGAATGCAGAAACATCCAGCGTTTTATGGTAGTAGCCGTAATTCAGCTCATCATAATTAAGTCCTTTCCGAACATTGGGCGACATGCCGATGGAGTGCAGTACAAAATCGACTTTTCCTCCAAGGATCTCCATGGATTTCTGGAAGAGGTTTTCCAGATCCTCCAGACTGGTAGCATCTGCAGCAATCACCTTTGCATTAGTCTTTTCAGCCAGTTCATTGATGGTCCCCATCCTAAGTGCAATGGGCGCATTGGTCAGTACGATTTCAGCCCCTTCTTCATGTGCCTTTTCGGCTATCTTCCATGCGATGGATTGTTCATTCAGGGCGCCAAATATGATACCCTTTTTTCCTTTTAATAAATTATATGCCATGGTTAATAATGATTAGAATTGTTGGTTTACTGCCCTAATAACAATTATAAGCTCAGTTTGTGCGATGATTTTCTAAATACGGAGCAACACCCTGGCATTGGAGAGCGCCTCTTCGGTGAGTTCCTCGCCGGAAAGCATCCTGGCAATTTCCGTAATGCGCTCATCAGGTTGCAGTTTCCGGATCCTGGTATAGGTTGCATCACTGGTATCCTCCTTATAAACCACAAAATGCTCAGCACCCCGGGAAGCTACCTGGGGAAGGTGGGTAATGGCCATCACCTGTCTCCCCTCAGCCAGGTGATCCATGATCCCTCCCACTTTATCGGCAATCTCCCCGCTTACCCCTGCATCAATCTCATCAAAGATCAGCGTAGGCATACCTTTCCTGTCCGACACCATTGATTTGATACAAAGCATCAGTCTGGACACCTCTCCACCCGAAGCCACCCTTGAAATTTCTTCAAGTGACAACTGCTTATTGGCAGAGAAAAGAAACCTAACCTGGTCGGATCCATTTGCATCGAAAACTTCGGTTTTCACCAGCTCAACCCGGAACCTTGCATTGGGAATGCCAAGTTGTTGCAACTGCTCTTCCACCCTCAGCTGCATCTCATTCGCAGCGGATGAACGTTTCTTATGAAGAAACTCGGCCTGCTTTTCCAGGGTTTGAAGAAGCGCAGAGCGCTCCTGCTCCAATTGTGCGACTTTTTCATCTGAGAATGTCAGGTCCTCTATCTTAGACCCAAGCTGGTTTCTAAGTACAATTAACTGGTCCAGTTCCTGTAACCTGTGCTTCTGAATCAAACCGATCAGCAAATCCATTCGCTCCCTGAGCTTCTCCAATTCACCAGGCTCCAGTCCTGTCTTCCCCTTTTCAAGCTCCACCTCAGAAGCAATATCTTTAAGCTCGATATAGGCCGACTCCATTCGTGTAGCCAACTCCCTGGAGGGAGTATAGAGCCGTGCTATTTTCTGAAGCTGCAAAAGTGAAGCCCGCAGCTGATCCAGAATACCACTGGTTTCGGCCGACAGATGTCCGGCTGATTCGAAAAGTCCACTCCGAATCTCTTCGGCATGTTCGGCACGCTGTAAATTGGCTTCCAGCTCCTCCATCTCCCCTTCAACCAGGTGGGCCGACTGCAATTCATTATACTGAAACTGCATATACTCCTGCTCCTCCTTCAAAGCCGTGGTCTCCCTGCCAACCCGTTCCAGTTCCTTTGTAATCTCCTTAAAGCCAGCATAAGTGTCTCGGTAACGGGCCAGCTCCTTATCCACTCCAGCCATATGCGTGATCACTTCCATTTGATAAAGGTGATCATTCAGCCTAAGGTTCTGGTGCTGCGAATGAATATCCACCAGCAACTTGCCCACTTCTTTAAGCAAGGGGAGATTCACAGGAGTATCATTGATAAATGCACGGGACTTCCCACCGGGAGCTATCTCCCTTCGCAAGGTTGTAATCTGTTCAAAATCCAGATCGTTGGACTCAAAAATCTCTCTGACCCGCTCTCCCGGCCTGAATGTTCCTTCTACGATACATTTTGCATCCTTCAGTTTCAGTACCGCTGTATCGACCCGTTGGCCCAGAATCAGCGAAAGCGCCCCCATTAAGATTGACTTCCCCGCTCCGGTCTCCCCGGTTAGGGTAATAAACCCACTGGAAAAATCAAGTTCCAGATGGTCAATCAACAGGTAGTTTCTTATATATAGGGATTGAATCATAAGGACTGCCTACTGGCTTGAATCCAAAATGGCTTTGTATTTGTTGGCATTTGGCTTATCCACTTCGGTAAGAATGTCATACGCCCTGTTTCTTTCTTCCGCGTAAGATTCAGTATAGACATTTACTATCTCATCCACTTTGGCATCAAAGACAAGGCGCAACAGATACATATAGGGATCCGGTTTCTTCCTGTAAACCTGCTGCAGCAGTTCCAGACTATTGGTGATTTCGGCCCTTCCCTCGATAATCTGCTCGTCCATTACATCCAGTCCGAGCCGGTGAAAGCGGTAGTTAAATTCCCTTACCGGTGCATAATCTGTATCTATCATATCCTTAGCAAGCCAGTAACGATTTTTATGAGAAATATCATCCATGGGTTTCCAACCACCTTCAACTGCATTTTGTGCGTTGAGTACAACTCTTTCAGCATTGGCAAAGTAAGTACTGCCACCAAAAAGAGAGAAAGAGTCGTAATCGAGTCCCAGGATATAGTAAGCATAGAAGCCCAGAATGGATGTAAGGTTTAAATAATGACTATTCAGATCAAACTCCAGCGGAGAAAACTCCACATACTTAAAACGAATATCGTTGTCAACAAAATTCAGGGTGACCGTATTGTAGTTGGTGTTAAATATCGGTCTGCGGACCTGGATGGTTAGCGTGCCCTTGAAGTCATCTGCCGATAACTGCTCGGTTATATTAAACATCAGGTTGCATTCGATGCGCTCTTCCATGGTATATACATGGTTGGTCCACACCCTGTTGTTCATGAATTCGTAGATGGCATTCTGAAGGGTTTCGAATACCTGTTTGTTGCTTCCCTGAACCGACTGGCTCAACACCTGCACATTGCACCTCAATTCCTGGCTCTGGATATTGAGAGAGAATAAAAGTATGAGCAACAATAGTCCGGTCTTACGCATCATCTAGCATTTTTAACACCCGTTGCACCAGGTCACTCGCCACCTGTGTCTTGGGCTTTAATTCATATTTATCGATATTTCCCATTCGGTCAATCATGGTCACCCGGTTGGTATCTGTTCCAAATCCTGCTCCTTGGTCCTGCATGGAATTCAACACCACCAGATCCAAATTCTTCTTTTCCAGTTTCAAACGGGCATGTTCCTCTTCATTGTCCGTCTCCAGTGCAAATCCCACCAGCACCTGTCCTGCTAACTTTATTTTCCCCATTTCTGCAGCAATATCTTTGGTGGGCTTCAGCTGAATGGACCACAGTCCCTCTCCCCTTTTTACTTTCTTCCCGGAGGCAGAGACTGGTGTATAATCGGAAACTGCTGCATTAAAAACAGCTACATCCATTTGCTCCATAACTTTGCTGCAATGCTCAAACATTTGCGCGGCCGAAGTGACCCGGATCACCTTTACACCCTTTGCATGGGTTTCAAGCGATACAGGGCCAGTCACCAGATGCACCTTAGCCCCCTCGGCTGCAAAAGCCTCAGCAATGGCAAAACCCATCTTCCCGGAGGAGTGGTTTCCAATAAAACGAACAGGATCGATATTTTCGTGTGTAGGTCCGGCAGTTACCAGGACCTGCTTATTCAGAAGTTTTTTTTTTGAAGGCTCCGATTTAATCTGCCTGATATAATTGAGAATCTCTTCCGGTTCCTTCATTCTTCCCGGACCTTCCAGTCCACTTGCCAGCTCACCCTGACCAGGTTCCATAACAAGATTCCCATAGCCCTTCAGGATTTCAAGGTTTCGCTGGGTGGATGGGTGCCGGTACATGTCCATGTCCATTGCCGGGGCCACTACGACAGGGCACCGTGCAGAAAGGTAGGTAGTGACCAGCAGGTTATCCGCCACCCCGTTGGCCATCTTGCCAAGGGTGGTGGCAGTGACGGGAGCAACAAGCATCAGATCGGCTGAAATTCCCATCTTCACATGGCTGTTCCAGTCTCCTCCCTCTGAACTAAAAAAATCGGATAGTACAGTAGAGCCTGAAAGCGCAGAAAAGGTCACAGGACCAACAAACTCCCTGGCAGCAGGAGTCATAATTACCTGTACCTCGGCTCCCTCCTTTATAAGAAGCCTGAGCAGATAGACTGCCTTATAAGCAGCAATGCCCCCGGTAACACCAAGGATAATACGTTTTCCGTCAAGATCCATCAGGAAGGTTTATATTCTACTTTTCCTCTATGTCAGGTGCTTCGTTGATCCTGAAATATATCTCGTCATCCCTTCACTCCTGCCATCAAATCAGAGATGGTTTAGCTACGCTTTCGAAAAACTTGCAGATCTC
>DAOWFP010000091.1 GCA_030637895.1 Bacteroidota bacterium | reverse complement strand
TCCAAGAGAAAGAACCAGCAAGGTCAATATGGATAGTATGAGCTTTTTCATATCTGAATTCCGAGTGCAATTTGCAATAAATATTTTCTTGTTCTAAATTAAAATTGACCAAAGAGCATCTAATTAAGACACTCCTTTTGTGTTTTGGACGAACAGCTTAGGTGGAGCTTAAATTAATCATTTGAAATAGAGGGGGATAAACTTTGAAAAGTTGATGAGCGAAGAGGAGCTGCTGTACATATGGGCCTGAAAGAGGAAGTTCCAATTTTGACGAATTTCCCCCACTTATTATTGAAGCTGTAAGGACTAGCTTTCAAATGGAATCCCCTTCAGGATTTTGAACTTCTTCCTGTGGTTCTGTCGAATCCTGAGCAGGATGAAAACCAGCAGAAGGAGCAGGATAATGGCGCCGATAATGGCGGCCTGCCAGGTACGGGTTTCGGGTGCGGAGAGCATGATTACTTCGTGTTTGATCAGGTAGCCCGCAAGAATGTTAATAAGACACTCCGGTATTAAGCCGATCATGGTCCCCAAAAGGTAGGAGCGGGTAGTGATGGTGCTCAAGGGAAAACTGAAATTGATCATGTTGGTGGGAATGATATAGATAGCCCGGCTAAAAACAACACTCCATAGTCCGTATTTCCCGATCCTCTGGTTGATTCGTTTGATCAGTTTCTTTTCCCCGTATTTCTTCCTGAAATATTCGGTAAAAGCGGAACGGACCATAAAAAAGGAGGCCAAAACCGCAAGCACATTTACTCCCCAGCAGATCAGCAGGGCCGGGGTAAAGTTAAGCAGGAAACCGATGGCCATGGAAAGGTAAAGGATGGGTAACCCGGTAAGCGTGCTGAGCAGGGTAAGTACACTGATCAAAAGTACCAGGAACACAATCCGCTGATCGCTAACTTCAATCCGTTCAAAGAGCAAAGACTGTGCATCGGTTCCGGCAGTAAGCCAGATAAAGGTTCCCACCGAAAGCAGGATAAATGCGATAATGATAATCCGCAACTGTTTCACCAAAAACTATTTAACGGGCACTGCTTACTAAAACCCTTTTTTGTCTCTGTAGAGGTAAAGCCATCCGGTAAAAAGCCGATTGGATGCTGTTTCATTTCCGTCCGGATCGGTACCTCCGGACCCGCTCGATCCACTGCTTCCGGAATTCCCCTTCCATTTATCAACGATAGTGGGATCCTGGTATTCCACACCGTCATATCCCAGGGCTTCCACCACAAAATAGTATTGCCCTTCAGGTGCACTGCGGTTGCTGTCATGCAAATTGCCATCCCAGCCATCCCAGGAATAGATATCATTAATTTCTCTTTTATAAACCACTTTTCCAGTGCGGTCCACAATGGAAACCTTACATGATTTCAGCGACTGGTGCTTGAAAACAAAATAGTCATTGACCCCATCTCCGTTTGGCGAAAACACATTGGGAATGACCAGCTGGGAACGGACAACATGAATGGCTTCCACAAGTCTGAAGCTGTCTGTACAGTTTTCTTCACTGGACGAGATCATGTAGGGATAGTAGTACCTATCGGCTGCTTCATAGGTAAATTCCGTATTTGCCGCCAGTTCGTAGGTGGTTTCACGCTCCACAACTCCTCCCACAGTATCCAGGTAAACCCAGTCGAAAATGGCTCCATTCAGCGAATGATTAATAAACCTGACCGTTAGTGTGGCATCCAGACTTCCCTTTTCAGCGTTCCAGTCCCCTGTCAGATCAGCCGAGTATTCACCACTTACCTTATCGAGGTACTCCACGCTGAATTCAGCTAAGGTCTGAATGCTTTCATAAAAGACATCATCCATGTCTGTCATTCCGAATTCGTCGGTGGCAGTCAGGTAATATTCTGTATCCTTATAAGGTGGTTGATAGGAGATATTAGGCCGCAAAATAATGGTATCATTGGGAATGTTCAGATCAGCGTTGTCAGAGGTCCATTTGAAACTGAAATTGAGGGGCCTGCTAATGATTTCATGCGTCAGGAGATCATAATAAACCAGGGTGTCGGGAAAAACATACCCACCCAGAACCACAATGTCGCAGGTATACAGATATCCCGGAAGTGTTCCTTCAGTGGTTTGCACTACGCTGTCGCGAAGATGATCAAGCATGATCCACGACATCAAGGTGGTATCTGTGCCACCACCATCCCAGATTCTGACTTGGTAGCCCGCTTCATCAAGATTGTTAACCGTAGAAGAGGTGCCGAAATCAGTGCTGAATGAAGGATCGAATCCATTGATAGCCGGATTGTACATGCTCCATTCGAAATTGAAGTCGCCGCCACCCGGGTAGCTTGCAGTCAGCGAGCCGGCTTTGCTCACACCGTCCAGCTGGTAGAAGACAAAGAGAGGATCCCTGGCCGGATTTCCGGCAGGATAGCTAAGTGTATCTATGTGATCGGCAGTGGCCGAGGTAATCTGTGCCACAGTTTCCTGCAAGGAAAAAAGAGCCACGATCAATCCTGCTGCCAGTCCAAACATGTACTTTTTATCAACCGCTCCGGCTAGTGTCATGATCATTGTTTATTCTATAAACGAATTATTGCCAAATTATTATACAGTCGGCGCGGGCGTAAAAATGCAACTTTTGGCTTAACTGTGCAATAATTTATGCTTTCCTCTTCGATTGCAGGTGATTATTATCCATCAACATATACTATCTTAGTCAGCCAATAAAAAAACAGGTGGGTGTGGAAGCTATCAGGAAGGATTTGAACGAGGCACAGCAGGAAGCGGTATTGAACCATAAAGGACCCGCTCTGGTCATCGCCGGAGCAGGATCGGGGAAGACAAGGGTATTGATCTACCGGATTGCCTACTTGCTTTCCATGGGGATAAGTCCTTCGAGGATCCTGGCCCTGACCTTTACCAACAAGGCGGCCAATGAGATGAAGGAGCGGATAGCCACCATGGTTTCCCCGGACCTGGCCCGCAATCTGTGGATGGGAACTTTTCACTCCCTTTTTGCAAGGATCCTCCGCCGGGAGGCTGAAGTGCTGGGATATCCCTCCAACTTTACCATCTACGATACCATCGATTCCCGGAGCCTGGTGAAGACCATCGTCAGGGAGCTTAGTCTGGACGAGAAAATCTACAAGCCCTCCGAGGTATTCGGACGCATCTCGGCAGCCAAGAACAACCTGGTTACCCCCGATGTATACCTGAGTAGTGGCGAATTCCAGGTACGCGATCAGGTTTCACGCCGTCCGCGGCTGGGCGAAGTATATGACCGTTATGTGAAGCGCTGTAAGCATTTTGGGGCCATGGACTTTGACGACCTTTTGTTGCAGACCAACCTCTTGTTCAGGGACCATCCGGCAGTGCTTGACAAATACAGGGAGGCCTTCGATTACGTGCTTGTGGATGAGTACCAGGATACCAACTACTCCCAGTATCTGATTGTGAAAAAGCTAAGCGAGATCCATCGCAACCTCTGTGTGGTAGGGGATGATGCCCAGAGCATCTATTCCTTCAGGGGAGCACGCATCGAGAACATACTGAACTTTAAAAACGACTACTCCGACTACCGTATTTTTAAACTGGAGCAGAACTATCGTTCCACCCAGACCATTGTTAATGCGGCCAACAGTGTAATAAAAAAGAACAGGGGACAGATCTCCAAGGAAGTATTTTCGAAGAATGAAAATGGCGAACCCATACGCGTGGTGAAGGCTAAGGATGACCGGGAGGAGGGATTCCTGGTGGCCGGGCACATCTCTGACCTCCGGTTCAGGGAGCAGCTGGAATACAAAGATTTTGCCATACTATATCGAACCAATGCACAAAGCCGGATCTTTGAAGAGAGCCTTCGCCGGATGAACATTCCCTACAAAGTGTTTGGATCGCTCTCATTTTACCAGCGCAAAGAAATCAAAGACTTGCTGGCCTATTTCCGGATTACGGTCAACCCAAGGGACGATGAATCGCTGAAACGAATCATTAACTATCCCATGAGGGGGATCGGGAAGACCACCCTGGATAAGTTGAATGGCTATGCAGAAAAGCTGGATTCCCATATCTGGGATGTGCTTACGCATCTGGATCAGGTAAACCTGGGATTTAACAAAGGAACCCTGACCAAGTTGCAGGGCTTCACCCAGATGATCAAGGGATTCCGGCAGCGCCTCCAGGAGATGGAGGCCTTCGATCTGGCTTACACCATTGCCAGCGAAGCAGGGATCATCAAGGATCTGCAGGCAGATCGGACCCCGGAGAATGTGAGCAGGTATGAGAACATCGAGGAACTTCTTAACGGAATCAAGGTGTTTACAGATGATCCGGAGCGGGAAGGGGACATGAACCTCGGTATTTATCTACAGGAGGTGACCCTGATGACCGATATGGACCAGGAGAAGGGGGAGGACCACAACAGGGTGACCCTGATGACCATTCATTCTGCCAAAGGGCTCGAGTTTAAACACCTGGTGATTGCCGGAGTTGAGGAGGAACTCTTCCCCTCACCTATGAGCACAGATAACCCCAAGGATCTGGAGGAGGAGCGCAGGCTTTTCTATGTGGCGCTGACCCGGGCTGAAAAGAGTGCCACCATCACCTACGCGGCACTGCGTTACAAATGGGGTATTCAGAATGCCTGTTCCCCCAGCCGCTTTATCAAGGAGATTGATACCAAATACCTGGAGCTTCCACCCGATTTCTACCCGGTGGTTCCTGGCAATGGTACCCAAGGGGGCGAAAAAGAGAAGTTTGTTCCCGAAGCCTACCGCAAAGTAATGGCATCAAGAAAACAGCCTTCCCAAATTCAGTCTGGAGGCCGCAAAATGGTCAATGTGAACCAGGTAAGCCGTAGCCCACAACCCACTTCCACATCCTCCTCACAGGCTCCCAAAGATTTCGTTCCTTCCGATCCCGGGATGATCAAAGTAGGCACCAAAGTGGAGCACCCCCGATTTGGTATTGGGGAGGTACATCATCTGGAGGGAACGGGCTCCAATATCAAGGCCACGGTGCTATTTCCCATCGGAACCAAGCAATTGCTGCTCAAGTTTGCCAAGCTCAGAGTGGTGGATTAAAAAGAAAGAAGTACTTTTGTAAAAATTTCAATCAATGACATACGATTATAATTCCAGCCGAAAGAAGCTGATCCTGCCCGAATATGGGAGGAATATCCAAAAGATGGTGAACCATATCAAGACCGTTGAGGATCGTGACGAACGAAACAAGGCTGCCCGAACGGTGATAGGAGTGATGGGAAACCTCAATCCTCACCTGAGAGATGTGAACGATTTTAAACATAAGCTATGGGATCACCTGGCCATCATTGCCGATTTTGAACTCGATATTGATTCGCCTTACCCATGGCCGGAGCCTGAGTCGTTTCAGAGTAAACCCGAAAATGTTCCCTATCACCAACACAGGATTGCCAAGAAGCACTATGGCCGTTCCATCGTATTGATGATTGAAAAGGCAGTTGCACTGGAGTCGGGTGAGGAAAAGGACGACCTGGTGAAGATGATTGCTTATCATATGAAAAAATCATATCTCACCTGGAACAGAGAGGCGGTCAGCGATAGTGAGATTTTTGGTGATATGAAGACCCTGTCAGGGGGTGTTCTGGAAGTGAACCCTGATCTGAAACTGCCTGAAACCAAAGATATCCTTGCCAAGAACCGTCCTATCATTCCCAAGAAAAAGGGGGGCGGTAAAAAGGGCAAGCACCAGCATCACTACCAGCAAAACCAGCACAAGCAATAGTCAGAATAATCCTGATCCATGGGGAAGTTCATCATTGAGGGAGGACAACGCCTGAAAGGGGAGATTAGCCCCCAGGGTGCCAAAAATGAAGCACTTCAGATTCTTTGTGCCACCCTGCTGACTTCTGAACCTGTTACCATACACAACCTTCCCCGCATTAAGGATGTGCTTTTGTTAATCCAGCTGCTTCGGGATCTTGGTGTTGAAATCGAGAAGCTTAGCGATACTACCTACCGTTTCCGGGCGGTGGAGGTGGACCTCGGCTATCTCCAAACCGATGCCTATATTCAGCAAAGTGCATCCCTGAGGGGATCTGTGATGATTCTGGGCCCGCTGCTTGCACGATATGGGAAAGCGGTGTTGCCCAAGCCCGGTGGAGATAAAATCGGACGGAGACGGCTCGATACTCATTTCCTTGGATTCCAGGCACTGGGAGCCACCTTTGACTTTGATCATTCCGAGAACTTTTATAAGGTCAATGCCTCCAGGCTGAAAGGTAGCTATATGCACCTCGATGAGGCCTCGGTAACCGGAACAGCCAATATTATAATGGCTAGTGTGATGGCAGATGGAAGCACAACCATCTACAATGCAGCCTGTGAACCCTATATCCAGCAGCTCTGCAAGATGCTGGTTCGCATGGGAGCCACCATTGATGGCATAGGATCCAACCTGCTTACCATCCATGGTGTGGATGTCCTGGAAGGTACAGAACATACCGTATTGCCCGATATGATTGAGGTAGGAAGCTTTATTGGGATGGCTGCCATGACCAAGTCTGAGCTCACTATAAAAGATGTAGCCTTCGAACAACTTGGTATTATTCCAGGCTCTTTTCAACGTCTGGGCATTGTCATGGAGAAGCGTGGAGAGGACCTTCATGTTCCGGCACAGGATCACTATACCATTGAGACCTTTATCGATGGTGCCATTATGACCATAGCAGATGCTCCCTGGCCCGGGCTGACCCCCGATCTTTTGAGTGTGATCCTGGTCACAGCCACCCAGGCGAAGGGCAGCGTGCTGATCCACCAGAAAATGTTCGAGAGCCGGCTCTTTTTCGTCGATAAACTGATCGATATGGGAGCACAGATTATCCTGTGCGATCCACACCGGGCAACGGTAATCGGACTGGATCATGCCATCAGGCTCAGATCGACCACCATGTCCTCACCAGATATTCGCGCTGGGGTGGCCCTGCTTATAGCCGCCATGTCGGCCGAAGGCACAAGTACCATCTATAATATAGAGCAGATCGACCGTGGCTATGAAAATATCGATTTCAGACTGAACCAGCTGGGGGCCTCTATCCGTCGCGAGACTTGATAAACAGGATTTTTCTAACTTTACAACGCAACCCTAAATCTGAGATATGAAAACTGCATTATACATTCTCTTTGCATTCCTGTTTCTTTTATCATGTGGTTCCAGGGGTGGTAGCGGGACTCTTACAGAGGCTCCTGCTGAGGAGCTGAACGGGATCAAGACCGGAATCAATATCGGTGAACGGGCTCCTGAACTGGTATTTGAATCGCCCACAGGTGAAAATATCGCACTCTCCTCGCTACGTGGCAAGATGGTTCAGATTGATTTCTGGGCCGCCTGGTGTTCCCCCTGCCGGTATGAAAATCCAAACCTGGTAAAGACCTACCATCATTTCAAGGATAAAAAATTCCAGAGTGGAAATGGCTTTACCGTCTACGGGGTATCCCTTGACAGGAGCAAGGAGGCCTGGATTGCAGCCATAGAAAAAGATGGTCTGGTATGGGAATCCCATGTAAGCGACCTGAAATACTGGCAATCCGCTGCCGCTGCCCAGTACGGGGTGATGCAAATCCCTTCAAGCTTCCTCATCGATGGAAATGGTATTATCGTGGCCAAGAATCTGAGGGGCGAGTTACTGGATAACAAGCTGAAAGAGTTCCTGAAATAAACCGAAAATCCTGAATGGGAGTACCTAAATCTGAAACATGAAAGCTGCACACTATATTATCCTGGTTACTATCTTTCTTTTGTCAAGTGGTGCAAAAGGGCAAGCTGAAGTGGAGACGGGCATCCATATTGGCCAAAGGGCGCCTGACCTGGTGCTTGAATCCCCGGCTGGGGAAAAGATTTCCCTCTCTTCTCTGCGCGGGCAGATGGTTTTGATCGATTTCTGGGCCGCCTGGTGCGGCCCCTGCCGCAGGGAAAATCCAAATCTGGTGAACACCTATCGCCAATACATGGACAAGGAGTTTGTGAACGGCTCCGGGTTTACCATCTATAGTGTCTCCCTCGACAAGAGTAAGGAGTCTTGGGTCGCAGCCATTGATAAGGACAGTTTGGAGTGGGAATCTCATGTAAGCGATCTGAAAGGATGGAAATCTGCTCCGGCCATTGAGTATGAGGTTACGTCCATCCCTGCCAACACCCTCATCGATGGCAATGGCATCATCATATCAGTAGGTCTGCGCGGGCGTTATCTGAACGATAAACTGAAGGAGCTATTGAAGTAGGCTGGCTTCAGGGGCTCACCATATGATAAGCAATAGAAAACCGGGATGTCCAATTCAGAAAATCGGGAAGTCACCATCCGGTGACTTTTTCTCAAATGAGTGACTTCTAAGGTCATTTGCATGCGAATAGCCGCTCTTCTAATAGGCTGAATAACAGGAATATACACGGAAAAACAAAATTGCGATCATTTCTTATAAGTCACTAACTGGTGACTTAGTCACCGGATGGTGACTTGCAAGAAATCCGGAAATGGGATATGCAGGAGGTCTGATACAAATACTGCATGAGCTCCGATGCAGTTCAATAACAGGTAGGTACAACAGCAATTTACTTGACTGATATGCTGCTTCTGTCGTAACTTGGATCTGCAATCCAGACCCAAGTCTTATGAATAAACAGAAGAATTTTTCCCGACGGGAATTCGTCATCACCAGTGCTGTTGGTACCCTGGGTATTGCCTCTGGCTTCACTCTGGCTGCTTCGCCTCCTGTGGTCAGTGTGGTAAGAATTAAAGATGATAACATTGCTTATGCCGTTGAAGAGGCCATTGAGCTGCTGGGAGGGATCGAAGAAGTATGCAGGGATAAACAGCGAATCATGCTGAAACCCAACCTGGTCGGGCCCGATCCACGTTGCACCACCAAACCGGAAGTAATCCGGTCACTGGCGGAGCTGATGCTGAAGGCAGGGAAAGAAGTAAGCATAGGGGAAGGTTCGGCTGCTGCACCCGGATTCAATGCCGATGAGGAGGGTGTGCACTTCTCAAAAGATCCTGGAATACTGGATCCCATGCAGCAGTATGTGTTCGACCAGCTGGGTTATACCGAGCTGGCCCAGTCCCTGGGGATCCCCCTGATCAATTTTCATACAGGGGAGATGGTAGAGGTGGACGTTCCGGATGCCTTTGTATTCAATAAAATCGTGGTGCATAAATCCCTGTCGGAGATAGACCTGCTCTGTTCCGTCCCCATGATGAAAACCCACGTGCTGGCCAGGGTAAGCCTTGGAATGAAAAACCTGATGGGATTGTATCCTGGCAGTGCCTACTGTTCGGTAAGATCCTGCATACATAACGAGTCATTTGAAAAGAGATCTCCCTGTGTTTCCTTTGAGATCCTGGATATGGTCAGAGCCTGTCCCCCGGGTTTAACCGTGATTGACGGATCCATGTCCATGGAAGGAGACGGGCCCACCGACGGGGACCTGGTCAAGACCGATCTGATCGTAGCGGGGACCAATCCACTGGCCACCGATATGGTAGCCGCCAAGATTATGGGATTTCACAAAAATGAAGTTGCCCAATTAGCCATGGCCTTCCGTGTGGGCATGAAACCCACCTCCATGGAGCAAATTGAGATTAAGGGAGAGCAACTCGAAACGGTACAGATGGCCTTTAAGCGGCCCCTCATGGTTCCCTGGAGCGAACTCAACTCCTGGTACGGTGCAAAGGAAATCCATTCCTCCACCTAATAAAAAAGGGGGCCTACAAACAGTCACTTGTGACGGTTTTAAGCCCCCGATTTTATTATCCTGTAGTGGGTTTAATCCTCTTCCTGTTCAGCCGCGTACGCTTTCAGGAGTTCATCCTGGATCTCTCCCGGTACCTGTGCATACTCGTCGAACTTCATGCTGTACATGGCGCGTCCGCTGGTCAGTGAACTCAGTGAAGTGGAGTATTTATTCATCTCCGCCAGTGGCACTTTGGCTGTAATCTTCTCAAAGCCTTTTTCGCTGGCCATGCCCTGTACGATGGCACGCCTGCCCTGCAGGTCACTCATTACATCACCCATGTAGTCGGAGGGTACCAGTACCTCTACTTCGTAAACCGGCTCCATGATCTTAGGACCGGCTATCTTGAAGGCCTGGCTGAAGGCGTGTCGTCCAGCCAGCATAAAAGAGATCTCATTGGAGTCCACCGGGTGCATCTTACCATCATAAACATAGACGCGGATGTCACGGGCATAAGAACCGGTCAGTGGTCCCTCGTCCAGCTTCTCCATGATCCCTTTCAGGATGGCGG
>DAOWFP010000208.1 GCA_030637895.1 Bacteroidota bacterium | reverse complement strand
GGGCATCAATTTGGGTCATTTCCTGGTAAAGCTCCGCCTTGTTACCAGTACAAGCAGATAGCAGAAAGACCAGTATCAGGAAAGGAATCATACGTAAGCTATACATCTTATGTAGTTTAAAAAGTGATTTAGATTCTGATATATATTTTTCGCTTGTTTAACCAGTGACAAATATACCACAGCAAAAACAGAACGATGGCACTGGTGATAATAGATGCCGTTAATGTTCCCATCCAGCCAAAGAGGAGAAAGGTAAATGGATGGATGATAGCTTCGATAAAAACTGCACCACCCACATGGGCAAACAGATAAATAAACAGGGGATTCAGTCCCACGACTCTGAAAAAAAGCGACCACTTCTGACGCTTTTTCATACCAATCAACCAGTAGGAGAAAGCCAGGGTCAGGAAGGCCCAGCCGCCACTTACAATCACAAAGGTGGAGGTGCTAATCCGCTTGATAATCGGTGTAATAGGACTGAGCCCATAGCCCGCAATTATACCAATCAATCCAGCGATGATTAATATCCTCAGCTTTTGACTAGCCTTCCGCTGACTCATTAGCAACTGGCCTGCCAGTACTCCCCAAATGGTATGTGCAGTGGTTGGAATGGCATTAAAAGAGACCCAGTGCCCGTTCAGGTCAGCTCCCCCGTATTGCAGATCGAGCCAGGTTCCAAAATTCTCATTGGCGACAAAGGCGTGGTTGAAACCTTCTACCGGGAAACCCCGGTAGATTATCTCGGTAAGTGCGATGAGCAGAAAAGAGATGAGGATTTGCACCCATGCCCTTTTTTTCATGACCAGGAAGGCGAATATGTAGGTCACGGAAAGCTGTGCCAGCACGTTCTGGAATCGAAACTCAATTCTTCCCGGGCCAATACAATACAGCGCCCAGCCAAGGAACAGTAGCAGGAAAGCCCTCTGAAAGGCATGCCTGGTGATCTGGGAAGATGACTTACCACGCTTTTCACGGTTGGCCAGAGAATAGGGCATGGCCACTCCTACAATAAACATAAAGTAGGGCTGGATCAGATCCCAGAAGCGCAAGCCGCTCCAGGGATGATGATGGAACTGCTCAGCAAGAGAATAAATAAAAGATCCATCCAATGAAGGATCGTGCAAAAAAGAAAAGAGGTGGGTAAATTCAGCAATCAATAAAAACATGGTTGCTCCCCGGAAAAAATCAAGTGATAATAATCGTTCCGGGCTTTGGGAGGAAGCAGGATCTTTCATAAGCTATCAAAAATAGCTTTAAGCTGTCTCTAATACAAGCTGTGCTCCAAAATATAGTCCAGCATCACCTCATAAAGATTCAGCTGGATATCCAGAATATCGCTGTAGCTGACCTGTGGTTCCGGTTCCGTATCGGTCACAGTGCCGTGACTGCATTCAAAGGTGAAGGCCATGGTTCCGGATATATGATGCAGGGCACTAATTAGATTAAAGCTGGTACTGGGAGGGTAAATCTCGTCCTCAACACCAGGTAAGGAAATCCAATCGTCCGGAATGCTGGGAAGGCCGACGTTTAGGTAACGCTGGTTCACCTTCCTGGTCAGGCTATCTATCCTCATTTTCATAAACCAGGGTACATAGTAGGCCGGAAGGATCCTGGGCTTCTGGTGATGTGAATGCAAGGATACCGTCATATCCGGTGCTTCCGAACGGGCTATCTCCAAAACGGCTTCCGTTTCACCTGCCATGGGAGCAAAGAAATCGTCATGCATCACATTGATACCCTCATCATTAAAATAGGCTCCAAGAATTCCCACATTTCCTTGCATGGGATGAATCGATTTGGCCTGGGGCCATCCCCAGGAGGATCCGTCAGTTCTTGTTCCCTGCCCGTATTTTGTCATAATCTCTACCGGCAGGCCCACAAAACTATCGTAGGGGCACCTCTTGCGTCCGTCAGGATTTCCACAGGGTACGATAACAATCCTGCATTGTTCAATTTTACTTTTTAATGAGGTCCATTCCTGTCCACGATGATCTCTGCCAGTCTCCGCAACATGGATCAGATTGACCAAACCCACAATCCCTTCAACTTCCTGTCCATGCACAGGACCCAGGAAAAAGACCACTGGTTTATGGCTGCTGTCTTTCTTTGCATATGAGAGTGGATCCCGTGCAGCCACAGCCGAATTGTAGTTGGCCTGTGAATGAAAATTATCCTTTTCCCCGTAACAGACCGCATAAACCGGGTATCCCCCGGGGGAAGTAGCTACCACTTTAACTTCTCCTTTTTCAATATGATTTACTTCCTCTTCTATGTCGGATAATGTGGACCCGTAAAATTCAGGAAGATGGCCTGGATTGGGCGGATCGCCCGGATCGATGGCCACCTGGGCAAAAGATGGTTCGCAATAGGATATAACTGTAAGAAAAAGGAAAAGCAACAGTGTTACTTTTGACATAGCAGTTATTTATCTCAATGCTTCAAATTCAACTTCAGGCTTAGCTCTTTAAGTTGCTCTTCAGAAATAGTAGAGGGAGTATCGATCATCATATCGCGGCCCGAATTGTTCTTGGGGAAGGCGATCACATCACGAATCGATTCAATGCCTGCAAAAAGAGCCACCCAGCGGTCAAAGCCAAAGGCGATCCCCCCGTGGGGAGGTGCACCATAACGGAAGGCACTCATCAGGAAGCCAAACTGCTTGCGTGCCTCCTCCTCTGTAAAACCCAGGTTGTCGAACATCTGCTTCTGCAGTCCCTCATCATGGATCCGGATGGAACCACCACCAATCTCCACACCATTGATCACCAGGTCGTAGGCACGTGCACGCACTTTCCCCGGGTCAGTCCTGAACAGCTCCATATCCTCTTCGTAGGGACTTGTAAAGGGGTGGTGCATGGCATGAAATCGTTTCGTGTCTTCATCCCACTCCAGCAAGGGAAAATCCACAACCCATAAAGGTTTGAAGACATTTGGATCGCGCAGTCCGAGTCTCCCTCCCATCTCCAGCCTAAGTTCACTGAGGGCCTTGAGTGTAAGCTCAAGATCGCCGGCCAGAACCAGGATCAGGTCGCCGGGCTTTGCTCCAAACAATGCTGCCCACTCCTTTAAGGCAGCTTCATCATAAAATTTATCCACAGACGATTTCAGGCTTCCATCTTCGTTATATTTCACATAGACCATTCCCTTCATCCCTATCTGGGGACGTTTCACAAAATCGGTCAGGGCATCCAGCTGCTTGCGGCTGTACCCGGCACACCCTTCGGCACAAATCCCACCGATATACTCCACCGAGTCGAAGACCTGGAAACCTAAGCCTTTAACCAGCTCCGACATCTCGCTGATCTTCATATCAAAACGAATATCGGGCTTATCGTTTCCATAGTTGCTCATGGCCTCTGAATAGTCCATTTTCGGAAATTCTTCCTGAATCTCAACCCCCTTGATTGAACGGAACAGATGTTTGGCCAGTCCCTCGAAAGCAGCAAGCACATCATCGCGTTCCACAAAGGACATCTCGCAGTCGATCTGTGTAAATTCAGGCTGACGGTCGGCCCGAAGGTCCTCGTCCCTGAAGCAT
The DNA here is from genome assembly GCA_030637895.1 of Bacteroidota bacterium. Classification (GTDB taxonomy): domain Bacteria; phylum Bacteroidota; class Bacteroidia; order Bacteroidales. The sequence goes on along the minus strand of DAOWFP010000208.1, from coordinate 4,330 downwards.
TTGACAATCTGGAAATATTTATCAAATCCAGCTACCATAAGCAGCTGTTTAAAGGTCTGGGGTGACTGGGGAAGGGCATAAAACTCCCCGGGATTCATCCGTGAGGGCACCACAAAATCCCTGGCTCCTTCCGGAGTCGATTTGATCAGAACCGGGGTCTCCACTTCCAGGAACCCCTCTTCACTCATGTATTTTGTGATCTCAATGGCCGTGCGGTGCCTCAGTTGCAGGTTCTCACGAACAGCCTTCCTTCGAAGGTCGAGGTAGCGGTATTTCATGCGAATGTCATCTCCCCCGTCTGTATTCTCTTCAATGGTAAAAGGGGGTGTTTCTGAACTATTCAGGACCTCCAGTTTCCCCACCAATATCTCAATCTCCCCGGTGGGAATCTGCGGATTCTTATTGCTTCGCTCGGCCACCTTTCCTGATGCCTTTACTACAAATTCTCTTCCAAGTTTACGCGCTTCCTGACACAAAGCGGGATTGGTCTCCATATTAAACACCAGCTGGGTAATCCCATAGCGGTCGCGCAGGTCCACAAAGGTCATACCACCCAGGTCCCTGGACTTCTGAACCCAGCCGGAGAGCATCACTTCCTCACCAACATTCTTCATATTCAACTCCCCGCAATTGTGTGTCCTGTACATAAGATTCTATTTTTGTAACTTTATTGAGGTGTAAATTTAGCAACTTTTAAGAGGAAAAGTAAACTTAGATCTTAAAGCATGAGTTACCCGCTATTTTCTGATGAATATTTTATGAATGAGGCACTTAAGGAAGCTCGTAAAGCTCTTGAGCAGGAGGAGGTCCCTGTAGGGGCCGTGGTGGTGATTCAGAACAGGATCATTGCCAGGGCCCATAACATGACCCAACAGCTAAATGATGTGACCGCCCATGCAGAGATGATTGCTATTACCTCAGCCGCCAACTACCTTGGTGCCAAGTACCTGACAGATTGTACTCTTTTTGTTACCCTTGAACCCTGTGTGATGTGTGCCGCCGCCCTGAAATGGGCCCAGCTGGGCAGCTTGGTTTTTGCAGCCTCCGATCCAAAGGAGGGTTTTTCCCGTCTGAAAGAGCAGATTCTTCATAAAAAAACGGTCGTGCTTCCAGGCATCCTGGAAGAAGAGGCATCAACTCTTTTAAAAGACTTTTTTCGAAATCAGCGGAAGAACCAGTCTTAGCCTATCCTGAAACCAGTCTTCTCCAGGTCGCTCCAGTAGCCAGGATATGATTTGCTCACCACTCCGGGATCTTCAATGGATATTTGCCCAAGGCATGCGGCCAGCGGAGCAAATGCCATGGCCATGCGGTGATCGTGATAGGTTTCTATTACTGGATCCGATTGAGGTTCACAGCGCGATCCATCCCATTCAAGCCACTCTCCCCTGGGATCAGCTGTCAGCACAAATCCAACCCGCTTTAACTCGGTCTGAAGCGCTGCAATGCGGTCTGTCTCTTTCACCCGCAGGGTAATGGTTCCGGTAAAGCGGTAAGGAACGCCCAGGGCACACAGGGTGGCTGCCAGGGTCTGTGCCAGGTCGGGGCAAGCGGTAAAATCATACTCAAAATATTCAGGCAGGGTTATTTTTTGGGAACGAAGCAAAAGTCCCTCTTCAGTGAAGGTCGAGTGAACACCCAGTGCATCGAAAATCTGAATCAGTGCAGCATCTCCCTGCAGGCTATTCCCGCCCAGGTAGGGCAGGGTGATTTCCGATCCTGGAAGAAGTGCGGCCACCTGGAACCAGTAAGAGGCCCCGCTCCAATCCGATTCTACCCTGAAATCTTCCACGTTATAGGTGCCCTGAGGCACCGTGATCCTATTACCATCAAAACTTGCCCCGACGCCACACTGGTTCATTAGTGCTAAGGTCATCTCAATATAGGTTGCTGAAACCACCCTACCTTTCAGTTCAATAGTCAGGCCTCCTTCCAGCACCGGTCCGATCATCATCAACGCACTTATAAACTGGCTGCTTATTCCTGCTTCGATCTCCAGGCTGCCACCGGTCAAAGCTCCACCGCTGATCCTGAGTGGCGGACACCCTTCATTTTCCATATATTTTATGCGGGCTCCCACCTGTTTTAGAGCATCCACCAGTGGCCCAATGGGACGTTGCTTCATCCGCTGCGATCCTGTTAAAATAACTTCGCCTGGCTGTGTAGTAAAGTAGGCCGCCAGGAAACGCATAGCCGTACCTGCATGGCCCACATCCTTTACAGCTTCGTGATTATCAAGGGCTTTGCTTAGCACCACCGTGTCATCACTCTCCGATAGATTTTGTAAGGGGATGGACGATCCTGCCAGGGCACGAATAATCAACATCCGGTTGGATATGCTCTTGGAAGAAGGTATATGGATGGTATCTAAGACTGCATTTAAAGGAGCAGAGATGACATTTTTCATAAATCAAAGATAATAATTAGCATATATTGCGACCCTGAAATAACAGCAAGTAATGAGAACATGAAAGAAATTAATTTTGAAGATACAAAGACGGCTTTTCGTATAAAGTCTGACCGCGACCTTCGCAGGGCATATATCCTTTTTAAACTAATCTCCTACCCCATCCTGGTAAAAATAGGCAATCCAGTGATCAAGGTATGCTCGGCACTAAGAATCCCCATCGGATGGATTGTAAAGCCCACTGCATTTAAACATTTTGTAGGTGGTGAAACCCTGGAAGATTGCCAGCCAGCTGTTGAAAAGATCAATACTGCCAATGTATACTCCATCCTCGACTATTCGGTGGAAGGTAAGGAGAGCGATAAAGCAATTCGCGCTGCTCTGGAAGAAACACTTCGTGCAGTAAAAAATGCAGGAAAGAATCCCGAGATTCCCTTTGCTGTTTTCAAACCCACCGCTTTTGGCAAGCACCATGCCCTGGAAGTACTCAGCGGAGAAGGCACTCCTGACGCAGAGACCAAAGAAGAGGGTGAGAAGTTCCGCAACAGGATAGACACCCTCTGCAAGACTGCCTTTGAAAATGATATTCCCATTATGATCGACGCTGAAGACACCTATATTCAGCACTTTATCGATAAAGTAGTGATGGAGATGATGCAGCTTTATAACAAAGAAAAATGCATCGTATTCAATACCTACCAGATGTATCGTCATGACCGGATCGCCATCCTGGAAGCCGATATCAAGAAGGCACGTGAAGAAAAATTCTTCCTGGGGGCCAAGTTTGTACGTGGTGCCTATATGGAAAGAGAACGCTTACGTGCTGAGAAAATGGGCTATGAAGATCCCATCCAACCCGACAAGGAGAGTACCGACAAAGATTACAATCTGGCCCTCAAAATTTCCATGGATAACCTGGATATTGTTTCCATCTTCAACGGAACCCATAACGAGTACAGCAGCAAGTACCTGGCCGATCTGATGATTGAGCAAGGGATTGATCCGGCCGATAAGCGTATCTGGTTCTCCCAGCTTTATGGCATGAGTGAACACATCTCCTACAACCTGTCTGACGCTGGTTTTAATGTCGCAAAATATGTACCTTACGGTCCGGTTCATTTTGTACTGCCCTACCTCATGCGCCGGGTAGAAGAAAACACCTCGGTTAAGGGCCAAACAGGGAGAGAGCTGTCCCTGATTAAAAAAGAACGGCAACGTAGAAAACATGAAAATAGATAACCAGAAAAACACCTATCGGATCTGGCTGAGCAGGCTGGTAATGACCGTTGTATTTTCACTGATCATTCTGGCGATTGTATTTCTTCCCTGGTTTGATGAAACAGAGTTCTGGCTCTCCAAATATCATGTGGTCATCTTTATCTCTGCCATTTACATCATCGTAAACTGGATCAACTTCCTGAAGCGCCCCTACTTTGTCTCTTACAACGACCAGGGGGAGAAGATTGTGGTGAGGTTCTACCCGGTAAGCATGTTTACCAACCGGAAGAACTCCATCGAGATTCCAAAACAGCACTTTGTAAAATACGAACTCAAGCCCTTTCTCTTTAAAACACAGCACTACCTGATCCTCCACCAGAACTTCCGTGGCAAGGCAGTCGTTTATCCACAGATCAGCCTATCCGCCCTGGATAAGGAGGATCGTGAGAAGATGCTTGAGTCGCTGGAAAAATACACCCCCCAGGCTTAAGAACACTTGACTTACACCATTATATTTCAGTAAGTAAGAGTTTAAAGCATCATTTTTACAATACGGACTTCGATATACACGGATTACATAACATCAATCCTGTAAAAGATGTCATCTTCCACCCACAGTGAACTGCAATACCAGATTGCATTAACCATGGCCCCGGCCATTGGACCAATTACCGCCCGAAAACTCATCAAAAAGAGCGGGTCGGC
>DAOWFP010000192.1 GCA_030637895.1 Bacteroidota bacterium | reverse complement strand
GCGTTTTTCCTGGTGTCCTATCTGGCCATTATGAAGTCGGGCAACGTTTGTGTTCCGCTGAATCCTTCCATTGAGGAGAACAACCTTAGCTATATCGTGGATCTCTGCAAATCGAAAATTGCTTTCGTAGCACCCGCTTTGAGCAGCGATCCCAGGTGGTCTCTGGTTGATATGGTATATGACGCAGTTCCGGAAGTGGGGAAGGGAAAGAACGATCTGACCATGAATCTCTTTAGCGAGGAGTCCTTCAGTGAGGACCGCCTGGCCGAGATTATTTTTACCTCGGGCTCAACGGGCGAACCCAAGGCGGTGATGATTACCCACCGGAACATTATTGCCAATACCGATTCGATTATCGAGTATCTGAAGCTCACCGCCGATGATGTGATTGAAATCGTGCTGCCCTTTTACTACTGCTATGGGCTCTCCCTTCTGCATACCCACCTGAAAGTTGGCGGCAGTGTGGTATTCAATAACAATTTCATGTTCCTGGGTGCGGTGATCAATGACCTGAAAAAATTTAAATGTACCGGATTTTCAGGTGTGCCCAGCCATTTCCAGGTACTCTTGCGCAAATCAAAATCATTTAAGAGCGATAATTTCCCCGACTTAAGGTATGTGACACAGGCCGGGGGAAAGCTACATAAGGTATTTATACAGGAGTTCCTGGACAGCCAGCCAGATATCACCTTCTATGTGATGTACGGACAGACCGAGGCCACTGCCAGGCTCACCTATATGCCACCCGAGCGACTGGTAGAGAAGCTGGGTTCACTGGGGAAAGCGATTCCCGGCGTTACCCTGGATCTGGTTGATGACCAGGGGAATCCGGTGCTGGAGTCCGGAGTTGTAGGTGAAGTGGTGGCAAGGGGCGACAATATTATGAAAGGATATTTGGGCGATGAGGAAGGAACTGCTGCCACCCTGAAGGATGGATGGCTCCAAACAGGCGACCTGGCTTACCGGGACGATGATGGCTTCTTTTTCCATACGGCAAGGCGCAAGGAGATTATTAAAGTGGGAGGCCGGCGCATCAGTCCCAAGGAGATTGAGGAGGTGATTGTAAGCATCCCGGGGGTGGTTGACTGCTCCATCTCGGCCATCTTTGATGAGATCCTTGGAGAAGCACTTAAGGCTGAAGTGGTGGTGGCCGATCTGAAAGATCCATCCGTGGAAGAGCTGGCCTTTAAAAAATTGTGCGCAGAGAAGCTGGCCCTGGAGAAAGTACCCCAGGTATTTGAGTTCAGCTCCAGGATGAAGATTGCTGCTACCGGTAAAAAGACCAAGAAACTAAATTCGATTTAGCAGATACTCTTTGAATTCCTTGTAATCAGGCTGAATGAACACAGCCTGTTTTTCCCGGTCCGCAAAAGCGGCCAGGCGTTCCGGAAGCTCCATCGCTGTACCAATCACTCCCTCCACATGCTCTATGAATTTGGCCGGATGTGCTGTCTCAAGAAAGATTCCTGTTAGTTCAGGGTGCTCCTTTCTGTATGTTTGTGCAGCCCGGTATCCTGTGGCACCATGTGGATCGCACAGATACCCCTTTTCCCTGTATACCTCTGCGATTACTTCCCGGATCTCTTTGTCCGTATAGCTATATCCATGCAAATGCCGGGTGATCCTCTCGTGCTGATGATCGAAGAGATCGAGGATCCTGTCGAAATTGCTGGGATCGCCCACATCCATGGCATTGGCAATGGTGGGAATGGAGGGCCTTGGGCTATATTTGCCTGTGAGCAGATAAGAGGCTACCACCTTGTTGAGGTTATTGACCGACAGGAAGGTATGCACCGGCAGTCCCATCTCCCTGGCTACCAGTCCGGCCGTCATATTTCCGTAGTTTCCACTGGGAACTGAGAAGAAGGCCTTTGTTCCTGGTTCCAGCTGTGCCCATGCTCTGAAATAGTAGAAGGCCTGGGGGAGGAACCTGGCCAGGTTGATGGAGTTGGCCGAGGTCAGCTTCATTTGTCCGCCCAGCTCCTCATCCATAAAGCACTCCTTCACAAGGCGCTGGCAGTCGTCAAAACTCCCATTCACTTCCAGGGCTGTGATGTTAGATCCCAGGGTGGTAAACTGTTTCTCCTGCAAGGGTGTGACACCTCCCGAGGGGTAGAGCACATGAACCTTTATACCTTCCACGTCCAGGAAGCCGTTGGCAACAGCGCTGCCGGTATCGCCGGAAGTGGCCACCAGTACATGGATATCTTCATCCAAAGCTCTGGTGAAATATGCAAGGAGCCTGGCCAGGAACCTTGCACCCACATCTTTGAAGGCCAGGGTGGGGCCATGGAATAGCTCCAGGGCATATAGGCCCTCGTCCACCTGAACAAGTGGTGTATCAAAATTGATGGCCTCTTCAGTAAGTCTTGTGAGTTCAGATTCAGGAATATCCGATCCAAAAAGAGCATTGGAAAGGGTGACTGCGATTGCGGGCAGTTCCATGTTCCTGAAACCTTCCATTGTCTTCCTGTCAAGGACGGGGACCGACGAGGGCATGTATAGTCCCCGGTCAGGCGCCAGCCCTCTGAGGACGGCCTCTTTCAGTGTACTCTTTAGCTCCCTGTTGCTGGTACTGTAGTAGTGCATCCTAGATAATTTTACAACCGGCCTGACTGATCCGGGAAATGTAGACCCTGGATTCGATGCCTCGAACCGTAAAATGTTTTTTCATTTGCTCTCCCACGCCTGAGGCCATCTCCTCGCCCCTGCATAGACTGAATACAGAGGGACCCGAACCCGAAAGTCCTGTCCCCACTGAGCCGGCATTAAGGGCCGACTCTTTCAGTGCTTTATAATCGGGTAGCTGATGGATCCGGTAGGGCTCTGCAAACAGGTCGCTTACCGAGCGCCCGATGAGGGGATAATCGCCCGTAGTTAATCCGGCCACCAGTCCGGCCAGGTTTCCAGCCTGTTTTAAGGCGGTCTCAAGCGGCACCGTTTGAGGGATCAGCTTCCGGCTTTCGGCGGTTTTAATTTCCAGATGGGGGTGGATTACCGCACACCATAAATCGTCCGGGTAGGGAATGTGCTTTATGTCCAGGGGATCGTATCCCCGTATGAGGGTTATCCCGCCCAACATGGCAGGGGCAATGTTGTCGGCATGAGTGGATCCACTGGCCACTTTTTCGCCCTCCATGGCATGGGGGATCAGCTCGGCTATTTCATAAGGGGAGCCCAGCAGTTCATTGAGCCCTACCACGGCTGCCGCACAGCTGGCCGCACTGGATCCCACACCGCTGCCCGGATTGATCTTCCTGGTAAAGACCAGGTCAAATCCTTCATTGCTGTGCAATTCCCTCAGCAGGGAAGCTGCGGCTACAGCTGCCACGTTAAGCTCCGGGTCGGTGGGTAGCTTGCTGTCCGTTTGATTGTACAGTACCAGCTTGGAGGTTCCGTTCCTCCGGACAATCAGCTCGTCGCCGGGCGACTCCAGGGCAAAACCCAGCAAGTCAAATCCCGGTCCCACATTGGAGACGGTTGCCGGTCCGTATACTTTTATCTCATCTCTTGCCATTATTTCTCCTGCAGATTATGAAATGTATCAATGGTAAAATCGCACAGGGATCTGATTTTCAGATCCGCTGCACCAAAGCGTTCCTGGTTAAATTCCGAGTGATCCGGCATGGCCACCACTTTCATACGGGCCGCCTTGCCTGCAACGACCCCGTAGAAGGAGTCCTCGAAGACCAGGCAACGTGTGGGGTCGACCTTCAGCAGGGTGGCCGTGCGCAGGAAGACCTCGGGGTGTGGTTTTCCAGGCATATCAACAGCAGCTGAAACCAGGAGATCAAAGGAAGCTCTGAGCCCGTGTTTCTCCATGACCGCATCAATATGATCCTCTGTGGAACAGGTGGCCAGTGCCACAGGCAGTCCCATCTCCCTGAACATCCCGATCAAGTCCCTGGCACCCTCCATGAGGCTTACCTCCTTCTTCATGGTCTCCACCATGCGCCGGTCATAATCCTCCATCAGTGCTCCGGAATCTGTTCCATCCATAGGAAACCTGGCCGACCAGTGCGCCACCATCTCCTCGGTGCGCAAGCCCCTGGTCTGAACCAGCAGCTCATCGGTCAGATCGATTCCCAGTTCGGCAAATATGGCCCGCTCGGTAAGCTGCCAGTGGCGTTCCGAATCAATGAGGATCCCATCCATATCCAGAATTACAGCCTCTATCATATTCACTTCTTTAATGTTTTACACATTGGCGACTCTTATCACATCCGCAAAAACACCTGCTGCGGTAACCTCTGCACCTGCACCGTAGCCTTTAACAATCAGGGGCAGTTCGTGGTAGCGGTCGGTGGTGATCAGAATAATATTGTTGCTGGCCTCCAGGGGGTATGCCGGGTGTGAGGAATCCACTTCCATAAGTCCCATGGTCCCTTTGCCATTCTCCAGCATGGCCAGGTAGCGCCACTTCAATCCCTGCTCTGCCATCTTCATGCGCTTCTCTTCAAAGCTTGTGTCCAGCTTGCCGACGCCATCCCAGAAAGCATCCTGGCTCCCTTCAAACATTGCCTCCGGCAGAAAGGGGGTCACCTCTATATCTTGCTCTTCCAAAGCATAGCCCGACTCTCGTGCCAGGATCAGCAGCTTTCGTTTTACATCGGCACCACTCAGGTCGAGACGTGGGTCAGGCTCTGAGTAACCCTCCTCCATGGCCATGCGGATGGCTTTGCTGAAGGGAATTTCACTGCTCATGGTATTGAATATATAATTGAGGGTCCCCGAAACTACGGCCTCCAACTTCAGGATCCGGTCACCACTTTTGATCAGGTCATTGATGGTGCTGATCACCGGCAGGCCCGCGGCCACATTGGTTTCAAAGCTGAATTTTACACCCTTCTGGATCGCTTTCATTTTTAAACTTCTGTAGTTCTCATAGGAAGAACTGGCAGCGATCTTATTTGCTGTAACCACAGATACATAGTATTCGAAGAGGCGGTCATACAACATTCCTACTTCTTCGTTGGCAGTACAGTCGATAAAGACCGAATTGCGGAGGTTGTTCTGCCCGATGGCTTCAATCATTCTATCCAGGTCGGAGGGTTCACCCTTTTCCAGTCTTTCCCGGAAGTTGGCGGGATCGATTCCGGAAGGGTCAATCACCATCTTCCTGCTGTTGATGATACCCACCAGGTTTACCTTCAGTTTCAGGTTCTCAAGTAGCTTATGCTGCTGTTTCTGCAGTTGCATCATCAGTTTCTGACCCACATTGCCCAGTCCGGCCAGATAAAGATGCAGCTCACGGTAATCCGAGAGGAAAAAGCCTTCATGGATCACATTCATGGCTTTCTTCAGACTATTGACTTTGATTACCACCGAGATATTCAGTTCGCTTGAACCCTGGGCCGTGGCTATGACACTGATCCCGTTCCTTCCCAGGGAACGAAACAGGATGGCCGAAATACCCGGGGCATGACGCATGCCTTCACCCACAATGGCAATGATGGAGAGTTTGGTGATTACCTCAATCTCCATCTCTTTTCGGTGCTGAATTTCAATCTCAAACTCCTCCTGAAGGGCTTCCACAGCCTTACTTTGGTCGGCCGGGGAAACGGCAAATGAGATGGTCATTTCGGAGGAGGCCTGGGTAATTAGAATCACATTCACCTGGGCCCTGGCCAGTGAGCTGAACACCCTGGCAGAAGTACCTGTTTTGCCAACCATTCCTGTTCCTTTGACAGTGACCAGGCTAACGAAGTTAATGGACGAGATCCCTTTGATTAGTTCATTCTGTTTGCAGAAGCTGCTCCCCGTAATCAGTGTGCCGGCCAGTTCGGGTTTGAAGGTGTTTTTAACTTTAATGGGAATGCTGGCCTTGTAGGCCGGGGTCAGGGTGGGTGTATAGATCACCCTGGCACCAAAGTGGGAGAGCTCCATGGCCTCCTCATAGCTCATGCATCCAACAGTATAAGCCTCGGGGACAATCTTAGGATCGGCTGTCATAAAGCCATCCACATCGGTCCAGATTTCGAGCACCTTGGCTCCCAGGGTCGCTGCCAGTATGGCCGCCGTGTAGTCCGATCCTCCTCTTCCCAGGGTGGTTGTCTCGCCCTCGTGGTCGGAGGCAATAAATCCAGGCAGCACGGTAAGCTGTTTAAGGTCCTTAAACCTTTCGCTGATGGCCATATTGCTCGTCTCCATATCCACCGTGGCACTTCCAAACTGGTTGTCGGTGCGGATCAGTTCCCGCGCATCCATGTAATGTGCACCCTCCAGGTACCTTGCTACAATGGAGGCCGAGAGTCTTTCCCCGAAACTGAGCACCAGGTCCAGGGTTTTAGCACTCAGGTCGCGAAGCTGGAATACTCCCCGGAGGACCTCATTAAAACTATCCAGCAAGCTATTTACCTCCTGGGTGGCTGACTCCTGGACTGAACCTTTGAGCAAGTCGCTGACCATCTCAATGTGTATGGACCGAAGCACAGTGGCTACCTCCTGGTAAGCCGGGTGCTGATCCCGTGCCAGTTGAGCTGCATGAATGAGGCGGTCCGTGACTCCGCCGAAAGCGCTGATCACCACCACGCAGGGCTCATCCTGTTTCTCCAGTATCTTTTTAACCAGCAGGATGTTCTCTGCACTTCCCACAGAGCTTCCACCAAATTTCAGAACCTTCATATGCGTTTTATTGGAATTGAACTATGCGCTTTGGGTTTCCATGCCCCGGTCAACCTTTTTAATTAGTCCCTGCAGGACCTTGCCCGGTCCCACTTCGGTAAAAGAGCTGGCACCGTCGGCTATCATCTGCTGAACGGTCTGGGTCCACCTCACAGGCGAGGTCAGCTGGGACACCAGGTTGGCCTTGATTGTTTCAGGATCGCTGGAAGGTTGAGCATTTACATTTTGGTAGACGGGACAAATGGGGTTTGCAAAGGGAGCGGCCTGTATGGCCTCTTCCAGCTCGATCCGTGCAGGCTCCATTAGAGGGGAGTGAAAGGCACCTCCCACGGCCAGCTTCAGGGCACGCTTGGCACCCAGGGCCGAAAGCTTTTCCACGGCGGCATCGATGCCCGGAACCGATCCGGATATGACGATCTGACCCGGACTGTTGTAATTGGCAGCTACGACGATTTCATCGATTGCTTCGCATACCTCTTCCACCTGGCTATCTTCCATGCCAATGATGGCTGCCATGGTGGAGGATTGTACCTCGCATGCCTTCTGCATGGCCATGGCCCTTTTACTCACCAGACGTAAACCATCTTCAAAAGAGAGCGCTTTGTTGGTCACCAGTGCCGAGAACTCGCCCAGGGAGTGTCCCGCCACCATATCCGGACTAAAATCATCCAGTGTGGAGACCAGAATCACGGAGTGTAAAAAAATGGCAGGCTGGGTGACCCGGGTCTGTTTCAGATCTTCATCCTCCCCTTCAAACATCAGGTCGGTGATCCTGAAACCCAGGATCTCATTGGCCTGTTCAAATAGTCCTTTTGCCTGGGCATTCTGATCATACAGCTCCTTTCCCATTCCCACAAATTGTGCTCCCTGTCCGGGAAATACATATGCTTTCATAGTCTCCTTAAATATTAATGTAATTTTTCGCCGATGAGACCCAGAAATTCCTTACGGGTTTTTTCTGAATTCATAAAGGCACCTGTAAAGGCCGAAGTGGTGGTGACCGAATGTTGTTTCTGTACACCACGCATTACCATACAGAGATGCAGCGCTTCGATTACCACGGCCACTCCCATGGGCTTCAGTGTATCCTGGATGCAGTCCCTGATTTGCACGGTAAGCCGTTCCTGCACCTGCAGTCTTCGGGCGTAGCCATCCACCACCCTGGCTATTTTGCTTAGCCCGGTGATTCGTCCGTTGGGAATATAGGCCACATGGGCCTTCCCGATAAAGGGCAGCAAATGATGCTCGCACATGGAAAAGAGCTCAATATCCTTCACAATGACCATTTCGGAGTACTCCTCTGAAAACATGGCCGACTTCATGATCTCGGCCGGATCTGTTCCGTAGCCCTGCGTCAGGAACTGCATGGATTTTGCAACCCTGAGGGGTGTCTCTTTAAGGCCTTCCCGCTCACCATCCTCTCCCAGCAGATTCAGGATTTCTTTGTAATGCTCAGTGAGGGCAGTGTTGGTCTTCTCGTCCCAACGTTCAATGCGGTCATAACCCCCCTTGCGGTTTCCACCCAAGCCGTTATTGATAAGTTCCATAAGTACAAAGAAACAAAGATATGCGGACAATATGCAAGCTTCCTGGACGAAATCTGTTGGATTCGCTATCTTGCGTTCTATGATAGTTATTACAGGTGCAGCCGGGTTTATCGGTAGCAATATGATCACAGGGCTAAACAGTTCCGGGTACCGTGACCTGGTTCTGGTGGACGATTTTTCCAGACCCGAACGGGAACGAAACTATGAAGGAAAGGCTTTTTCGGCCCTGGTTGACCGTCATGATTTTTCGGAGTGGATGAGGGAGCACCACAGGCAGGTGCAAATGCTTATTCACCTGGGGGCGCGGACCGATACCACGGAGTTTGACTGGGAGGTATTCCTGGAGCTAAACCTGGACTACTCCAAAGAGCTCTTTAAGCTATGTGTGGAGTTCGGCTTGCCTATGATCTATGCCAGTTCGGCTGCCACCTACGGACTTGGAGAGCACGGGTATGTGGATCACCACCAGGTGGTTCCGGAGCTGCAACCGCTCAATCCCTACGGTCGAAGTAAAAATGAATTTGACCGCTGGGTACTTGAGCAGGAGCGAAGGCCCTTCTTCTGGGCCGGACTGAAATTTTTCAATGTATATGGTCCCAACGAATATCACAAGGGGAGAATGGCTTCGGTGGTTTACCATGCTTTCAAGCAGATTACGGAAACCGGGGGGATGAAGTTGTTCCGTTCACACCATCCCGATTTCGGGGATGGGATGCAGTCCCGCGACTTCATCTATGTGAAGGATGTGGTGGATGTGATCCTCTTTCTCATGGAGAACCGCCCTGATAGTGGTCTCTATAACCTGGGGACCGGGAAAGCACGCGCATTTTCGGACCTGGTAAGCTCTACCTTCCGGGCCATGGAGAAGGAGCCCGTCCTCTCATTTATCGATACTCCGGAGGATATACGTGACAAGTACCAGTACTTTACCGAGGCTGATATGGATAAACTCAGGAAGGCCGGTTACGACTTACCTTTCACTTCGCTGGAAGCGGGCGTGGAGGATTATGTAAGCAATTATTTAAACCAAAACAGGATTAATTGATGGAAATTACCAGGGAAAAAGCACTTGGCAGATTACGGGAACATGTGAAAAATGAGAAAACTATTGTGCACTGCCTTTCCTCGGAAGCGGTGTTGCGTGCCCTTGCAGTCAGGCTTGGTGAGGATGAAGATCGTTGGGGTCTGACCGGACTGCTGCACGATGTGGATGTGGAGTTTACCGATGCAGATCCCAAAGTGCATGCCCTGAAAGCAGCAGAATTGCTGGGGGATTTTGGATTCGATTCCGAGATGCTCGATGCCATTCGCATGCATAACGATGAGGCCACGGGTATGGCCCGGTCCACTCGTTTTCAGCATGCCCTTGCTGCCGGGGAGACCATCACCGGGCTGATCTATGCCACTACCCTGGTCTATCCGGATAAAAAAATCGAAAGTATCAAGTACAAATCGGTACGCAAACGGATGAAGGAGAAGGCCTTTGCAGCCAGTGTGAATCGCGACCATATTCTGGAGTGTGAAAAGATCGGGATCCCGCTGGATGAATTTATACAAATCTCGGTGGATGCCATGCGTGGGATATCAGCGTCCATAGGACTATAATAGGTCCGGATACCGGTATTAAGTGGGGAAAGAGATTATCTTATGAGTTTGTGCACAAATGGAGTAAAGCCATTTACATAAAGATCGAAGTATTGATCATCCCAGCCTTCAGTCATTTCAATGCGGGGCAGGGCAAACAAATTTTTGGTGTGTCGCTTTAACAGATTACTGCTCTCGGTGGTAAAAGCGGTCTTCACATGGCATTGACTGGCAATTTTAATTTCCCTGGGACCCACGGTGGAGGCTATTCCATAAGGGTAGGCCAAATGTGCAACAGGCTTCCCGGTTTTTTCCTGGATGATCTCTATGGCATCCTCTATTTCCGTATATACTTTTTCTTCCGGCAATTGGCTTAAAGCCATGTGGTTTACCGTATGGGAACCAATGGTAACCAGGGGATGATTACTTAGTTCTCTTACCTGTTTCCAGGATAGGGCCATCTCTCTGGTAAGGCCCAACAAGCCCTTCTGATCCGTAGAGAAGATATTTTTAAGTCTGGGCAGTAATTCCTCCTGTTTACTTTGCATAATATACCTTCGGATCTTCCAGAAAGCATCTTTTTTTTCATCCTCTGTGGCAGTGCCATATAAAAAGGAGCGACCTCCATCCACAAATTCAACTTTGTCGACGTTCATTACCAGGTTCTCCAGGAGGTACCACCAGAGCACAATCTTATGGTCCGGAAAACCTGTGGTCAGGAACACAGCAAAGGGGGCATTGTATTTTTCAAAGACAGGTAGTGCATGTGTCAGGTTATCAGCATACCCATCGTCGAAGGTGAATGTTACAAAACGTTTTGCCCTCGTTTTGGAAGAAATCCGACGATGACACTCATCCAGCGAAACAACATCAATTTTCCTGGAGATAAAGTATTCTAAAGTTATTTCCAGAAACTCCGGACTCACCTGGAGATCGCCCGTGAAAACCTGGTCATCATTCTTACCAACACGATGAAACATAAGCACATGGCCCATGCCTGAATAGAATGGTTTAAAGAGCTTGTATAATCTGCTGATATATACCAGGTCGGCTTTATTCATCACTGGTTGCTATGTATCACCTGGTGTCCCATGAGGCGATCGTAACGGCTGCCGGGTGGACGATGGTAGAAGAGGATCAGGTACTCGTTTTCGGTCTGGGAATGGTTCCCCTCTATTTCGGCCATATCGAACTGTTCATTGAAGGCGGGGAGGAAGAGGTAGCGGTAGTTATATACCCCCTGTTTAAGCAACAGGCTAAGCATATAGGCTCCTTCCTCGGCCTTGTACTCCATGCGATTCAGGTCGTCGAACTGCCAGTTGGTAAGGGCCCCGGCAAGATAGACGGCGCCTTCCAGCGGAAGAGGTATATCCAGCCTGAAATGGACAATGACATAGTCGGCATCCACCCCGGGATCCTGGCTACCCTCAGCCTCTATGGCATACCTGCCGTTGATATCTTCTTTGTAGGAGTAAGAGTAAGGCGATTGCTTTTGGTCGGGTTTCAGCTCAAAATGGAAGTAGGGATCCACAAAGTCGATTCGCTGCACATAGTAAGTGGGGGTCCGGGTGTTCTTGGTATCGAAAAACCTGAATTCGTTCCCCCCGGGAAAAATATTCTCGTCCAGGAAGTCATAAATCAGCTGTCCGTCACTGACCATATTGGGTTGCAGTGCATCGATCCCCAGATCCCACAAGCCGTTCTGGTAAATGACAGCCCTGGTTTCGCTGAATGGATCGTCGATGGTAATTCCGGCGTGGTTCACTGTAAAGTCCACTTCCTGGCAGCATTCCCTATACTGATTCAGGTCCGGTATATGGGCCGTGGCCTCAATGCTGACACGCCCTTCGGTTACCATAAACCGTTTGGTAAATACCACATCGTCGGGATTCCTGTCCCGGTAAACCAGCAGCAGGTAGTTGCCCGATAGCGTCATGCGAACATCCTCGTTGGGGATCTGCAGGCTATAATGCAGGTAGTTGGTATAGGTAGAAAACGATGGGGACGAAGTCCTGATCTCATTTTCGGGGTAGCCCTCCAGGTATTCCATCTCACTGAGATCAGAGGGAGTCCAATCGGCATTGCAATGGATCATCCGGTACATAAAGGTAGGTTGATTCTCTGAAAGATCGTCGAATTCCAGTACCAGCGGCACATCCCCGTCAAGTCTGATAATCGGGTAACTCAGGGGCCAACCTTCACGGAAAAGCTGCACGGTTTTCAGGCTGTGATCCAGCACCAAAGCCCGCACTTCCCCATGGTCGTCCGAGTAAGGTTCCTGACAAAGCACAGGTACAAAGCTGACCTGCATCAATATTATATATGTTATGAGATTGGAGGCTATTTTCATAATATCGCACTCTGAATTTACAATTAGGAGCATACATCAAAAAGTATGCCCTTTAATATTATTAAACCCGCTTTGTGGGTAGGTAAATTTAGTTATTTTTATAGATCATTTTTTAAGATTATTATACTGTTACAAAATACTGTTACAAAATAATCCATGGCTGAGGTAATCAAGATTAAAAAGGGTCTGAACATCAAGATGAACGGACAGGCCGAACTTATCTATGTGAAAGCCCCCAGGGCTAAGACATATGCAATCAAGCCGGGTGACTGGCACGGACTAACTCCCAAGATTATCCCCAAACTTTGCGATGAGGTGAAGGTGGGAACCCCTATTTTTTATGACAAGTACCACCCCGAGGTGAAGTTCACATCACCTGTGAGTGGTATGTTGTTGTCTATCAACCGGGGTGAACGAAGAAGAATCGTCGAAGTGGTTGTTGAGGATGACGGCAAGGATACAGCCGAATCATTTCTCAAGGGCGATCCTGCTGAGATGAAGAGGGAGCAGATAGTGGAGAACCTGCTGAATAGCGGCCTCTGGCCCGCCATACGGCAGCGCCCCTATACTACAATTGCCAAAACGGACGGGCAACCCAAGTCCATATTCATTTCTGCATTCGACACTTCTCCACTGGCCCCTGACTTCGATTTCGTCCTGAAGGATTCGGAAGAGGAATTCCAGTATGGTGTCAACGCCCTGAAGCAGCTCACCGAGGGTAAGGTACACCTTAACCTGGATGGCAGGTATCCTTCGGTGCGTACCCTGAACAATATCAAGGGGGTGGAGATCAATCGTTTTAGTGGTCCACATCCGGCCGGAAATGTGGGCATACAAATCTACAAGCTGGATCCCATCAACAAGGGAGAAGTGGTTTGGGTGGTTCAGCCACAGGATGTAGTGGCCATTGGCCGCCTTTTCCTTACCGGGAAATACGATCCATCGGTAGTGGTAGCCCTTACCGGCGCCAGGGTGGAAAAGCCCCTGTACTACAAAACCATCCGTGGAGCAGCTGTAGCCCCCATGCTGGATAAGCAGCTTAAGGAGGGCGACAACCGGGTAATCAGCGGCAGTGTTCTGAACGGCAGAACCATTGATGTGGAAACCGGATTTGTAGGCTTCTTAGATTCACAAATTACCGTGATTCCTGAAGGCAACTACTATGAGCTTTTTGGCTGGATGATGCCCGGATTTAAGAAATTATCCGTTTCCAGGTCTTTTGCCTCCACCTGGCTCACACCCAACCGGAAGTATGATCTGGATACCAACTTCCATGGTGGGCAAAGGGCCTTTGTGATGACAGGAGAATATGAAAAGGTATTGCCCATGAACATCTATCCCATGCAACTGCTCAAATCCATCCTGATAAACGACATTGATAAGATGGAGCAACTGGGCATTTATGAACTGGATGAGGAGGATATGGCCCTGTGCGAATTTGTCTGTACCTCCAAGACCCCGGTTACCAAGATCCTCAGGGACGGACTCAACGCCATGAGAAAAGAAATGGAAGAATAATAATTACACCAATTTATAAGCATGAGTTCTTTACGACGATTTGTAGATAAGATCAAGCCCCCGTTTGAAAAAGGGGGGAAGCTTCATATATTCCTGGCGGGATTTGAAGCCATCGAATCCTTCTTCTTTGTGCCTAATCAGGTCACCAGGGGAAGGGTTCATATCAAGGATGCCAATGATATGAAAAGGGCCCTGATTATTGTTCTGATTGCCATGGTGCCAGCACTCTTGTTTGGAATCTGGAATACCGGATTTCTCCATTTCCAGGCCCTGGGCATTGAAGCCGCCTTCTGGCAGATGGTCTGGTTCGGATTTCTTAAGATACTACCTATTATCATAGTAAGTTATGTGGTAGGTCTGGGAATAGAAATTGCCTTTGCACAAATGCGCAACGAGGAGGTTGCCGAAGGCTACTTTGTCTCCGGAATGCTAATCCCGCTTGTAATGCCTGCCGATGTACCGCTCTGGATGGTGGCTGTGGCCACGGTCTTTGCAGTTGTGATTGGTAAAGAGGTATTTGGGGGAACCGGAATGAATATTCTAAACCCTGCACTGGTGGCAAGGGCCTTTCTCTTTTTTGCCTATCCCAGTCATATGTCGGGCGATAAGGTCTGGATTGCGGGACTTGGCGATGGAACAGGTATTGTTGACGGATATTCTGGAGCGACCATCCTGGGCCAGGCAGCATCAAACAGTTCAACCTTTGTAAATGGATTGGGGGAGTCCTATACGACCATGGATATGTTCCTGGGATTTATCCCCGGTTCTATCGGGGAGACTTCTACGCTGGCCATTCTGATCGGGGCAGCGATCCTGATCCTAACCGGAATTGCTAGCTGGAAAGTTATCTTTTCTGTTTTTGCCGGAGGTGCAGTCATGGGGCTAATCCTGAATCTTTTCGCTGTAAACGAATTTATGGCTCTTCCTTTCTGGGAACATCTGGTGCTGGGAGGTTTTGCTTTTGGTGCAGTATTTATGGCCACCGATCCGGTGACTGCTACCCAGACCGAAAAGGGCAAATGGATCTACGGCTTTCTCATTGGATTCCTGGCTATCCTGATCAGAGTGCTCAACCCTGCTTATCCTGAGGGTGTCATGATGGCGATCCTGCTGATGAATGTCTTCGCTCCTCTCATTGACCATTATATTGTTGAAAGCAATATCAAGAAGAGACTTAAAAGAGCAAAAGTAACTGCAAACTAATATTACGAAACGACATGAGAAGTTTTAGCAATACATACATTTTTGTCTTTTCGCTGATCATGGTAACGATTGTGGCAGTGCTGCTTTCATTCGTTGCCACGCAGTTGAAGCCACTCCAGGAGATGAATGTCCAGATCGAAAAGAAACAGGACGTACTCCGATCGGTGGGCAAGGCTGAAGATGCAGCTGAGGCAGAGGACAAGAACACCTACATCAACGAGGAGTTCGCAAAGTACATTACAGAATCCTATGTGGTTGATTTCGATGGCAACATGTTAGAGGAGGAGGACGCTTTTGAAGTTATGCTGGATCTTACTGCACAAATACGCTTACCACGTGAGGAACGGAACTACCCGGTTTTTATCTATTCTGAAAACGGCGGACCCAAAAAATACGTGGTACCCGTTCGCGGCAAGGGACTCTGGGGACCCATCTGGGGATATGTTGCCATGGAGGAGGATTTGAATACCATCTCCGGTGCTGTATTTGACCATAAGAGTGAAACTCCCGGACTGGGTTCGGATATCAATAGGGATTGGTTCCAGGAACCATTTTCCGGAAAAACCATATTCAACGAGGCGGGTGAGTTTGTTTCTGTTGAGGTGGTGAAAGGCGGTGCCGATCCCTCCAATATTCACCAGGTGGAT
>DAOWFP010000177.1 GCA_030637895.1 Bacteroidota bacterium | reverse complement strand
TGTTGGTGCATCAAAAATATGATCTAACCTACTTAAGGCGTTCTGATAATCCTGTTCGTTCTTTATTAGTCGTATATCCATCTTCAATCTATTATATTCTGTTTGCATTAAGGACCGTATCATACCAGGTTTTAAGATATTGCTCTGAATCTCTATGGTTTTCCCAAAACTTTCTCAAAGTACTCTTCGCTATTATTCTCTTCATTGGTACCGAAGGTTACTACAAATATAAGAATAAGTTCCCATAATGGGAACTTATTGTAAATAACTTTCCTCAGTACCTTTATCTCTGAAAGTGTTAATATATCAGCTAATGATTCAAATTCCATCAAGCACTCACCACCCTGTGCTTCGCCACAAACTCCGGATCGATGGTCATGCCCAGTCCCGGACCGGTGGGGACCACCACCATTCCGTTAAAGCTGCTCATGGATGAACCGGGACCCTCCAGAGGGATGTATTTATTGAATCCCTTGAACTCGTGGAAGGGACCGGCATTTGGAAGTGCCGAAACAAAGTGCATCATATAGAGATAGCCCAGTCCCGATCCCGAAATATGCGGGGTACATGCCTTCCCCATGACTTCAGCCATCCGGGCCACCCGCATGGAGCGTATCATGCCGCCAAAGTAGAAGATATCGGGCTGTACAATATCCAGGGCATTGTTGCCAATAAGCCACCTGAAATTATGCATGCCTGGCTCCTGCTCTCCACCGGCAATTGGTATGCTCAGGGCCTTCTTTACCTCTTGGGTCTCCTCGTACCAGTCGAAGGGAACAGGCTCTTCGTAGAAATCATACTGGTACTCCTCCAGCAGTTTGCCGATGCGGATTGCCTCGGCTACATCATAAGAGCCATTTGAATCGGCATAGATAATCATCTTATCGCCAAAAGACTTCCTTACCATGGGAATCAAAGCCTCGGTGCGTCCGGGGGGATAATCCCTGTTCTGGCTCATGCGTCCTCCTACCTTGATCTTTAGCGCCATAGCACCGCTCCTTTCCACTTCCCTTCGGATCATTCCGATGGACTCGGCTGCGCTTTTCCCTCGGTAATTGTTGGCCCGGTATACAGCAACCCGGGGACGCTGGATCTCTCCAATCAGCCCGCCAATGGGCTTTCCTGCTATCTTCCCCAGCATATCCAGTACCGCAAACTCGATGGTGGCCAGTGGCACCCAGAGAGCAAGATTCTGCAATTTGTAGTTGCTCCTGTAAACATAGATCTCTTCAAGCAGTGCTTCCCATTGGCGGGCATCCTTGCCCGGAAAGAAAGGCTGAAGCCGGTTTACAAAGATTGGATAGAGCGAGGCCATTTGCTCATTGTTGGCCACTGACAAACCCTCGGCCCCATCTGTGGAAGTGATCCGGCAAATAAAATTGTCCTCATAGCGCAGCAGCTCCAGGCGGTCTATAATCACCGGATCCGGAAACAACTCTTTTTTTAGAACAGGTAAGGAAAGCGCCTTATCGAGTTGTTTATAGTCCGCCGTTGACCCTTTACCAGGCCCTTCCGATATACTGTTACACGATCCAAGTACAAGGGGTGCTCCTGCAGCTCCCACTGCTGAGGTTTTTAAAAATGAGCGGCGAGTGGCTTTCATTTTAGTCTGAGTTGGGGTGATCTAAATCTAACGAATTGTAGGCACTTCATCAATATCTTGCTATTATTGTAAATCCGAATCATCTCAGTGGCATGCAAAAAAAGTACATCGGTTTCTTCCTCGGCATTGCGGCATTTCTTGCCATCCTGTTTTTTGCCGACCTGGAACCGGGCAAGCCGGAGGTGACCGCCACCATGGCGGTGGCTGCGCTGATGGCCATCTGGTGGGTCACCGAAACCATCCCACTGGCCGTTACTGCACTTATACCGCTGGTGCTCTTCCCGGCTTTTGGAGTACTGGACGGAAAAGCAGTCTCGGAGGTCTACATGAACCATATCATCTTTGTCTATGTGGGTGGCTTTATGATGGCCCTGGCCATGGAGCGTTGGGGCCTGCACCGGCGGATTGCCCTGAAACTCCTGATGCTGATAGGTGTAAGCCCTGGCAGGATCCTGGTGGGCTTTATGGCCACCTCGGCCTTCCTCTCCATGTGGATCTCCAACACGGCCACCACCATGATGATGATCCCCATTGTGATGTCCATCATAGTGAGCCTGGAGGAAACCTTATCGGGTAAATCGGTAGGCAAATACGCAACCGGACTCTTCCTGGCCATAGCTTACAGCGCTTCCATCGGGGGGATGTCGACCCTGGTGGGCTCCCCCACCAACCTGGTCCTTCCGCGCATCCTCACCGTCCTCTACCCGGGGGCACCCGAAATCTCTTTTACCAACTGGATGGTTTTTGCCCTCCCCATCTCGGTAGTGATGCTGGTCATGGTCTGGGTGGTGATTCATCTGCGCTTCAGACCTTCAGAAAAATGGCAGGGAGTGGACCGGGATCATTTCAGAAAAGCATATCATGAACTGGGGAGATCAAGCCGTGAGGAGCGCGTTGTATTTGTCCTTTTCCTGGCCCTGGCACTGCTCTGGATTACCCGTGCCGGGATCACCTTCAGCACGGTAACCATCCCCGGTTGGGCACAGCTATTCAAAACCCCTGCCTATATCAACGACGGAACCGTGGCCATGTTTATCTCCATTATTCTCTTTATTGTTCCTGCAGGTAAAAACAGAAGAGAGCGGATCATGAACTGGAAGACTGCTCAGAGGATCCCATGGAACATTGTATTGTTGTTCGGCGGGGGCTTTGCCCTGGCGCTGGGATTTCAGTCGAGTGGACTGGCCATCTGGTTCGGGGAGCAGTTGCTATGGACCAATGGAGTACATCCTTACCTGATCCTGCTGGCAGTTGTGGCGCTGATGTCCTTCCTGACCGAACTCACCTCCAATGTGGCATCTACCCAGATGCTGCTTCCGGTCTTTGCCAGCCTGGCCATCAGCAGCGTAAACAACCCGCTGCTCCTGATGATTCCGGCTACCCTTGCTTCCTCCCTGGCCTTTATGCTGCCCACAGCCACACCACCCAATGCCATTATTTTTGGGACCAATAGGATCAACATTGGTACCATGGTGCGCACAGGTTTTTTGCTGAATATGCTTGGTATTGTTGTGGTGGTTATTGTCACCCGGCTGCTGGGCTCTGCCATTTTTGATATCGAACCGGGGGTACTGCCTGCATGGCTTTCCCCGTAATGAAATAAAAGATGAGTCATCCCGTCCTATCTTTTTACAGGAAAAACTTCAGTCCCGATCTTTCGGAAGAGCAAGAGGAGCTGATTCTTTCAGCCTTCAGACAGGAACATTATAAGAAGAAGGAGATGATTTTCAAACAGGGTGACAGGAACACCAGGCACTACATCATTGAAAAAGGCCTGGCAAGACTCTTTCTGAACGACTACTCCGGGAAGGAGTTTAATATCCTTTTTGCCAAAGAAAACCAGATTATAGGCGACCTTTCAACTCCCGAACCTTCCAGCTATTTTCTGGAGGCCATTGAGACAAGTATAGTCTGGTCCATGGATGATGGTGATATGAAGAAACTGATGAAACTCTTTCCTGATACTGCCCTGACCGATAGTGGATCCTACATGCAGCGCTCCTATCTCTTTATTCAAAAAAGACTGGTCTCCATTCTCTCTAAAACAGCCGAAGAGAATTATCTGGAATTTAGGGATAAACATCCAGAACTGGTACAACGCTTGCCGCAATATCATATCGCCTCCTACCTGGGGATCAGCGCTGAATTCCTGAGTAAAATCATTGCCAGGAGCTTTTCTTGAACTAGTTCAACTTTTCCTATTTAGAATCGCTCTATGTTTGCAGCGAAACATTAAATAAGAACAGATGAAAAAGATAAGTTTAGTAGTAAGCCTGGTCATTCTGACCATAAGTTTTGCGCACGCGCAGACAATTGACAGTGAGAAGTCTGTTGTGAATTTCAGTATCGAAAATATGAAGGTCCGGACCGTAAAGGGCACTTTTACCGGAGTGAAGGGTGAGATCCGTTTTGATGAGACCCACCTGGCCAACTCCAGTTTTAAGGTAAGTATAGATGCAGCCACTGTTAACACCGAGAACGAAAAGCGTGATGATCACCTGCGCAACGAGGATTTCTTTCACGTGGAGGCATATCCGGTGATCAGCTTTGAATCCCACTCCATCCAAAAGACAGATAGTGGCTTCATTGCCTCAGGCAAGCTAAGCATGCACGGAGTAAGCCTGGAGGTGGAGATTCCATTTACCTATATCAACAGTCAGTTTGTGGGTGCCCTGGAGGTGAACCGTTTTGATTATAAGATCGGTGAAGGAACCAGTACCACCAGTGTGGATGAAATGGCCAGCCTGGAGATCATCGCCGTGGTAAACTGATATAGCTTTATTTCCTGATGATTTGTGCATAT
>DAOWFP010000026.1 GCA_030637895.1 Bacteroidota bacterium | reverse complement strand
GCATCATCGCACTCTATTTTTTCAAACATCACATCCTGCTCCATACTTTTGTATTTAGCCTGAAGCTTCAGGTTGTGTTCATATTGCAGATCCGGATCAAGATTAAGGGAAGTAATAATATTGCGCTCCCTGTCCTTGGTCTTCCCCGTAGTGACCCATGACTGGTCATACTCGGAGACCCGTTCTTTCTGGGGGGAGAGTTCTACCTTCTCCATCATCTGGCCAATCAAACCATCGGTGAGTATCAGGGCCGGATTCCTGTATTTAAATGCAAGTTCAAACCCCAGGTCAACAAAATCGGCCATTTCCTGAACCGATGCCGGAGCCAGTACAATTAATCGATAATCGCCATGTCCGCCACCTTTTGTGGATTGAAAATAGTCGGCCTGCGAAGGTTGTATGGTTCCCAGTCCAGGGCCTCCCCGGACCACGTTTACGATCAGACACGGAAGCTCGGCGCCTGCAATATAGCTGATACCCTCCTGCATCAGGCTGATACCCGGACTTGAAGAGGATGTCATTACTTTTTTTCCTGTTCCAGCGGCACCGTAAACCATATTGATGGAGGCTACCTCACTCTCAGCCTGAAGAACCACCATACCGGTACGTTCTTCAGGTTTTTGAAGCATCAGGTACTCCATTACCTCTGATTGGGGTGTGATAGGGTATCCAAAATAGCCATCCACTCCAGCCCTGATAGCCGCTTCAGCAATAGCCTCATTTCCCTTCATTAATGCCAGTTCCTTCATACTACTTTACTTAAATTCTTTTTAACCCGGTATACGGTGATCACACCGTCGGGGCACACCACTGCACAGTTGGTGCAACCTGTACAACTTTCCGGGTTTTTCATATAGGCATAGTGGTAGCCTTTTCCGTTCACCTCTGCGGCCATTCCAATGGTATCAGTTGGGCAATTTACCATACAGACCTGACAGCCTTTACACCTCTCCACTTCAACCACTATGGCTCCTAATGCTTTCGCCATTCTATGCTTTTTTTAAGTACGAATATCAAATGTAACAATTCTCAAATACCTTCTTGACTGTTTTTGGACAGGTTTGCCGGGTAGCTTTTAATTTGGGATAAAAACAACTATTGCGGGATGGAGTGTTGCTCGCTGAAACGCTTCAAACGCTCCTCCAATACAGGAAACTGATCTCTTCTAACCTGTGATACGCACGCTCTTAATCCTTCTGTTCGAGTGCTTCCTGTGATCTCCAAAGAAATGGCACTGATCCCGTAATAGAGCAACTTTTCCACCAGCTGCGAGCCATCAAACCCCGGGTATGAGAGAGTGAAATAGAAGCCATCGGCGATGGGTTCATCCAGATCCATGTCATATACAATACGAAAACCATACTTTTGGAACAGGGCCTTCATAATTGTAGCCTTTTTCCCATATTCCCTTACTTCACTGATATAATTGTACGTGCCATTGTTGACCGCCTTAAAGATGGCTGCAAGCGCATATTGTGCTGTGTGCGAGGCACCCGCTGATAAGGCATAGAGTGCTCCATATATCATGGCATGGCCAAATTTTTCGGAGGAATAGTACCTCTTCAGATCAGGGTATTTTCTATTATAAAGTCCAGGCGCAATAATCATCATCCCTATGCGCTGACCTGCATAAGAAAATGCTTTGGAGCTGGATATCAGAAGTATGTAGTTGTCGGTATACCTGGCAACGGTGGCTTGAAAAGGAGCTGCTCCAGGTTTTGAAAGGTCCTTCCTGAAATCCATTCCGAAATAGGCCAGATCCTCAATGATGGTTATATCATATTTCATGGAAATCTCTCCAATGATATTCAACTCCTCCTCGTTCAGGCATATCCATGATGGATTGTTGGGATTTGAATAAAGAATGGAGGAGTAGTGTCCTTTTTCAATCTCATCCTCCATTTTCTGACGCAGTTTCTCTCCCCTGAAATCATATAGATCGAAGGATCCAAATTCGTGTCCCAATACCAGGCATTGTTGTTTCTGTACAGGGAAGCCCGGGTCCAGAAAGAGGGTTCCTGTTCTATGTTTATCAGAGCGGTTCACCACCATGAATGAAGCCATTCCTCCCATCATGGATCCCACTGTTGGAATACAGTGCATCGGCTCCACATCCACATCCAGAAATAATTTTACAAACCTTGATGCTTCCTTCTTCAGGGGAGCGATGCCCTCAATATTGGGATACTTGGAGGCGACTCCCTGACGAAGCGCAATCATCTCTGCCTCGATTCCTACAAATGTCGGGTCAAGACCGGGAACACCCATCTCCATCCGTATATACTCCTCCCCAGTAATCCCTTCAATGTCATTGACAATCTTTACAAGTTCCCTGGTGGTTGCTTTCCCGGCAGGATGTATGCCAAAGGCATCTATCACTTCGTTAACAACTTCAGATGGTATAGGAGTAGATTTCATATTTATCGCTTTACATTTCTTACCTTTCTATCCTTATTCTTGAATCCACCACAAGCAGCTGATCTCCCCTTCCCATGAGAGGATTCAGATCAAGTTCTGCAATATGCTTATTGTGACTAAGCACTGTGGAGAGTCTAAACAGAATATCCTCAAATGCACTGATATTGATTCCTGCCTGTCCCCGCATCCCTTCCAGTATTTTATAAGCTTTCAGGGAGCGGATCATCCGGCCGGCCTCAGCCCTGGACAAGGGAACCAGTCCGCTTGCCATATCCCTTAGTACCTCCACATAGATTCCACCAAGGCCACAAAGAATAATATGTCCAAATCCCGGTTCATATACGGCCCCTATAAAAACTTCAATGCCATCCAGCATTGGTTGAAGCAATACACCTGTGGCCCCCTCAATTTTTAACATAGTTTGGAAATGCTCCATGAGGTCAATGTCATTATCGATCCCCAGAACCACTCCACCCACATCCGATTTATGAACCGGTCCAACAACTTTCATAACGAGTGGAAAACCTGTCTGATGTGCCAGGCGATCCAGTGATGCATCATCACTAGCTATTTCTTCGCTTACCCGTGAAATACCTGCAGTATCAAGAATCTTCTGGATTGCATCGGGACCTAAGTAACCCTCTTCAGACTGCATGATCAGCTCTCCAATGGCGGTCAGATCAATATTCTCTGGCTTGGAAGCCTCTTCAGCAGGTGCTTCTGTTCCATGTACAAGGGTAAGTGCCGCGCCCAGATGCACCTCATCGGGAAAATTGATGGTTCCGTGAGCCAGGAAGGCCTGAACCTCTTTTGCAGCAGTGGTAAGTGATGGGAGCACCGGGTAAATTGGCTTGGAGCATTGCTGCATTTTCTGAAAAAGCAGCTCATAAACATCAAAAACCGGAGCGAGACCGGGAGTACCGAAGATGACTACAATTCCATCAATTTCTTTAAAGGAATGTTCGCAATAATCAATGCATTTCCCCAGCTGTTCCGCATTTCCGGTAGCCAGCATATCGATGGGATTTGATGCGGACGAACCCGGGTAGAGATGTGTTAGCAGCTCATCCACTTTGGGCCCCTCCAGCTTGGGAACATCCATATTCCCTTTGGCCAGCTCATCGGTAAGCATGACAGCAGGTCCGCCGGCATGGGTAATAATGGCCAGGTTCCTACCCTTCAATGGTGGATGCAGCATGACCGAAGCCACTGTGGTCAGCTCCTCCCTGCCATAACATCGGACTATGCCTGCCTTACGGAAAAGCGCATCAACCGCCATATCGGAAGAGGCCATGGCACCCGTATGTGATGAAGCTGCCCTGCTGCCTGCATCTGTGGTTCCTGCCTTTATTGCTGCAATCTGACATCCTTTCCCGATCAGGGAAGTGGCATGCCTGAGCAAGCGGCCCGGATCCTTAATGGTTTCAAAATAGAGCATCTTAACCAGGGAGGAGTGTTCCTCACTGAAGGTAAGATCCAGGTATTGCAATACATCTTCCACGCCCAGCTGGGCAGAGTTCCCCACCGAGAAAACATGATTAAACCTGAGTCCTTTTTGCAGACCGGATTCCATGATAAATACCGCAGTGGCACCACTACCTGAAATAAAATCGCAGCCCTTGGGATCCAGCTGTGGAATGGGAAGAGTAAAGACACCCTGGTAGGCCGGGGTCATCACACCAATGCAATTGGGGCCAATCAGGGCAGCATCATGCTTTCTGCAGATCTCAACTATTTCCTTCTCAATCTCCGCTCCTAAACTGTTCTCTTCACTGAACCCGGCCGATACAATGATGAAAGCCCGGGTTCCTTTGGTCTCAGCCAATTCTTTTACCACAGAAGCGCAAAGTGTTGCGGGTACAGCCAGGAAAGCCAGTTCGGTGGGTGGCAGGTCCCTGATCTCCCTGTAAGATGATAGCCCCTGAATCTCATCCTCCTTGGGATTCAGTGCATAGAGCGATCCATTGAATGTTCCGGTACGTATATTATGGAAGAGTTTCCCTCCGGGCTTGGAGATATTATTGGAGGCTCCTACAACGACAATGCTCTCAGGATTAATAAGTTGGCGATTAATCATTCGAATCAGTTTAACAGATTCAAAGATAACAAAGCAGATTTGTGTGTTCGCCAGATCGGGAGTGTCTTAGAACACTGCCCAACAACAGGAATAAAAAAAAATAAGGCAAGTTGCTGTTCTTCCTAAAACCCTCAAAAGATTCGCAACTTGCCTTGCACCCCAACAATTACTTTTCAGCTATATAAACCAATAATAGGGAGATTTGTTTTCCGATCTCAGAATTTTAACAAATGAGAGATGTTTTTTAACATTTAACCGGCCAGCACCGATTTCACTTTTACCCCCGGCAGTCTGCCCAGTTTGCCTGTGAGGGAGCCGATCAGGTCTGTATTCCCTTCAAGAATAAGGGAGATTACACTGGTTGAACGCTCCCTGAGTGGAATACCCTGGCGTCCCAGGATCATATCGGCATGTTCAGAAATAATCGCGTTGATCCGGTGGATATCACTCCCTTCACCAACCAGAATTATGACTGCTCCGATACGCTGTTCCATTGTGTTATTCCCGGGGACTCTTCACGAAATAGGCTACTTTCTCCAGTGAAGTAATCATATCATACTCATCCAGGTAGACTTCACGGGGGACATTCAGGGGAACCGTCGTGAAATTCATCAGACCTGTGATACCTGCTTCCACCAGCTGGGCAGCCATTTCAACAGCTGAATCGGCCGGGACTGTCATTATGGCGATGGAAATCTGGTTGGCTTCAACCACCTCCTTCAGCCTGCTAAGCGGATAGCATTTCACACCCGAGATTACCCTGTCTATTTTGGTGGTATCCACATCGAAAGTAGCAATGATATTAAGCTTGGAACGTTTCCCTACAAAGTAGGTGGTAACCGCTCTACCAAGATTTCCGACCCCTATGACCGCAACATTGAGACCCTTCTCCGAATCAAGAATATTTGCAATTACATCGACCAGCTCCCTTACATCGTAGCCTTTCCGCTGCGTACTGGAATAGCCGATAAACATAATATCACGGCGAACCTGTACCGCTGTATTGTGATGCAGTTCTGCCAATTCATGAGAAAAGATATGTGTTTTTCCTTCCTCCAGGCATTGAAGCAGGGATCTTCGGTATTCACTCAATCGTTCAACGGTACGCTCCGGTAAGGTCATAAACTAAACATTGCTGTGATGCAATACTACGAAATATTGTTAATTAAATCACAGTTTCAAATCAAATAATCTATTGACCTCCCTCAGGCTTCCTGACAGCTGCAAAATCAGACTGAATTCATATCTATTCCATCTACAGCAAAACCTCCCTTTTTGAATAGCTGGTATAGAACAGCTCCCGGCTCAGTTCCCCCCCGGGTTCCTTCAGCTTATCCCGGTAGATTTCCTGTACTAGCTTGCAGCCATGGGCCGTATGTAATTTGCTCCCGTTATCCAAATCATATACCGCCTTTGTTCTGGTACGTATGAGTTTCTCCTCAGCCGGAATGGGTTGTCCTCCACCATTGATGCATCCATCCGGACAGGCCATTACCTCAAGGAAGTCCATATTCCTCTTTCCCATTTTAAGCTCTTCTATCAGTGCCACTGCGTTGGAAAGACCGCTGACCGTTCCCATCCTGATTTCGCTCTTCCCCGCCTTAACAGTCATCTCCCGAAACGATTTATTGATCCGGACCCGGTGCAATTTCGAGGGGGGCATCTCGGTACTGGTAATTTGAGCATAAATGGTGCGAACTGTGGCTTCTGCCTCCCCGCCTGCCACACCACAAAGCTTACCTGCAGAAGCTGTGGAATAGAATGGTGCATCGGGCAACTCCGGTTCCAGCTGTTCCAGGTCGAGTCCGCTGAGCTTAATCATTCTTGCCAGTTCACGGGTGCTTAGAACCAGATCTATAACAGGAAGCCCTGCTGGGATCAACTCCACTCTTCTTGCTTCGGTCTTGGCTGCCAAACAGGAAGAGATCAACACAGAGATAAGCTCTTTACCCTTCCCCTCCCCTGTCTCATTAAACCACTTCCTCATCAAGGCCCCGGCCATTTGCTGAGGGGATTTCAATGGGGAGAGAAAGGGCAGTAATTCAGGATAGTATTGTTCTGCATAATGAATCCAAGCCGGACAGGAAGAGGTGATCAGCGGGAAGTCATGGCCAAGGTCCTTGTGTTCCTGGTAAATCCTGGCCTGCTCAATGATCATCAGATCGGCTCCAAATGAAGTTTCAAAAACCTTATCGAATCCATACCTGCGCAACACAGCATTTATGATTCCACTCAAGTCGGTACCGGGTTTATATCCCAGTAATTCGGCCACAGAGACTGCCACGGCCGGACTGTACTGAACCATTACCAGTTTATCGGGCGCATGAATATGTGCTTCCAGTTCGGGAAATTGTACATGCTCGATCAGAGCACCGGTTGGACAGGCGACCAGGCATTGACCGCAGGAAGTGCAATTTGAATAATTAAGCGGTTTTGCAAGGGTGGTGGATATCTTCAATTCATTTCCCCTGTGTGCGAAATCCAGGGTAGAGGTACTCATAATCTCCTCACAGATCCTTACACAGCGCCCACAGAGTATGCATTTAGATGGATCCCTGATAATGGCTGGACTTGACTTATCAATTTTTTGCGGACTCCTCTTTCCCGGTATACGCCGCTCCCTGATGTTCAGATCCTCGGACAGAGATTGCAGCTCGCAGGAACCATTTCGCTCGCAGTAAAGACAATCGTCCGGATGGTTGGAGAGCAACAGCTCCACATTGGTTTTTCGTGCTCTCAATACCCTGGGAGAATGGGTCTTGATCTTCATGGGTTCTTCGATGGGGAAAGAACAGGATGGAACCAGGTTATCCCTTCCTTCAACTTCAACCACACACATCCTGCAGGCCCCCGAGGGTGAGAGATCCTTCATGCTACAAATGGTAGGAACATGCATGCCATTGCGGTTCAGGGCAGAGAGAATGGTTTCTCCCTTTTCAGCTTCAATGTTTCTTCCGTTTATCTCCAACTTGATTCCCATCGTTCACTATTTATAATAGACTGCCGTAAACTTGCATACCTCATAGCAAATTCCACATCCGATACATTTCTCCTGAACAATAAAATAGGGGTGCCTCGCAGCACCAATAATCGCTTCGGACGGACACCTTTTGGCACAGATGGAGCATCCTGTACAAAGATCAACATCTATAAACCAGCTGCGTAACTCCGTACACGAGTTGGAAGGACAGCGCCTGTCAAAAATATGCTCCTCATATTCATTTCTGAAATACTTCAGTGTACTTACTACCGGATTAGGGGCATTCTGACCAAGTCCGCACAGAGAGGTATCTTTCATCACTTCAGCCAGGGTTTCCAGTCGCATCAATCCCTTGAAACTCTCAAGGGTGGTACGATCCTCCTCATCTGCAGGTTTCCGGGTGAAACTACCCAGGATCTCAGCCATGCGCCTTGTCCCTTCCCGGCACGGAATGCATTTACCGCAACTCTGCTTGTGCAGATATTCCATAAAATACCTGACTGTATTGACCACACAGCTTTGGTCGTCCATCACTACTATTCCTCCCGATCCCATTATCAAACCCTTCTCCTTCAGGTTCTCATATGTCACAGCAACATCCATTTGCTCCACAGGAACCATGCATCCCGATGGTCCACCCACATGAAGTGCTTTTAATTCCCTGCCCCTGCCAACGCCCCCCATGATCTTATTGACAATGGTATCAAAGGAAGTCCCCATGGGAACTTCTACCAATCCGGCCATGGGCAAGCGACCCGAAATGCTGAATATCTTGGTTCCCGGACAATCCTCTGTTCCAATCCCCCTGAACCAGTCGGGGCCAAAGCGTATGATTCCCGGCAAATTGGAAAGAGTTTCCACATTGTTAACCACAGTGGGTCGTCCCAGGTAACCAGAAGTAGAGGGATAGGGAGGTTTGGAAGAGGGCATCCCCCTTCTCCCTTCAAGGCTTGCAATCAGGGCGGTCTCCTCCCCGCAGACAAAGGCACCCGGACCCTTGCGCAGGGATATCTGAAGATTGTATCCACTGTCGAGAATATTGTCCCCAAGCAGGCCCATCTCTCTTAAGTTCTTGATAGCACTGTTAATGCGCCTGATGGCATCTTTGTATTCGCTTCGAATATAAATATAGGCCCTGTTGGAGCCAATGGCATAGGCTGCAATGGAGATGCCTTCCAGGAGCTGAAACGGATTTCCTTCCATCAGGGTTCGGTCCATAAAGGCACCGGGATCACTCTCCTCGGCATTGCAAACCAGGAATTTTTGATCGGAGGGTGTCCGAAAAGCTGCCTTCCATTTTTCACCAGCGGAAAACCCTCCACCTGACCGGCCCCTAAGACCACTTTCACTAACCAGCTCGCAAACCTCGCTGAATGTATAAGAGCGTATAGTCTTCAAAAATGCCGTGAATCCTCCACCAGCAACATACTCTTCGAAGGAGAAGGGATCAATGATTCCGCACGACTCCATGACTATGCGGTCCTGCAGGGCAAAATATGGGATATCGTCCAGAGACCTTACATCCTTCCAGGACTCCTGTCCCTCACGTTGAAGCTGGCCGATCACATTATGCTCGGGAACTACCTGGTGAAAGAGGTCATCCAGCAGAGAGGGAACCTTCTCCGCTGTAATTCTGCTGAAAAAGATGCGGGTACGTCCCGGCAACTGTACCGAAACCACAGGATCCTCAGAACTCAATCCTATGCTTCCCGTTTCGGCAAGGTCAAGATCAATGGATCGGTCCACAGCATATTGCTCAATGGCCTCCCATGTCCTCATGGATCCTGCAACAATTCCCGAGGTGGAGCTATTCACCATCACCAGGGGCTTGGTGATCTGGATTTTTCTAAGCAATTCCGTCTGCCTGAGTTCATCTGGAGTCAGTTCAGAGGGCCCATGCTGTGCCAGCTTTAGCAAAAACTCTCTATCTGCCTGCATCTTCCCTGTATTGATTGATGATCTCCCTGACCTCCTTTACCGAGATCCCTGAATGGTACTCACCATTCACTTCCATAACTGAACTTTGCCCGCAGGCTCCGATACAGGATTGTACCTCCAGGCTAAAGAGCCCGTCACGAGTAGTCTCTCCATCATTAATATCCAGCAGTTTGCATATTTCACTCAACAGCTCCCCTGCACCACTCATATGACATGAGGTTCCATTACAAAGAACCACATGGTAAAAGCCTCTCGGTGAAAAAGAGAACTGGTTATAGAAGGTGGCCAGTCCGTATACCTTACTGGTAGGAAGAGAGAGATGTGATCCGATGCTGGAGATGGCCTCCTCAGAAATATAGCCAAATTCATCCTGAACAGCCTGAAGCAGCGGGATTAGGGCATTCCTCTTAATCTGCGGGAATCGCCCCAGGATCTCATCTATTCGTGCTGTATCGTCAACCATAAAATCGAATCAGTATCAACTTTTTACTGCAGAATTTTTGTTAATTTCACAGAACGCTTAAAGATATTGATTATGTTTGTTATTTGAAAAACAGTAATCAATTTGAACAGATTATAAATTACATCAGCTGATCTGATTTTATTACCTTTAATGATCGATCGGAATGACACTTTTAAAAAAGGAGATAAAGATATGCCTGGGTAGTTCCTGCTTCAGTCGCGGAAACAAAACGACTCTCCAGATGGTTCAGAAATACCTGAAGGATCACCAACTGGAAAGAGATGTCATTCTGAAAGGGATGCACTGCTTCAGCAACTGCAATACAGGCCCCATCATGAAGATCGGAGAAAAGGTGTACGAGGAGGTAAGTAGCGAGAGGGCCCTGGAGATCCTTGAAATGGAATTTGGAGAGATGTAAATAAGCCAAGATGGAAGCCCTACTGAAAATAAACAGTGAAACCTGCATCGCTTGCTATGCATGCGTAAGGGCCTGCCCGGTGAAGGCCATCAGGGTGCAGACCGAACAAGTTAAACCCGAGATCATCCCCCAAAGATGTATTGGCTGTGGATCTTGTGTGGCTGTCTGCGGTCCGGGTGCCATAGAAATAAGGAACTCCAAAGATGAACTCCAAAAGATTCTCAGAGCTGGGAAAAAAGTAGCTGCACTGGTTGATCCATCCATTGCCGGGGAGTTTCCCGATATCACTGACTACAGGAAATTTGTTCAGATGTTGCGGACACTTGGCTTTCATTATGTCCATGAAGTTGCCTTTGGAGTAGATCTGGTGGCACGAGCTTACGCGAAATTATTCGAAGAAACCAAGGGAAAGTACTACATCATGTCAAACGATCCGGTAACTGTTTCCTTTGTAGAAAAATACAGAACCGGGCTTGTGCCCAACCTGGCGCCCATCATGCCCCCGGTAGCCGCAACGGCAAGCGTGGTCAGGAAGATTGCGGGAGAAGAGGTGGGCCTGGTCCATATAAGCCCCCTGATTGCCAGCAAAGATGAGATCAGACGATTCAAAGGAGCTAGTCGTATCGACCTGGCCATCACCTTTGTGGAACTCAGAGAGCTTTTCATCGAGGCCAACATTCACGAAACAGATCTTGAGTACAGCGATTTTGATGCCCCGCTGGGCTATAAAGGCTCCTTCTTTCCTGTGGCCAACGGAATCATCCAGGCCGCAGGCCTTGAGGAAGAACTTCACCTCACCCCCGTTCTTACTGTGGAGGGTGAGGGAATGATCAATGCCCTCAATGAATTTGAAGAGAATATCGGAACCATCAAACACCATTTCAATCTCTTTTACAAGGAGTTTCTCATGGGAAGAGGAACCAGTGCAGGAGGGAAAAGGTTCCTGAGGCAGAGTCAGCTTATCAAATATGTGGAGAAACGATTTAAAACTCTGGACAGAGGGTCATGGTCGGCCAGCATGGATGAATTTGAAACGCTGGATTTGAAACACACATTCAGGACAGATGACCAGAGTCTTCCTGTTCCCTCCGATAGCAAACTGAAAAAAATACTTAAGGATCTCGATCAGCTGAACCCTTCTGCGGTGGGCTGTGGTGCCTGCGGATATGCAAGCTGTACAGATTTTGCCATTGCCATTGCACAGGGGCTGGCCATTCCGGAGATGTGCAATACCTATGCATCCAGAAACCGGCAGGATCATATCCGATCGCTGAAAATCAGCAATGAAAAGCTCGCACAGGCCCAGGACTTACTTAAGAAATCGGAACGGCTTGCTCAAAAAGAGAATGAGGCCGCCAGAGAGGCTTCTGAAATAGTGCGCCGCATGCTCCATAAGCTACCCTCCATGGTGGTTATCTGCGATATGAACCTGAAGATTATCCAGACCAACGACAGTTTTATCCATATGCTTGGAGAGGATGCCAAAGAGATTAACGAAGTGGTACCCGGACTTACCGGGGCCGATCTAAAGACCCTTCTACCCTACAACTTCTATAACCTGTTTACCTATGTGCTTGTTCATAACGAATCCATTACAAACAGAGATATTCAGCACGAAAGTAAAATGCTGAATGTAAGCATATTTGTCATAGAAAAAGAGAAAATTGTAGGTGCAGTAATCCGGGATATGTCAGCCCCCGAAGTGCAGAAAGAGGAAGTGGTAAAACGACTTACAGAAGTGATTGACAAGAACCTGGGCCTGGCCCAGCAGATTGGCTTTATTCTGGGGGAAGGAACTTCGGAAACTGAGCGGATGCTCAATTCAATTGTCGAATCGTATAAGCTCGGGAAGGACCTGAAAGATCGATGAGTGGCAAATTTTATATCGAGGTCGCATGCAATCAGCGCAACTTCGGAAATGAGCGCATTTGTGGAGATGTGTTTCTCAGCCGGAAGGTGAAGGAGGAGAACCGCACCATCGTGGTTCTGTCAGATGGGATGGGGCACGGAGTCAAGGCCAATGTACTGGCCACCTTAACAGCTACCATGGCTGTGAATTTCACCATAGAACACAAGGCAGTAGAGAAAATTGCTGAGATAATCATGAACACACTACCCGTATGCAGCGAACGCCAGATGAGCTACTCCACTTTTACCATCGTGGACATTGAGCACGACGGACTGATCAATATTCTGGAGTTTGACAACCCCCAGACCATTGTACTGAGAGACAATAAACCCTTTGATCCGGACTGGAAAACCCTGACACTGGAAAGTGAAAAAAATGGAGGTAAGGAAATTCTTTCCTGTCAGTTTGAACCCAGGAAGGAAGACAGGATTATCTTCTGCAGCGATGGCATTGCCCAATCAGGACTGGGAACTGACAAGTATCCCCTGGGATGGGGAAGGGACAATATGCAGGAGTACGCCATCAAACTGGTTCAGAACAGCCCCAAAATATCGGCCTCCAAACTGGCCTTAAAAATGGTGAACATGGCACATCAAAACGATGGCTACAGTTCAAAGGATGATACCAGCTGCGCAAGCATCTATTTTCGAAACCCACGAAAGTTGATGATTATCACCGGTCCCCCTTATGAAGAGGAGAATGACAAAGAACTTGGGTCCGCGGTGAAGGCCTTCAAGGGAAAGAAGGTGGTTTGCGGAGCCACTACCGCAGATATCATTGCCCGCGAACTGGAGGTGGAGATAGAGGACAGCCTGGTATTCGAGGACCCGGAGCTGCCTCCAGTGTCGCATATGGAGGGAATAGATCTTGTCACTGAAGGAATTCTGACCATCACCAAAGCAACCCGGATCCTCAAGGAATTTTCTCCCTCTTTCACCCTTGGGAAGGGGCCGGCCGACCGGATTGTGAAACTGGTT
The DNA here is from genome assembly GCA_030637895.1 of Bacteroidota bacterium. GTDB lineage: Bacteria > Bacteroidota > Bacteroidia > Bacteroidales. The sequence continues at coordinate 12,104 of DAOWFP010000026.1, read as the reverse complement.
CAACAGAGTGATGAGATACATTTCATCATTGGAACCAGGGTGAATATCGCACACCAGGACCCGAACCTCCCCATAGAACTGGAAATAAGAAGAACTGTGGTAAAAAGAATGGCCAGGTTGCTGGAAGAAAAATTTCTTAAGGAGGTCACTATCAGGTATATCTGAGTTGATTTAAAGATTTATTAAACAAATACCCCCCTCCGGGTGTATTAGAACTTGGCACGCTTATTGACATAAGGGTGAGACCGGCTCAGGAACTGCGGGGCTGACAGATTGACTGAAGATTATGTATTAAAAGGTATGTAGAAGCCTATGATCCCTATTGACGAAGAAACAGAATATATCCCTTTACTCTCCCAGGAAGAGGAAGAGGACCTGAAAAAAGTAAACATTCCCGATGTATTGCCAATCCTGCCATTGCGCAACACTGTTCTGTTCCCGGGAGTGGTGATTCCCATCACCGTAGGCAGGAATAAATCACTGAAGCTGGTTCAGGAAGTATATAAAAAGAATAAAATTCTGGGTGCTGTGGCCCAGAAGGATGGCACCATTGAGGATCCTGAAATGGATGATCTTTACAAAATCGGAACTGTAGCACAGATCCTGAAGATCCTGGAGATGCCCGACGGATCTACATCGGTTATTATCCAGGGAAGGAAACGCTTTTTACTCAACGACCTGCTTACTGAAAAACCTTATCATGTAGCCAGTATCACCCCGCTGGAGGATGCTGATGATGAACCTGCAGGCGAAGCCAAAGCTGTTGCTGCCGCACTGAAAGAGCTCTCCATCAAAATCATTAAGCTCTCTTCCAACATCCCTACAGAAGCTACCTTTGCCGTTAAAAATATTGAGAGCCCGTCTTTCCTGGTCAATTTTCTGGCTTCAAACAGTGAACTTTCCCTGAAACAGAAACAGGATTTGTTGGAAACCAATAGTGTAGCAAAAAGGGGCTTTACCCTCCTGGAAAGTCTTTCCAACGAGGTTCAGATGCTGGAACTGAAGAACGATATCCAGACCAAGGTAAAAAGCGACCTGGATCAGCAACAGAGAGAGTTCCTGCTGCACCAGCAGATGAAAACCATCCAGGATGAGCTTGGTGGGTCGCCCCAGGACCAGGAGGTGATTGATTTCAGGGAGAAGGGGAAAAAGAAAAAATGGAACAAGGAGGTAGCAGCTGCCTTTGAAAAGGAGCTGGACAAACTGCTTCGACTTAATCCAGCCACCGGCGAATATTCCGTGCAGGTCAATTATATTCAAACCCTGGTTGAGCTTCCCTGGAACGAATTCACCAAAGATAATTTTAACCTGAAACGTGCCAGCAGTATCCTGGATAGGGACCACTTCGGACTGGAAAAAGTGAAGGACAGGATCCTGGAGCACCTTGCAGTGCTGAAGCTAAAAGGGGATTTGAAGTCACCCATCCTGTGTCTGGTGGGACCCCCGGGAGTTGGAAAAACCTCCCTGGGTAAATCTATTGCATCGGCCCTCAACAGAAAATATGTCAGAATGTCATTGGGCGGACTCCATGATGAGGCAGAGATCAGGGGCCACAGGAAAACCTATATAGGTGCCATGCCGGGAAGGGTGGTCCAGAATTTGAAGAAGGTCAAATCGTCCAATCCTGTATTTGTACTGGATGAGATTGATAAAGTGGGCAGGGGTGCCCAGGGAAATCCGGAATCAGCCCTTCTGGAGGTACTCGATCCGGAACAGAACAGTGCTTTCCATGATAACTTCCTTGAGCTGGATTACGATCTTTCCAAGGTGATGTTTATAGCCACTGCTAATACCACGGCTGGAATTAATCCTGCCCTGCTGGACAGAATGGAGATCATCAATTTGTCAGGCTACATTGTGGAAGAGAAGATTCAAATCGCCAAAAGACACCTGATTCCTGACCAGATTGAAAATCACGGCTTAACACGGAAACAGTTTTCCATCTCCTCAAAGGTTCTGGAACAGATTATTGAGGGGTATACCCGGGAATCGGGTGTGAGACAGCTGGATAAACAGATCGCTAAATTGGTACGTGTCATGGCCAGGCATATCGCTTTTGAAGAAAGTTACGAAAAGAAACTCTCAGGAAAAATGGCCAGCGAAATACTTGGGCCACCCAGATTTATCCGGGACAAATATGATGGAAACAAACATGCCGGAGTAGTGACCGGACTAGCCTGGACAGCTACCGGTGGTGAAATCCTGTTTGTGGAGACCTCCCTGAGCCAGGGAGAGGGAAAACTCACCCTGACAGGAAACCTGGGTGATGTGATGAAAGAGTCAGCAGTCCTGGCGTTGGAGTATCTGAAATCACATGCCTCGAAATTCTCCCTCGATCCGGCAATCTTTAAGAAATACAACGTTCACGTGCATGTCCCCGAAGGAGCTATTCCAAAGGATGGCCCCTCTGCAGGGGTGGCTATGATGACATCCATTACCTCAGCATTTACCCAGAGAAAAGTAAGGGGGAATTCCGCCATGACCGGCGAGATCACACTCAGGGGAAAGGTGCTTCCTGTTGGGGGTATTAAGGAGAAAATTCTCGCTGCCAAAAGAGCAGGCATCACCGATATTGCCATCTCACTTGAGAACAGAAAAGATGTGGAGGAGATCAACGAAATCTATCGGAAAGGACTGAATTTCAACTATGTGAATGACATATCAGGACTGATGGACTTTGTCCTTCTCCAAGATCTTGTGGATCAGCCCATGGAGATCTCTTAGCAGATCAAAAGCTTGGCTGTTTCAATGCCATGCGCTTTCTTGATTTTTACAAAATAGACGCCGCATGGTAAACCCTTGCCTTCCAGGTCAGAAATGGCAAAATTATCTTTTTCCTCGGATCTCAGTTTATAAACGGGCATCCCTTCAAGGTTAAATACTTCTACCATGGTTTATCAGCTTAGGTTTAGGATGAAAGTTCACTCTATCACGTGACTAAAATATAGCGTGAAACAGCCATTGCAAAGAAAATTCAGACTTATTGTGTGAACAGTGGGTTCTGAGAAATGAACCCTGCACTATTACGGATAAACCGCTACCTGGTAAATGTCGCTTCCAGCATCTTTATCTTCTGAGCCGGTATCTTGATGGTGCATGTAGCTCCGGGATACTCCAGGAAACAATTGCAGCTCTTGCGCTCGACTCTGGTTAGATATTTTAGATTCAGCAGGTAGGATCTGCTGGCGCGGAAAAATGAACTGCCTTCAAGCATCTCCTCAATGACCCCAAGGTTCTGGGTAACGACCTCCGAACTGCCCCGGGTCAGATTAATATGGGTATAGTTTCCGTCAGCCTGACAATAAACCACTTCTGAAGGATCGATCAGGACATATCCCGACCGGGTATTTAGCTTAATCTTGGAGGGGCCATTGCCACGCAGTGCTTCAACCAGTTGCTGAAGATCCTGCTCATGAGCTTTTCTCCCTCTTATACGATATCGCTCAATGGCATTGTCCAGTTCCTCCTGGTGAACAGGTTTGAGAATGTAATCAAAAACTGAATTCCGGATGGCCTGAATGGCATAATGCTCAAAGGCAGTGACGAAAATAATTCCCGGATCTTCACCTGAGTGCTGAACCTGTTCAATAAAATGGAACCCATCCTTCTCGGGCATCTGTATATCCAGGAATACCAGGTGCGGGTGTTCACTTCGCATCAGTTTTACCGCTTCATCAACCGTACCGGCAGCTCCGACGACGGAAACTCCACTGTTCCGCATCAGCATGTACTTGAGCAACTCCCGGGCCTCCGGCTCATCATCTACAAGTAGTATTTTCAACACCTCCTCCATGAAATGAAAGGATTCACATTTATTTTCAGGGCACAAGTTAAAAAATTCCACGCAGGACAAAAAAAGCTGTCAAACATGGCATTTCAGTTTTTTTTTAGTAACCTTCAATGTTTAAATGCTTTAAAAAGCGTGTCAGACTCACATTTGCATAGAACCACAGCCAAGTTTGGCACTCTGCCGGTCTTCATGACCACTATCTCTACCATTCTCGGGGCCATTCTCTTCCTGAGATTTGGATATGCTGTGGGCCATCTTGGATTTCTGGGGGTTATAGGGATCATATTCCTGGGACATATGGTTACCATCCCAACTGCCATGGCAGTGGCCGAAATTGCTACCAACCAAAAGGTTCAGGGGGGTGGTGCCTACTTCATCATTTCTCGCTCCTTTGGGATCAATATTGGTTCGGCCATAGGAATTACACTCTATCTCAGCCAGGCCATTAGCGTGGCTTTTTATGTGATTGCATTCTCCGAAGCATTTGACCCGCTGATCAGATATCTTCACTACGAAATTAATACTCCCCTTGTTGATAAACGCTGGGTCGGGCTGGCCAGCATGACCCTGCTCTCTGTTGTCATTCTTTCCAGGGGAGCCAATTTTGGAATGAAAGCACTCTACGGGGTAGTAGCCATCCTGTTTACCTCCCTGCTCTTCTTCTTCCTTGGAAAACCCGGTCCGGAGGAGAGTTCCTTTATTCTAAATGCACATATCCAGAACCCTGACAACTTTTTCTTTGTATTCATCATTATTTTCCCTGCATTCACCGGTTTGATTGCGGGGCTTGGTCTCTCCGGAGACCTTCGCGATCCTAGCAAATCCATCCCCAGGGGAACCCTATGGGCCACCCTGGGTGGCTTTGTGGTCTATATATTGGTGGCCTATAAGCTGGCCGTCAGTGCTTCACCTGAAGATATGGCCTCAAACCAGCTGATTATGGAGAAGATTGCAATCTGGGGCCCCATCATCCCAATCGGATTGGCTGCAGCATCCCTCTCTTCTGCGCTGGGTTCCATCATGGTTGCTCCACGTACCCTCCAGGCCATGGGCTATGACGATGTGTTCCCCGGAATGGGTCTGAACAGCTGGCTTTCACGTGGTAAGGAGAAAGATAACGAACCTACCAATGCAGGATTAATCAGCATCATAATAGCATTTGTGTTTGTTGCCTTTGGGGATATAGACTTCGTGGCACAGATCATCTCCATGTTCTTTATGGTTACCTATGGGGTGATCTGCCTGATCTCCCTGCTGGAGCACTTTGCTGCAGACCCCTCCTACCGGCCCACTTTCAAATCCAGGTGGTATATCTCCCTGCTGGGAGCAATTACCTCCTTTTGGCTGATGTTTAAAATGAATACTCCCTATGCCCTGCTGTCACTGATTGTCATGGGGGGTATCTACACCATGGTTTCCAGCTACAAAACACAGGAGAAAGGCCTGGTTAACCTGTTTCGTGGTGTCGTGTTCCAGGCAAGCAGGCAGTTGCAGATACTGGCACAAAGGGCCGACCGGGAGGACCTGGATGTACACTGGCGCCCCTTTACCATCTGCGTATCACAGGATACATTTATGCGCAGAAGTGCTTTTGATATCCTGAGATGGATCTCTCTGAAATATGGTTTTGGCACCTACATTCACTATATCAAGGGCTTCCTTACAGAGGAAACCAATAAGGAGTCGAAAGAGATTCTCAACAAGTTGATTCATCTTGCAGCGGGGAGTAAAAATAAGGTCTACCTGGATACCATAATCAGCCCCTCTTACACCTCGGCAATTGCCCAGGTGATCCAGCTATCTGGAATCTCAGGGAAGGGCAACAATATGATTCTCTTCGAATTTTCACAAACCGAACCGGAAGCACTGGAAGAGGCCCTGAACACGCATGACATCCTCTTTGCCACAGGCTTTGACCTGTGCATTCTGAGTACTTCATACAAGGGATTTGGGTACAAGAAAGAGATTCACATTTGGATTACACCGGCCGATTTTGACAATGCCAACCTAATGATCCTGCTGGGGTATATCATCATGGGACATCCCGAATGGAAAGAGGGAATCATCAAGATATTCGCCATCTACCAGCCGGAAGCAGTCACACGCAGGAAAGAAGAACTGAAAATGTTAATCAAAGAGGGCAGGCTTCCCATCTCCATGTCCAACATAAACCTGATCAGTGCCGGGGGAGACAGGAGTACCAGGGAGATCATCGGGGAGGTCTCGGCGGATGCCGATCTGACCGTCATCGGATTCCGGCACGAGCAACTAAGTACAGAAGGTTACAAGCTTTATACCGGGTATAATAAGCTTGGGAATGTACTATTTGTCAGTGCCAACAAGAAAAAAGAAATCAACTAAAACACTACCTTTGAATAAAAAGCAGATGGAAAAAATTGCTGTCTTTCCGGGGTCTTTTGATCCTTTTACCGTGGGTCATGAAAATATCGTGCTTCGTGGACTTGGAATCTTTGATAAGATCATCGTTGCCATCGGGATCCACTCCACCAAACAGCCCCTGCTAAAAATTGAGTCACGGGTTGAGATGGTCAGCCAGATCTTTAGCACCAACGACCGGGTAACTGCAGACTCATTTGAGGGATTGACAGTGGATTACTGTAGAAAAGTGAATGCTACCCATATGCTACGTGGAATTCGGACATCAGCCGACTTCGAATATGAAAGAGCCATTGCCCAGATCAACAAACAGATGCTGCCAACAGTAGAATCTATTTTCCTGCTCACCACGCCCGAACATACTCCAATTAATTCAACAATCATCCGGGACATCATCCGTAACGGGGGGGATGCTTCACTCTTCCTTCCGGCGGGTGTGGATATCAAGAGCTACCTTTAATGCTGCGTCGTTCTCTTATTTTCAGCCTTCTATTCTGCGGCAGTGGAATCCTTATGGGCCAGTCTGCTTCTTTACATGCCGTCGCCCTTGATTATGCGGGTCAATCCATCTATACAAGCGTTGCCTGGAATCCCTTTATCACAATACCTGAATATTCCAACAGGGTACTATGTGATGAGAAAGGGGAGTTTGAGCAGGTCGTACCGCTCAAATCGCCGAGGGTGGTACAGTTCGAAACCGGGGTCTACCAGCTTTATCTATATATGGAACCGGGATTCCACTACGAGGTCGAACTTCCCGCTTACCGTGAAAAGAAGTGGGATGACCAGATCTCCCCGTTCTTTCAGCCTCTTTCACTACCCCTTGTCGTTCTTTCACGCACCTCTCTCAGCACCCGGGAACGCATTGATGGATCAATGGATGTAAACCATAGCATTGCCACATATGACTCCCTGTTTATTAATGCCAACAGGGAGGTTATCAATCATCGGAAATTGGGACAGCCAGTGAATACCGATTCCATCATCCAGCAAATGGAAGCAGTATTCAACAGGGACAGTTCCATGTTCTTTTCAGACTACCGGCGCTTCAGATATGGGGCTTTAAAGCTGAATGAAGGCAAGACCACACTGGCCCCTCTGAGCCTGGAATATCTTGGCCCAACAGTAATGGAGTGGCACCCTGGTTTTGTTGACTTGTTCAGGGCCCTGTTTAAAGATTTTATCTATTATTTTGCAGGATCGCCTGAGGGTCTGGAATTTCGGAACCTGGTGAACCGTAACCAGGACTTCCGGCAGGTACGACAGCTTGTATTGGATCACCCGGCAGTGTGGAGCGATACCCTGGCTGAAATGATTTTGCTACAGGAGTTCTCCGAATTATTCTACAGGGGCGAGTACCATAAGGAGGCTATCCTGATCATGCTGGATTCCATGGCACATGATCCCGTGACTCCCCAGTTTGGTATTTATTCAGCACAGCTACTTGAGAAACTATCGAGCCTGGTAACCGGACACATCCCTCCAGCCATATCCCTGGAGGACCTGGATGGCTTATCCTGGTCGCTGAATGACTTTAATGGCAAATACACCTACCTGTTTTTTGGCACCACAGATCACTACGGCTGTATGATGGAGTATCCTTATCTACAATCTTATATCGAAAAACATGCTGCTTACCTGAATGTGGTTACGGTGATGACCTCAGAGGACCGGAATAAACTGGATGATTTTATGCACCGGAATGCTTACACGTGGACGGTCCTCCATTATGAAGGACAGCCCGGTGTGCTGGATGATTACATGGTAAGGGGGTATCCTACAGCTTACTTGATTGACCGAAATGGTCTTTTGCTGCTCTCTCCTGCCACCCTACCCTCGGAAGGATTTGAGCAACAGCTGTTTCGCATCATGCGTGCAAGGGGAGAAATCTGATCAGAGCAGATTCCTCATATAAAGAACATCCAGGATACTTGCGTAACTGTTTTCCCGGATAAATCCGGTTTTGCCCGGGGTGACCCACCTGTAATCAGTAATCCCCTCCTCAGCCTGTAAAACCGGCTCCTCACGCCCACTGTACAACAACTCGAACCACCTTGTCTTTTTTAATATGTGATTTTCATTCAATGCATAGGTATGGTAGGTGGACATCAATGGCTCATGAAGTTGAAGCCCCTGAAGACCAGTCTCTTCTTTCACTTCCCGCAGAGCCGCCGTTTGAAAATCCTCTCCCTCCTCCAGTTTCCCTTTTGGAAGATCCCAGGTCCCGTTTCGGTATATCACCAGGAACTCACCCTGCTGGTTCAGGACCACCCCTCCCCCTGCTTCAATCACATTAAAACAGGCCTTGAATTCCTCAAAAAGCATGACTATATCATCATGAAAAATATAGAGGTTGTTAATCTGGGTAAGTGCAGCAAACATTCCAACCAGTTCACCTAATTCATGAATGTTGTTATACTTATAGAAGAGGCCCTTATGCTTTACAAAGGCCTTGGAAAAATCATCTCCAAAGAATACTGTTCTATCGTTGAAAAATACTTTATACATATCAAAGGTCAAAAGTACAAAACTAATCCCACGAAAAAATTAGTTTCTCGTGCAAAATATCACCAGCCTTTTTTTACAGGGATCTGACTGCTAACCAATAAAAAAGCAGCATCTCCTTTGTATATAACCTGGAGATGCCGCAGATATTATGTAAGAGTCATACTACCTAAAAACTTTATACATTTGCTGCATGGCAGAAATAGACCAAGATGTAGCAGGCTTACTTTTAAAAAGCAAGGCCGTAATCCTTGAACCCGCCAAACCATTTACCTGGGCCTCTGGCTGGCAATCGCCCATCTATTGTGATAACCGTGTCACCCTCTCCTACCCGGAGATCAGGGACTATATAAAGGAGGCCTTCAGGACCAGCATTATGCATCATTTTTCTACCCCGGATCTTATTGCCGGTGTGGCAACAGGAGCCATTGCCCAGGGTGCATTGGTGGCCGATCTTATGAATTTGCCTTTTGTATATGTAAGACCTTCTGCCAAGGGTCACGGACGTCAGAACCTGATCGAGGGGCGTCTCCAGGCCGGGCAGAAAGTGGTTGTGGTAGAAGACCTGATCAGTACAGGTGGAAGCTCCCTGAAAGCTGTGGAAGCTCTTAGGGAAGCCGGGGCAGAAGTACTTGGAATGGTGGCCATCTTCTCCTATGGTTTTGAACTGGCAGCCGAGAACTTCAGAAAAGCAGGAGTAACACTTCATACCCTTACTAATTATCATATCCTGGTAGAGAGCGCCCTGGAGTCAGGAGCAATTCAACAGGACCAGGTCGAGATGTTGCAGCAATGGAGGAAAGATCCGGCTCAGTGGAAGGGATAATAAGGAAGGGTTAACGTTAATACAGCTCACATGAAGATTGAAAGCAAAATAGGAAAGTCGGCCAGCAGCGATGAGGTGATCTATGCCTTTATTGGTAATTTTCACAATTTCAAAGACCTGCTTCCTGCTGATAAGGTAAGTGGATGGGAGTCATCTGAAGATAAATGTAGTTTCCAGGTGGACCCGCTGGGTCGCACTGGTTTGATGATCGTAGAAAAGAAACCTTATTCGCTGGTTAAGATGGGCTCCGATCCGGAGTTTTCAAAATACCAGTTTACCATCTGGATCCAGCTCAAAAAAGTTGCTTCTGATGATACCAGAATAAAAATCACCATCGAACCGCTGGTCACTAAGATGTTGCTGCCCATGGTTAAAGTTCCCTTGAAAAAACTTGCTGACGGATTGATTGACAAGATAGAATCCTTTGATTTTCCCGCTTAAGCCTGATCAAATTTTACTTCCATACGGATGGCTCCGTGTGCAAATGTCCGGATCTCCCCTTCATGCTCCACCATTAATTCCCCAAAATCGTTAACACCTTTTATCGTACCTATAAATACATCTTCTCCCGATTTAAACGCCGAGGGTATACCGGCCTTATACAAATGCTCCAGGAAGTCTTTTTCAAGCTGCTCAGTCTGGCCCGCCTTCAGTGCATTGTATCTGTTCATCAAACAGGTTTCAACAAGCTCGCCAAGCTCGGCAACATCTGAAACCTTTCCGGTCTCCAGGCAAAGGGAACTTGCAGGTGGCTGGAAGGGAGGAAAAACAGTCTGATTCAAATTTAAACCCAAGCCTACAATGGTGCGTGAGATATTTCCTGCGGTGATACTGTGTTCGATCAGGATGCCTGCAATCTTTCCCTTGCTACTTAGGATATCATTGGGCCACTTAATCTCTACATCAATACCAAGGTTCTCCAGGGTATCACAAAGGGCCAGTGAAGCCACCCTGGAAAGGTGAAATTGTCTGGATGCTGACAAAAATGCAGGATATAGAAGCAGGCTCATCAAAAGATTTTCTCCCCGATTGCTCTGCCATGAATGCTCACCCTGCCCTCTTCCATCATCCTGGTAATCAGTAATAACAACAGTTCCCTCCTCCAGTGTCTGAAGCTTCAAAAGATCAGAAATAAAGCTAGAGGTCGATGTAAGGTTGTCATGTTTGATCCATCTGCTTCTCATGGTACAATTTTTGACAAAGTAGCTACTGTAATCAACAATTCAAGCACATAAATGTTAACGGCTAAATTGATTACCTTTGTTAACAAAAAGTCAGATGGAGCAAAGCGATTCGTTTAATGTGGAGGAGAAGAGGGAGTTAATCCTCGAGGCTATCAGGGAGAAGAAGGGACACCAAATCGTTTCCATTGATCTTTCTGAAGTTAATAACTCCATTTGCGACTTTTTCATCATCTGTCACGGAGAGTCAGTAACCCAGGTGGGAGCCATCACGGAATCCATTGAAAAGAAGCTAAAGGAAGAGGCTCGCATCAGGGCACATCATGTGGAGGGCTTACGGAACAGTCAGTGGGTCCTTCTGGACTATTTTGATATCCTGGTCCATGTGTTCCAGGAGGAGTTCAGATCATTCTTCAAACTTGAAGAGTTATGGGCTGACGGAAAGGTGACAAGGGTGACAGAAACCAGTTAAAACAAGATTATGGCAGATAAAAAGAAAAATCCCGGAATTTTCCCGGGGGGCAACCTGGGAAACAGACCGGGGAATAAACCGGGAGTACCCGGCAAACCCAAATTTAATTCATACTGGATCATCGGAATCATTCTTGTGGCCATGATAGGCCTCCAGTTTTTGGGTTCTGGAAATAATTTGAAGGAGATCGATTCCAACCGTTTTTTCCAGGTCTTGAAAGAGGGCGATATTGAGAAAATTGTCATCGTCAATAAAGAAAAGGTCGAGATATATATCAAGCCCGAACGGCTCAGTGATGCCCGATATCAGGATGTCGCATCCTCTAAGTCCAGTTCAATGCTTGGTCAGCCCGTTCCACAGTACTACTTCACCATTATCAGTCAGGATGTTTTTATGGGTCAGCTGAACAGCGTGATGAACGAGTTACCAGCCGAAAATCGTCCCACCTATACGACCATCACTCGCAGAAATTACATGGGTGAAATCATGTTGTGGGTGATCCCTTTCCTTTTGATTATGGGTATCTGGATCTATATGCTTCGCCGTATGCAAGGCGGTGGCGGAGGTGGCGGAGGCAATATTTTCAGTGTAGGAAAATCAAAGGCCCAGATTTTTGATAAGGAGACAAGTGTGAAAGTGGATTTTCACGATGTAGCTGGGCTGGAAGAGGCCAAGGTGGAAATCAGGGAGATTGTGGATTTTCTGAAAAATCCAAAAAAGTATACGGAGCTTGGCGGGAAAATTCCCAAAGGCGCCTTGCTTGTTGGACCTCCAGGGACAGGTAAAACATTACTTGCCAAAGCGGTGGCCGGAGAGGCCAGTGTGCCATTCTTTTCAATGTCGGGCTCCGATTTTGTGGAGATGTTTGTGGGTGTAGGAGCCTCCCGGGTCAGGGATCTCTTTAAGCAGGCCAAGGAGAAGGCACCCTGCATT
>DAOWFP010000025.1 GCA_030637895.1 Bacteroidota bacterium | reverse complement strand
TAGAACTTGTTTATAAAAATCCAATGGCTCCAGACAAAACAATACCCGAGGACTCTACTATTCTTTTAACAGGAGGATCAGGTTTTCTTGGTAGGGCGATTCTACATGAACTCCTGGGTGAATTGTCGATACAGCACCTGAAAGAAGTAAGGGTTCTTGATATAAATCCGCCTGACATACGGTTTGCTGAGCAGCTTAGGTTTATAAAGGGGGATATAAGAGATATTAATCTCCTTCAGGAGGCCTGTAAGGGCGTAGATGTGGTGATACATTCTGCTGCCATTGTTGATTGGGGGACGAAATCTGACTAAGAGATCATGGCTGTCAATGATCAGGGGACCCTGAATGTAATTGAAGCTTGCAGGTCCGGGCATGTGAAAGCTTTGGTATTTACCAGTTCACTGGATGTGCTGTTTGATGGCCGGAACCTGATCAATGTGGATGAAGGAAGCCCTTATCCGAAAAAGCATTCCACCTCCTATTGTGTAAGTAAGTATCGTGCCGAGCTTAAGGTGCTCGAAGCCAACGACGAGTACTTAAAAACATGCTCCCTTCGACCGGCTGATATCTATGGGGAGGGCGATCCTTACCATATTGGATCTTTAATTAACATGGCCAGGGGAGGATTCTATGTGCGGCTTGGCAATGGCAAATCCAAGTGCCAGCATGTGTATGTGGGAAATGTGGCTCAGGCCCATGTCCTGGCTGCTACAGCTCTTTTAGATGGAAACGATCGTGTACCTGGTCAGGCCTATTTTCTAAGCGATGGACCACCCACAAACTTTTTCACATTTTTTGACCCTTTCGTGGAGGGTGCCGGATACAGGATCTGGCCAAAAAATCTGTGGTTACCCCGCTGGTTTGCATTTACACTTGGCTGCGTTTCAGAATCCATTGCTTTTTTGGTACGCCCCATAAAAAAGTATTATCCAAAGATGAGCAGGTTTGCGGTGACCTATACCTGCACCACTTATACCTTTAATGCTGATAAAGCCAGGAAAGATTTCGGGTTTATTCCAAAATACAGCAGTCAGGAGGCATTTGACAGAAGCATAGCAGAATTTCGATCCTAGGCTCTGGAGAATCAGTTTTTGAGTGTGCTTATATTATGCTACCTTTGCGCACTTTTTAACTGGAGCAAAGAAGCATGGATTTACGAAATATAGCAATAATTGCACACGTCGACCACGGAAAGACCACCATGGTAGATCGTATTTTACACCAGGTAAACCTTTTCCGGGATAACCAGGAGATGGGCGACCTGATCCTCGATTCAAATGACCTGGAACGTGAACGGGGCATTACCATCCTCTCGAAAAATGTATCGGTCTCTTACAAAGGGACAAAAATCAATATCATCGATACCCCGGGACACTCTGATTTTGGCGGAGAGGTGGAAAGGGTGCTGAATATGGCCGACGGCGTGCTCCTGCTGGTAGATGCCTTCGAGGGTCCCATGCCTCAGACCCGGTTTGTATTGGAGAAGGCCCTGGAGCTGGGAAAAAAGGTGATCGTAGTAATCAATAAAGTAGATAAGCCCAACTGCAGACCGGATGAGACCAATGAACTGGTTTTCGAGTTGATGTTTGCCCTGGATGCTACCGAAGAGCAGCTGGAGTATCCCTCTGTGTACGGTTCTTCCAAAGAGGGATGGATGGGTGCGGACTGGAAAAATCCCACCGATGACATGACTCACCTGCTGGATACCATTGTGGACTATTTCGATGCGCCAGAGGAGAACCCGGGAACCCTCCAACTTCAAATTTCTTCACTGGATTACTCCTCTTATACAGGACGGATCGCTGTTGGGAAAGTGCATCGCGGAAGCATTAAGATGGGCGACCAGATCTCCATCGTGCAGCGGAACGGACTGAATCATAAGTCCACTGTGAAGGAGCTTTACACTTTTGAAGGACTGGGCAAAGAGAAAACCAAGGAAAGCATTGTATCAGGTGAAATCGTGGCTGTACTGGGACTGGAAGATTTTGATATCGGGGATACCATCGCCGATTTTGAGAATCCTGAGGCCATGCCCCCCATCTCCATCGACGAACCCTCCATGAGCATGCTCTTCACCATTAACAATTCTCCGTTTTTCGGGAAGGAAGGAAAATTTGTGACCTCCAGGCATTTGAGGGATCGCTTATATAAGGAAACCGAAAAGAACCTGGCCCTCCGGGTGGAAGACACAGATTCGCCTGATCGTCTGACGGTATTTGGCAGGGGTATTCTGCACCTCTCCATATTAATCGAGACCATGCGCCGGGAAGGATATGAACTGCAGTTGGGACAGCCCAAGGTAGTGATCAAGGAGATTGACGGATTCAATCACGAACCGGTGGAGCTGCTATACATCAATGTGGATGAAGAGTTCTCAGGGAAAGTGATCGAGATTGTTACGGGTCGTAAGGGTGATATTCTAAATATTGAGAAGAAAGATGACCGGGTGAACCTGGAGTTCAAGATTACGGCAAGGGGCCTGATTGGTCTGAGGCAGCCCATCCTGACATCCACGGAGGGAAGTGCGGTTATATCCCACCGTTTTTCAGGATATGAGCCGTGGAAAGGCGAACTGGTGCGTAAGCGCAACGGTGCCCTGATTGCCATGGAGACTGGAACCTCCATCTCTTACTCCATTGATAAGCTGCAGGACAGGGGCAAGTTTTTCATCGATCCCATGGTGCATATCTATGCAGGTCAGGTGATTGGTGAACATACCAAGCAGGACGATCTGGTGATCAATGTGACCAAAACAAAGAAGCAGACCAACATGAGGGCCTCAGGTTCCGATGAGAAGGTATCCATTGCCCCTGCTGTCAAATTTTCACTGGAAGAGTCCCTCGAATATGTGGGTGCGGACGAATACGTGGAGGTAACTCCCAAATCGATCCGCCTGCGAAAGATCCTGCTGGCCGAACATGAGCGGAAGCGGGACAAGAACGCCTGATTTCATCAGCACCCTGGAGCAAGTTCTGCATTAAGGAACCTTTGAGTAAACTGCCTTGCGGGCCATCAGCTGCATGGTGATCCCCCGGGCTACCATAAAGAGGATGAAGGCAAGCCAGAGCCCATGGTTGCCCATCAATCTCACTGCCAGTATGTAAGCTGGAAAGAAGACAAGCAGTGTGGAGATAAGCATGGCATTTCGCATCTCTGGTCCGGCGGTGGCCCCGATAAAGATTCCATCCCACAGGAAGGCTGTATAGGAAAGCATGGGAATCATTACCACCCAGAAAAAGTAAGGTTGGGCATTGGCAATTACCTCCGGATTATTAGTCAGCGCTCTGATGATTGCATTTCCCCCTAGCAGGTAAATTAGGGTAAAGAGGATGCTGATCCCGGTTCCCCAGAAAAAGAGCAGCCTGATTGAACGGACGAGAGATTGCCGGTCCCTGGCGCCAATAAATTTGCCTGTAAGTGCTTCCGAAGCATGGGCAAAGCCATCGATAAGGAAGGAGAAGAACATAAAGAACTGCATCAGGATCGAATTCACGGCCAGGATGGTATTGTCACCTGCGTTCTGCATATCCACACTGGCCGACCTGGCTGTAAAGATGGAAAATACAATAACAAGGCACATGGTACGGATAAAGATATCGCTATTGATTAAAAGGAAATGTTTCAGTTTTTCCCATCGGATGGCGGCCTCCAGGGACCAGTACTTGAACAATCGTTTAAAATATTTTCTGAAAAAGAAGATCGCTGTGAGAAGCCCGCTGTACTGGGCAATCACCGTTCCCAGGGCCACACCATCGGAGCCCATTCCAAGCTTCATCACAAAGACATAGTTACAGATAATATTGATCACATTGGTGAGTACCAGGACCATCATAGGGAGCCGGGCATTTTGCATTCCAAGGAAAAACCCCAGCAGTGCAAATTGTCCAAGTGCAGCAGGGGCAGCCCAGACTCTGATCCGGAAATAGGTCATGGCCAACTCTTCCACACGGGTTTCACCCTTTAGAACAAGGAAACTCAGACTTTCAATGGGGCCCTGCAGAACCAGCAGAACCAGGCTCATGACAGCAGCAATAATGGCTGCCCTGGAGAATACCAGGATGGTCTCCGGTAGATCCCTTCTGCCCCGTGCCTGGGCTGTGAATCCACTGGTACCCATCCTCAGGAATCCCAGGCTCCAGTATATAAAGTTGAATATCAGGGATCCCAGGGCAATGGCTCCGATATAGGCATCCGACTCCATGTGTCCCATGAGTGCCATATCCACAATGCCAAGTAAGGGAATGGAGATGTTGCTGATAATGTTGGGGATGGCCAGGTCCAGGATCTTCTTATTCAATCTTCAGAAAATTTGGGCGAAGATAAAATTTCATTGGCGGGAAGCTCCCAATCAGAGTCTCCTTGCAAAGCTCACCGCAAAGGACCAGGTGTTGTAGCCTCCTTTCACATCGAGGTGAAGTTTTGGAACCAGGGCCCAGTTTTCCCCTACTTCAATGGCGTATTGAATCCCCAACCTGAAAACACCAAAATTGTCATGCTGCTCCACTTCAATCCCACCCCCCATAAACAGGTCCAGGTATTTCGTGGCTCTGAACATTCCCACAAGTGTGAGGATCATTGCATTTTCTCTTGTAACTTCCTCATCGGTGACTGTATATTTGTCAAGTTCCACGGCACCTATAAATCCCATCCCCCACTTGGGATGGATGTGATAAAAATAGTCGACTCCCACGGTAGGGGCAAACAATCCCCGTGCATCTGTATACCCCACATCGTTACCCAGGGGGATAAATGTAAAACCAGCACTCGGTCCCAGCATATGTTTTTGATGGGGCTCCTCCTTCTGAGCTGCCAAATTCACCATGGCAAAAAGTAGTAGAAGTGGCAGAACCTTGCGAAATATTCGGAAAATCCTTTGCATGATGGTAAGATACTATGATTTTAGTAATTTTAGATGTATGTATTCACAATCTCGCAGAACTCTGCTTCTCATTCTGTTGTTCATTACCATCTTTTTTACTCCCGCACTGCTCTCCGGCCAGGGCTTTGGTGGAGGCGGAAATAGCCGAATCGATGGCAAGTATAAATTTATGCCCATCCCTTATCTGAATTACGACCGCTCCTCGGGATTTGCCGTGGGAGCAGTTCCCATGCTGATGTTTAATCCTTCAAAAAAGGATACCATCTCTCCGTCCTCCCTAATTGGTGGCGTGGGCACCTATTCCACCAACAAAACCTGGTTCCTGATGGGTTTCGGAAAGTTCTACCTGGATGAGGACAAGTGGCGGATCACCACAGCTGGGGGCATTGGCACCGTTAATTTCCAGTTTTACCTTGACGACCCCATAAGTGCCTGGATCCCTTACAAGAGTGAGGCAAATTTCTTTGTGTTCAGAGTTGAGCGAAGGATCTATAAGAAACTATATGGAGGAGTGAGTTATATATACGCAGATGTGATCACCTCCAGCGAAACGACTTCGCTTACCGACAGCCTGACCCTGCATGGCATAGGCTTGAACCTGTCGCTGGACACCAGGAGCAATCCATATTATCCTCGAAGCGGGTATTACACTACTGTCAAGTACAATACCTTTCCAGATTTTATGGGAAATGAGACCGCCACCAAGAAAATTGAAATGGATCACAACCACTACTTTTCTTCCAGGCAGCAGAAAGATGTGGTGGCCGCACGTCTCTATGCAGGATTGGGACTTGGCGATCTGGCTTTTAACCAACAGTTCATCGTCAAGGGTACCGATATCCGGGGTTACACCCAGGGGGCCTTTCGGGGCAACTATCTCCTGGCACTGCAGGGGGAGTACCGGTGGAACTTCCACCATCGTTGGGGTGCTGTGGGTTTTGCAGGTGTGGCTACAGTGTTCGAGGCCATCAATGAGTCGGACAATGGAAAACTTCTGCCGGGCATTGGCACGGGAATTCGCTTCAAGGCTTTTACGGAGACCAACATGTCAGTGGGCATTGATGTGGCAGCGGGTATTGACGACTGGGGCATATATTTCCAGATCGGGGAAGCCTTCTAATTTTGCTCCCTTACAGCATATCAGCCACCTTTTGGTAGAGGGCCTCTACCTTTGTATATGGATCGCCTTCTCCAAGGGTTTCGACTGGGAGGAAGCCATGATATTGATGCTTATGCAGGAGGTTAATTAGGCGTAAGATATCCAGAGGCTCGGTACCAGTCTCGGTTCGAACCAGCTCCTTTACCTGCCAGGTAACTGCATATGGGATCAGTTTTTCAATTTCTCCATAGGGGTCGGGCCCGGCAACGCTTCCCGTGTCAAGCATCAAACCAAACCATTCCGAATCGACCTTTTTAATAATATCGATGATCTCTTCTGTCCTTATTAGAAAATCATGGTGGTTCTGAAATGCAACATTGACTCCATGCCTGGCTCCGAACCTGGCACATTCACGAAACGCATCTACTACTTGCTGATGTGTGGCACTGGCAGAGTTTCCTGTTGAAGGAGCTTTCCCATCGAAAACCCTGATGTTGGGGGCACCCAGTTTGGAGGCTGCTACGATCCACTGCTTCACATGGTCAATCTCCGCAGCCAGGTCTTCCTGATCAGTCAATGTAAAGTCATTTCGTACACCGGTACCTGAGAAGGAGATCCCGGTCCTGAACGCTTTTCTCTTAATTTCATAGAGCAACTGATCCCCAGGTACCTCGGGGTAGCCCGGAATATAGTACGCGGTCAGATCCACGGCACTAAATCCAGTTTGTGCAACGAACTGAAACAAATTACCAAGGCTCATTCCACCGTTTAGCAGTGCATCATTGAAACTATATGCATTGAGGGAGGGAGTTGGACCATATGTATCTGGACTTATTGCTTCAGCTTTTGCCGGCCGGAAGGTGCCGGCTCCCACTACTGCAACAGATGAGGTCTTCAGGAACGATCGTCTTTTCATGATAATCCAGCGGATTAATATAAGCTTGTAACTGTCTTAATATTAATACAAATTGAGGATGGAAATGAACTATTTTATTCACAATCATCATTTCGTCCCCGCTTTTGCAGGCTGTGACCAAAAAGGTATCTTTACTAGCCACAATAATAACTTCATACAGTAAAAGCATATCAACTATGAAAACACGAATTTTTCTTGCGCTGCTTCTGGTAGCACTTTTCAGCGGCCTATCTGTTCAATCTTTTGCACAGGAGGAATTAGCTGAGCCCTTCCTGGGAATGTGGGCCTTGACCCTCGATTATGAAAACAGCAATGCCGGATGGCTGGAAGTCCGCCAGGAGAAGGGATATCTCGATTCCGATCTTCTGTGGCGCGGGGGGAGTGTAAATCCTGTGGGCCATACGCTATTGGCGGGCGACATCCTGTTGTTGATTAAGGGCCAGGATGTGGTAAAAAAGATAGAGGGAAAGCCCGACAGAACTCTGCATCCCATTCAATGGTTTGAAGTAAGCAAAGCGGGAGAGGACCGTATTGAGGGAGTGGCCAATTTTCCCAACAGGAACGGAATAGGTGTTGAAGTAGTTTCATTTACAGGAAAACGGATACCTCCGGAAGGCAAAGCTCCTAAACTAAAGAAATCCATGTTCGGTGATCCGGTGAAACTATTTAACGGAACGGATATGGAAGGCTGGGAACTGGTTGAAAAAGATGCACCTAACGGATGGAAAGCTGTGGATGGCGTAATGGTCAACGACCCGGTTCAGAAGCAGGGTGAGGACCATATCCGATACGGGAACCTCAGAACCAAAGCCACCTTTGAAGATTTTAATCTTAAGCTGGAGGTCAATGTACCTAAAGGAAGCAACAGCGGGGTATACCTGCGGGGTATTTATGAAGTACAGGTCATGGACAGCTACGGGAAGGAACTTGATTCACACAATATGGGTGGCCTCTACAGCCGAATTACTCCATCCGAAGCTGCAGAGAAACCGGCAGGAGAGTGGCAGGAAATGGATATTACGCTTTATAAGCGCTATCTGACAGTTAAGCTGAACGGAAAGACCATTATTGACAACCAGCCGGTAAAAGGAGTTACAGGGGGTGCGCTTACCTCCGATCAGTTTTCACCAGGCCCCATTTTTTTACAGGGCGATCATGGTAAGGTGAGTTACCGGAACATTGTGTTGACACCAATAGTTGAGTAAGTAAAACACCCTTTCATGTGTATCCAGAGATTAATAAGCCTGCCGGCGGGCATGTCAGAACACTTTCACCAACTGGAAAGCCACAACTCTGATGACTGGTTTTGTGGCTCAGATCCTGCGGGGATGAAGGTTGGGTCGGGAGGAGGAACCGCCCATCTGCTGTGGTCGGCTTACAGAGCATCGGGTGCTGACGGATCGATGGAATCGTGGTTACAGGAAAAGAGGAGGATGGTGATACATTCCGGGGGTGAAAGCCGCAGGCTGCCCGCCTATGCTCCTTATGGGAAGTCCCTCTTGCCCATGCCGGTATTTCGATGGTCAAAAGGACAACATCTGGATCAAAGGTTGCTTGATTTTCAGGCTTCGTTTTATGAGAAGATTCTGCAGAATGCCCCCAAGACTTATACAACCCTCATCGGCAGCGGTGATGTGATGTTCATCTCATCGGACCGCTTCAAGAACCTTCCTGAAGCAGATGTGCTCCTATTTGGGATCTGGGTGGATGATGCTGTTGCCTCGCGTCATGGGGTGTTTTTCAGCCGTCGCGACCAGGAGGATCAGCTCTCTTTTGTAAAGCAAAAACCTGCGGTGGAGGAATTGAGGGATCTTTCGCAGGATTATCTGTACCTGATGGATTCTGGCATTGTGATGATGAATAATAAGACTACTCTGAAACTGATGAAGCGAGCAGGATGGGATCAGGGTAGCCAATCGTTCACAGGAAGTGGCCCGGGATTTTATGATCTTTATGGCGAAATGTTGACGGCCTTTGGCAAAGAATCGAAATCAAAAGACCAAGAACTGGCCGGACTTTCGGTGAAACTGGTTCCTATGCAGAAAGGAGAGTTCTACCACTTTGGCAGCAACAGTGATATGATCGAATCTACCCTGCGACTCCAGAACCGGATTACGGATCAGCGCTTGAAATATGCAAGGGGGTCGGAGCATCATCCTTCTATTTTTCAGCAAAATGCTGAAGTCGGACTTGGATTCAATAGGGATATGGACCATATCTGGATCGAAAACAGTTACATCCCTTCAAGTTGGAAAATTCAGCACCACCATATTCTTACCGGGATCCCTCCAAATTCATGGGAAGTGGAGCTGCCGGCCCAGATCTGCCTGGACCTTGTACCACTGGAAGGAGAGGAGTATTGCATGCGGATCTATGGCTATGACGATGAATTCAGTGAATCACTTGTTGAGGGAGTCACATGGATGAATCAGGCTTTGGACCAGATTCTGGATAATTGGAACATCTCTCCGGAAGCAGCGGGACTGACTAAGGCGGCATCCATTTATGAATTATCTCTTTTCCCATGTGGGAGTGTGGACAAGCTGGGAGAAATTCTGCATGAGATGCTGGGTAAGCAAAACGGTTCAGGGTGGCTTAGTTCGCAACGTCTCTCGGCAAAAGATCTTTCAGAGCGGGCCAATGTGAGAAAACAATACCAGCAAAGAGATGAATTGAAGCGCCTGACCCTCCCCAAACTGGCCATCAATCATCATAGAAGCATCTTCTACTTCCTCGATCTGGAAAGGACATCCACCGAATATCGGAAATCATTCCTGGAGCTGCCTGCTAATCTCTCTCCCCAGGAACCACTTATCAAAAGGATCAATGATTCCATGTTCCGGGCCAGGGTAGCAGGTAACAAGGAGCACTCTGCCCACTTTCAAAAGCAGGCATTCGGTATGCTTCGCCAGGAGATGATCGAAACCTTAAGAGCCGATCCGGTAAGTCCCAGGCGGAATGTTCT
The DNA here is from genome assembly GCA_030637895.1 of Bacteroidota bacterium. Taxonomy (GTDB): domain Bacteria; phylum Bacteroidota; class Bacteroidia; order Bacteroidales. The sequence continues at coordinate 6,188 of DAOWFP010000025.1, read as the reverse complement.
GGACGATCAGATCCTGTGGGGAAGAAGTCCGGTAAGGCTTGATCTTGCCGGGGGATGGACAGATACACCTCCATATTGCATTATGGAGGGTGGTAAGGTGGTGAACCTGGCGGTGGAGCTGAATGGACAGCTTCCTCTGCAGGTATATGCAAGACCCCTTGAAGAGCCAAAGATTGTTCTTAGGTCCATCGACCTGGGTGAGAAGATGGAGATCTCCAGTTTTGAAGAACTTAGCAGCTATGACCAGCTGGGAGGAGGATTCTCCATTCCTAAGGCGGCCCTTGTATTGGCAGGATTCGGGCCCATGTTTTCACAGAAGCAATATCCCGACCTGGCCAAACAGTTGAAGGCCTTTGGTTGTGGCATAGAGATGTCGCTACTGGCGGCCATCCCAAAGGGATCGGGATTGGGAACAAGTTCAAACCTGGCAGCTACTGTACTGGGAACCTTAAACGAGTTTTGTGCACTGGGTTGGGACAAGCATGCCATTGCGTACCGCACACTGATCCTGGAACAGATGCTAACTACCGGCGGCGGCTGGCAGGACCAATTCGGGGGATTCTTTGATGGAATTAAGCTGCTGGAAACCGAAGCGGGCATTATGCAGAACCCGACTATAAAATGGTTGCCCGACCAGCTATTTTCCAATCCTGAAACCAGGGAAATGCAGCTGCTGTATTATACCGGAGCAACCAGGGTGGCGCACGATATACTTGGGGAGATCGTGAAGGGCATGTTTCTGAATTCTTCAGAACACCTGGAGATCTTCAGTGAAATGAAGGTCCATGCTCGTGAGACATTCGATTCCATTCTGGGTAATGATTATGAGGGTCTGGCAGAAAAGGTGGCCGTCAGCTGGGCACTGAACCAGCGTCTCGATGAGGGGACCAATCCTTTAGTGATTCGTTCGATTATTGAGAGGGTGGATGATTATTTGTTGGGCTACAAATTGCTTGGAGCAGGTGGTGGTGGATATCTACTGATGTTTGCCAAATCTGCAGAAGCTGCCATAAAGGTAAAGAAGAACCTGGAAATAGATCCACCCAACACCCGCGCCAGGTTTGTGGATTTCACCGTTTCAAAAACCGGCTTCCAGATATCCCGTTCTTAATCAGTCCGTGCGGTTCTCAAATCTTTTCACCTCAATATTTCCAAACGCTACTTCCAGGAACGGCTCTCCATTTCTGAGTCCGGCTAATCCATACCCGGTTTCTGTTGAGATAAAACTCTGAAAATCGTCGCCCAGTTGTGAGTTGATATAAAGCGTCTTATCCACAGCATCGTAAAAGAGACCGGTGAGGCCCTGCATGAGGGCATAACTTGACATGGCTCTTGCATACCAGTGTCCACACTCATATTCATTAAATGGATTCCTGACGGTACCGTCATACCTTCTTCTGACCTCACGTACAATTTCAAGACCTTTCTCTACCTCGCCGTGCATCATAAGGTGAGAGGCCACCTGGTATTCTATCCCTGTCCAGACTTCGTTGCTGTATACAAATGGCAAGGAGGGCTGATCACCCCCGGGCCAGGTGCAGAGCAGTAATCCGCCATCTTTTCCGGCTCCAAATCCGGGTCGCTGAGGATTCACATGGTCCGAAAGGTCTTTTCTGAAGTTGTAACGGTGGATAGAATTCAGGTGACTATGAACCTTTTCACGGTCCAGGAATTCCGGTAGTCCGCATACAGCATTAAACCAGGCACCGATTATTCCATCTGCAAGGCATCCGTTCCCATACTGGTATTTGGGGCCTTCCCTTTGTAGTATACCAAAGGCCTCTTCACTGTAGTTGATGTTCCAGTTGGCCTCCAGATGTTCGTCGGGAGGAGGAGTTCTTAATCCTTTCCAGGTAGTCTCCTGGATAAAGTATTCGCCGTTATACAGATTATCTTCCATATACAGAATCCGATTGTTCAGGATACTCTGAAAAGAGGTGATATCCTCACCGAGTGCTTCAGCCATTTCCATCATGGCCAGAGTAGCTCCAAGGTAAATACTGCTGCACATGCCATCCGGTCCCCAAAATTCAATGTCATAGGTATTGTGGTGCGGCTCCACCAGCACTCCTTTTTTATCCGGATCCCAACTGAGTGAGCAGAATTCATAGCTGGATTTGATTTTAGGCCATAGCATCCTCAACCATTGCACATCTCCTGAGATACGCCAATCACGGTAAGCTTTCATCATTCCTCCCAGCTGGCCGTCTGCTGCTGCGTGAAATCCATGATCGGTGTACTGGATAGGAAGAGCGGAACGGAAGTTCTGGTGACCATTCTCATCCTGACTTTGAAGAAATTCTGTTTCCCTGAGGCTTCTTTCCAGACGGGGAAACAGGTGTGGGATGGCCTGCGCATAGTTCCAGACATGGGTGCATGATCCATGGCAGCATCCTCCTCCTTCATCAAAACAGCCTTCAAAAGCCCAGATAGCTCCATTCTTTTGTCTTAAAACTGTTGGCGATTTAAGGATACCAAGGTTGGCAGATACAGCTTCTAGCACTACAGGGGGCAGGTCTGATGCAAACAGGGTCCGGCTGAATAATTCTGCTTTATCAAACAGATCCGAATAATTTGATCGCCAGTATTCGGCTATTTCATTAATACCTTTGAACCTGCCGGAGTACCAGGGTTCATAAAACTGGGATGTATATTCCGCTGAGCAACAATCGGTGTCCGGATCACAGGCAGGGGATCCCGCCACCGGGGAAATCCCACCAAAGCGTTGGTCGGAATGTGGCACATACCATGACATCAGCAGATGTATGGTTTTTGAATCCCCGGCTGCCAGGGAAAAAGGAATATAGAGGGAAGCATTTTCCGAACCGGTGGATGCTGTGTCCGATACCGGTATTGCATTCTCGATGTCGTTCCACAACATGGTTCGTGCATCATACCATCCGCCCCGGAACCACCGGTAATCCATTGTGGCCTCTTCCAGAGTGCTAATGGAAAAATCCCCTTTGTAGTGTGGCTTGTCGGGTAAACAGGACTGAGAAAGGATGAATCCATTCTTTGTTTTCTGTATGCTGTGGCCCTGGTTTTCGTAATAGCTGCCCCACTGGTTCTTGTTCTGGATACGCATGAAATTCTGTGCATGGTATGAAAAGACCATCTCCAGGGTGGAGTCGGTCATGTTGGTAAAGGTGTATTCCAGGGCGGCCAGAGGCAGGGAGGAAAGATCCTCCTGGGTTGGATGGAAGGGGCTCCATCCCCTGATTTCCACATCTACCGGGATATCATTATCCCTCAGTGTGACTTTAGCAAAGGGGAACCTGGCCAGGAATTGAGCTTCTTCAAATCTTGGGAATCCATAAGAGCTATTTGAGCTTCCGTTTCCCGTGTACGGGTCCCCAAAGTATTTTCGTTCGGGAACAGGGCCTTCCAGTACTTTTGTCCCACTTGACAGCCCTTTTACAGCGAGAGCTCCAAACATAAATGGTTCATGGAACACATCAGGTTGGTGCCTGACCGAAACATGCGATATAGCTCCGGTTCCCTCCAGACAAATCATTCCAGCCCCAATCCCACCCATGGGAAAGGCTACCCGGTTCAGTCGCTCACCCTTATAAACAGAATTGAACTCTGCCTCCTCTTTAACCGGGCTTAGGGTGTTACAACTTTCAACCAGGCAGGTGAGTGCAAGCAATAAATACAGTTGTACTGTTTTCATGTTGGGAAGATATAGTATGATTAACCTTATTAGATCAGTCCACCAGCTCTTCTTCATACATCTCAGAGAAATCCCTGAGCGAATTTGATGCCCTTCTTCCTCCGAAGAAACCCACCAGGGCAAAAACTAAGAGTACAATGGCCACTATTTTCACAGAGGACTCTTTTCCTTTCAGGGCCTGGATAACAGCATGATAAAGCAGGTAAATACCGTATAGGCTAACTGCCAGTCCGACCAGACCAGCCAGGGTAAAGTTGATGGCATAAAAGAAGGCGAGAAAAGCATTAATGGGATAGATCACCATCAGGGATGCCATGACTCTTAAATTTGCTTCAAAGTCGGTATTCCCACCACAAATGGCTGAGATCACCAACATGATGACTCCACCAATGAACAAACCAATTATTGCACCTATTACGGCCCAGATCAGGGACATGATCCCCACAGCACCACCCAATAAGCCTGCGCCCATAGCAGAAAATCCTGTAAGATGCCATAATAGTGAAAACAGACCGGCTACCACTCCATAGATGGCCGCTTTGATCAGAGGTTCGGCAAGTCCCCCTGCCAGGGGCATGGATGAGAAGTACCCTTTGGGATTCAGTAATGTTTCCCGGGAATCATTAAGAATTTTCTTAAAATCAATGCTTTCGTTGCTCATGATGTGATTTTTTGGAGATATAATTTACAAAGATTGCATTGCATCTCCAAACCCTAATCAATCGCGGGAAGCATAAGCTTAAATGTGGTCCCTTTCCCCTCTTCCGAATCAACTGCAATCTGTCCTCCATGATTGTGGATGATCTGTCGCGAAAGGCTCAACCCTATTCCTGACCCTTCGGGTTTTGTAGAGTAAAATGGAACAAAAATCTTTTCAAAAATATTTGGAGGAATAGCAGGTCCACTGTTGTATATCTCGATGGAGACCTGATGGAGGATTCTTTTCACTGAGATTCCGATCACTGGATTCGGAACCTTGTACATAGCTTCGGTAGCATTCTTTATGAGGTTGATCAATACCTGCTTTAATTGTGCATCATCTGCCATGATCCTCAGGTTCTCCGGTCCATGATTGAAGGAGCAGGCAATTCCCTTTTCCTTACATGGAATTTCATACAGTTCCCTGAGCTCCTCCAGTAACCCGGTCACCTGTAACTCCTTTTTTTCTGGCAATGGCAAGCGTGACAACTGGCGATAACTGCCAATAAATTCTGTTAATGCCCGGTTCCTGCTGGAGATAGTTTTAAGTGCGGTATAAAGGTTATCGATGGTTTTTTGAGAGATCCCGCTTACGTCCTTGGGCTTTCCTTCACTTTCAAGAAGCATAATCCCCGTTTCTGTAAGGGAGGAGAGTGGGGTAAGGCTGTTCATGATCTCATGGGCCATGATGCGGCTGATGGTTTGCCAGGATTCCATCTCCTTCTGCTCTATCTCAGGCTCAATGTCCTGGAATGTGATAATCTTTATGGGCGCTCCTCCGATTTTCACAGTATTGATAAGCACCAGCAGTTGTTTTCCCGTGGGAGTGGTGCTGAGCCGGATCATTTGTCTGCCCGATTCCCCCATGGCTTCCACTGCACTTGTAAAAAGAGGAGTTCTCTTTTCTATCTCTGCCCACGTTGGTTTTTTGGTGTTGTACAGCCCCAGGGTATTCAAAGCAAGTGGATTAATCATTTCCGGCTCATGGGCTTCATTGATGGTCAACACCCCGGTGTGAATATGTTCAAGAATGGTTTGGAGGTACTGGTACTGTGTTTCTTTCTCGATTTTGGCCGAGGCAATGGCCTGGACAATCGTCTGTGCTGAATCTGCGAGTCCTTCAAAACCAAGCCCGGCAGCTTTGTTCCGGATGGTTTTATTATAGTCGCCATAACGGATAGAGTCAAGAAGAGATTCCACAATGCTGTTGGTGCGGGCAATGGTCCTGAAGAGCTCCACGATAAAGGCAATCAGGATCAGGCTTACACCAAGAACAGTGAACAGCCTGGCCTGCTGTCCTATGACTAGTGCCAGAGCCAGCATGGCCATAAAGATCAGGACCAGCCGGAATGAAATCCGGAGTGTATATTTATTAAATGCCATATTTCTTCATTCTTCTGTAAAGTGCATTCCTGTCAATACCAAGGTCAGTGGCTGCCCTGGTAACATTTCCTTTGTTTGTAATCAGAGCTTTTTGTATCAATGATTTCTCATTCTCCTCGATGTTCAGGGTAATTCCAGCGGCACTTCCTCCTGTGCTTGAGCCCAACTGATCAAAGCGGATCTGTTTATCCTCACTCATGATCACTGCCCTTGCCATGGTGTTCTGTAGCTCACGCACACTTCCCGGCCAGTGGTAGTGTTGCAGCTGTTTCATGCTCCTTTTCCCAATCTCCAGTCCCGATTTCCCATATTTCCGACCGGCCTCAATCAGGAAATGCTCTGCCAGCAAGGGGATGTCATCCACCCGATCCCTTAATGAAGGAATGAGCAGTTCAATGGTATTTAGGCGGTAGAGCAAGTCTTGCCGGAAGGC
>DAOWFP010000092.1 GCA_030637895.1 Bacteroidota bacterium | reverse complement strand
GGCACCTATCAACTGTTTGATTTTCAGATTACCTGCGACTATCTGGAAAGCAGGAAGGATGTGGATATGCAGAATCTGGCTTATTTTGGCCTAAGCTGGGGAGGGTTTGTGGCTCCCTATGTGCTGGCCATTGAAGACCGGGTGAAGGCAGGCATTGTGGTAGCCTTTGGGGTGCTTTCAGACGGACAGAATCCGGAGTATGACCAGATCACCTATCTGCCCCGCGTCAGAATCCCCATGCTCATGATGAATGGGAAATACGATTTTGATTTTACCTTGGAAACGCAGCAGGCCTTCTATGATTTCCTGGGGACCCCGGAAGAGGATAAAGTGTGGAAACTGTATGAGCATGTTCACGGGGCTCCGGTCCCCGACCTGATCAATGAATCGCTGGCTTTTCTGGATAAATATTTCGGAGCTGTTGAAATAGAATAGTCCATTCCAATGAGTAGCCACAAAAGATATTACTCACCTATTTGTTCGCTGATTTCTTCCAATCAGAAAATAGAGTACTGATCCCAGGAAGGGAAGTAAGAGAATAATCAGTACCCAGAGGATCTTTTCATTTCCAGGGAAATCGCTCATTAAGGCAGAGATCAGGGCCAGCAGAGGAATCAGGAAAATAAAGAGGATCACAAGAAGAGTTAGAATTATTCCACCACCGAAAAGAAAAAGGAAAGTCATAGTCGTAATTATTTGTTTTGTATAAAACTAAGAAATAATCCACTGCCAATCAAAGTGCAATATTTCATAACTTGCTGTTTGTTCACCCTAAACTACAACAATGAAACAGATCCTGATTGCCTTTTCTGCATTAATCCTTCTGGCTGCCTGCAATAGCCCGGAACAGAAGACTACAGCCTCCGAATCCCCCTTCCTCCTGAAAGCTTATGTGGAGACCGAAGACACATCCTTTCGCTATGAGATCGTTGAAACTGTTAAGGGAGATTCATGGACCGAGTACAGGATATACATGGTATCCGGAACCTGGCTCACTCATGAGGAAGTGGATGAACCCGAATGGTGGCACTGGCTTACCATGGTGGTACCTGATGATTTACGGGAAACAGAATCTTTGATGCATATCGGGGGTGGCTGGAGAGGTGATACTATTCCCATTGCTGCCAATGAAGAGATGATACAGGCGGCATTAGCTACAGGATCAGTTGTATCTCATATCAGCAATATCCCCTTTCAGCCCATCGACTTCAAAGGAGATAAGGAAGAAGGTGTTTATGAAGATGCACTGATCGCCTTTGGCTGGTTACAGTTTTTGGAGGGAGGCGCCACTGAAGATTTACAGGAATGGCTTGCACGCTTTCCCATGACCAGGGCGGTGGTCAGGGCCATGGATGTGGTCCAGGAAGTCTGCGCTATCAAGCATCAGGAGGTGCAAGAGTTCTTTGTGGCCGGAGCCTCCAAAAGGGGATGGACCACCTGGACTGTTGCAGCTGTTGATGATCGGGTGATGGGTATTGCTCCTGTTGTAATTGATCTGCTTAATGTAGTACCCTCCTTTCAACATCACTGGCAATGTTACGGCGAATGGGCCCCGGCTATTGATGATTATAAGAATCAGGGCATCATGAATTGGATCGAAACAGATGAGTTCCTAAGCATGCTCAAATTGGTGGAACCATATCAATTCCTGGAGCGCCTGACCATGCCCAAGCTCCTGATCAATGCCACCTGTGATGAGTTTTTTGTTACCGACTCCTGGAAATTCTACTGGAACGACCTGCAGGGAGAGAATTACCTGCAATATGTCCCCAATGTGGGCCACGGACTGCATGGTTCCTATCTACCTGAGAACCTGGTATCATTTTATCATAGTACCATCACCGAAACTAAGATCCCAGATTTCCAGTGGCATATCAGTCAGGATACCATCTATGCCCAACTACCCCCGGGCATTGACTACCAGATTCGACTTTGGGAAGCAATCAATGAGAATGCCAGGGACTTTAAACTCTATGTAGTTGGAGAGGAAGCCTGGCAAATGGAGACACTTGAAATCAGTGCAAGTGGCAACTATGCCATCCCCATTTCGGCACCTGAAAATGCATACAAAGGAGCGCTGCTGGAGGTAGTATTTAATCCCGGATCTGAATTTCCACTAATCCTAACAACAGGAACTGTGATCACTCCGAACAGCTATCCTTATAAACCTTTCCAGCCTGAACTTTCGACTAAATAATTACATTTACCTTTTAACTTTTCTAGTTGCACCTAAACTGACCATGACCATGAAGAAATCTCTTTTGCCCCTGGCAATTTTTGCCATGTTCCTCTCCAGTTGTACGACATCAACAATTGTTTCCAAAGCAGACAATCATGAACATATTCGCTTTAACCAGCTTGGTTACTATCCCGATGCTATCAAGGAATTTGTGGTGGCAGATTACGAAGCCACATCCTTTCAGATTCTCAATGAAAAGGGAAAGAAAGCCTTCGAAGGAGAACTAATCATAAAAGGGGTCTGGGAAAGCTCAGGTGAATCAATACTTCAGGGTGATTTTTCCGCGCTAAGTAAAACGGGAAACTATACCCTTCAGCTCAATACCGGCCTGACATCGGCTCCATTTGAAATTGCAAAGGGACTATATGGAGCAGCACTGGATGCATCCATCAAGAGTTTCTATTTTCAGCGGGCCTCCATGGCCATTGAGAAGCAATATGGTGGAATCTATAAAAGAGCTTCGGGGCATCCGGATGACCACTGTTTTTATCACTCTTCCACTGGCAAGGAAGAAGGTACACTGAACTCCCCCGGAGCCTGGTATGATGCGGGCGACTACGGCAAATATGTGGTCAATGCGGCCATCACAGTGGGGCAGATGCTCAATCTGTTGGAGATGGTGCCAGATGCTATTCCGACAGACCAGCTGAATATACCCGAAAGTGGCAATGGCATCCGCGATCTGCTGGATGAAATCCGTTTTGAATTGGACTGGGTGATGACCATGCAGGACGAAGACGGGGGTGTATATCATAAGCTGACTGCATTAAATTTTGGTGGCTTTATTATGCCCGAAGACTATGATCTGGATCGCTATATCATTGGAAAGGGGACCTTTTCAAGTCTGACATTTGCAGCTGTTCTGGCACAGGCCTCCAGGATATATGCTGACATTGATCCTGTCTTTTCATCCGAAGCCCTGGTGGCGGCCGAATGCGCCTGGGATTGGGCCGTGGAAAACAGTGATGTCCCTTTCAGAAACCCGGAAGATGTGGTCACCGGGCAGTATGGCGATGATCAATTCAGTGACGATTTTTATTGGGCGGCAGCCGAACTTTTTATCTCCACAGGAAAAGAAAGCTATCTTGAGACCCTTACCAAGAATGATCAGCCTTACATACATCAAATAACCAATAGCTGGAAATTTTTTATACGTAACATGGGCTTCCATACCCTGCTGATAAATGATAAGCAGAACGAGGAGCTGACCAAAAAGCACCTGGCCCTCTCCGATGAACTTCTCGCTAAAATGGAATCCATTCCTTATGGAATCAGTATCGATCATTTTGAATGGGGATCCAACAGTGATGTGCTAAATCAGGCCATGATTCTTTGCATTGCCCACCACCTGAGTGGAGAGCAAAAATACCTGGATGGTGCCATACGAAATACCGACTATATCTTTGGGAAAAATGCCACCGGCTTCAGCTTTCTAACCGGTTTCGGATCAAAACAGGTGATGAATCCGCACCATCGCCCCAGCGGGGCTGACGACATTGACGAACCAGTCCCCGGTTTTATCCTGGGCGGACCCAATAAGGATAAACAGGACCGGGCGCAGGTGGAGTATACCTCCGATTTTCCGGCCAGATCATATGCAGATGTAGAGGCAAGCTACGCTTCCAACGAGGTATGCCTTAACTGGAATGCCCCGGCTGTTTTTGTACTGGGTTACCTAGAGCAGGTGTATAAATGAAAGCACTAAGTATCTATTACAGAATCCTGTCCAGGAACAAAGTCTTCTCTTTCATATCCATCGGAGGCTTTTCTCTTAGTCTGGCAGTGGTGGTACTGCTGCTCTCTTTTATCCGTTCTGAAAAACAATACGATCAGTCTATTCCAGAAGTGGGACAGATTTACCGGATCCTGACCAATGATCATTCAGCTTATATTCCCGAACAGACACGCGATAAACTGCTGAGCGAGTTCCCTCAGGTAAGTGCCGCCACGAAAGTGGTTTTTGGTAACGACCCTGTTCTTTATAAAGAACAAAACTATAATTTGCGCTTGGTACATAGTGATTCCGGCTTTTTCCAGGTATTTTCACTTCCAATAGTAGCCGGTCAAAGGGATGGCCTGTTCCGGGATCCTTACCAGGTGGTGCTGACCCAAAGTGCTGCCCGGAAGGTATTTGGGGAAGCCAATCCAATTGGCGAAATCCTGAATGTCTCCCATGAATACGATGTGGAAGTAGTGGCCGTGGTGGAGGACTTCCCCGAGAAGAGTTCCCTGCAGGGGGAGATGTTTTGTAGTGCGGATCTCCGAATTCAGTACAGCCTGACCACTAACAGTGAGAAGGAAGCCTACTTGTATTCCGTCTTCCTGAAGCTTCACCAGGCTTACGGGCCGGAGTTTCTCCAAGATACTCTGACAGCCCTGATACATCCATACCTGGATTGGTACGAGGACCGGGAATATTCCCTGCATCCTTTCAAGGATGCTTACTTTGATATTGAAAGCCAATGGGACGGTCTGGCCCATGCCAATGTAAAACTTCTGAGCCTTCTGGGCTGGCTAAGCCTGATCATTCTGATACTTGCAGTATTCAACTACATCAACCTGACCATCGCCCAGAGCACGGGCAGACTGCACGAACTGGGAGTCAAACAGGTATTTGGTGCTGACCGTCCCTGGCTGATCAGGCAGTTTATCCGGGAAGCATTTTTGCAGGTGGTTCTGGCCCTGATACTGGCTTTTGTGCTGGCTATTTTCCTGAAGCCAGTGCTTGGAGGCATCCTGGGGAAAGATATCGATCTTTGGATGATTCTGAAAGATCCCCTGACCCTGCTTCTGGTTCTTATGGGCTTGCCCCTGGTGGCAGGATTATCGGGGATTTACCCGGCCCTGGCCATCCTCAGATTAGAACCCCGTGAAATGCTGTTCAGGCAAGTCGGACTTGCACGCAGGAGCTTTGATATCCGTCGCCTGCTGACCATCCTGCAATTCACTGTCCTGGTAGCACTGATCATTTCCGTATTAACCCTGGTCAAACAACTCAGATATGTGGAGGACAAGGATCTGGGTTACAGCACTGAGTTACTGGTCCGTCTGATG
>DAOWFP010000110.1 GCA_030637895.1 Bacteroidota bacterium | reverse complement strand
GGATCTTATTCAGCCGGTGGAATCACTGTTCAGTAGTAAAAATTTGCTTATAGTCCCTGATGAAACACTTTCCTTTGTCCCATTTGATGCATTGATCACCCATCTTGATTCTGATTCCATAACAAACTATGCTGGGATTCCCTATCTGTTGCAGGATTATAACATCTCATATATGTATAATTCCCAGTTGATGAATCGTAAACGCTCCTGGGATTTGCGTTTCCCGGATGTGACTGCCTGGATACCTGAACAGACTAAAGCCGCTACACATAGTTTTGGAAAGCTGCAGGGAGCTATGGAGGAAGTACAGGATATTTTGGAGCTGGTTAAGGGCCGCAGTATCCAACAGTCACTTGAGAAGTCCGAACTTGTCAGTTTATTAGAGGAGAACTCAATTCTTCATCTTGCCATGCATTCTCTGGCTACTGAGAATACAGGTAAGTCACCCTATTTCATACTTGATACGCTAAGGGATCCATTGCTGGCAAATCGAATGCATGATTATGAGATAAACGCCCTGAACCTCTCTACTCCAATGGTGGTCTTAAGCAGTTGTGAAACAGCAGGTGGTTTCTTGCACAGCGGGGAAGGTATCATGAGTCTTTCAAGAAGTTTCTTGCAGGCTGGTGCCTCATCTGTGGTCCATACACTCTGGCCCGTTGAGGATGCAAAAAGCAGGGAAATAATGGTTGCCTACTATAGAGAAATAAAAAGGGGACATTCTAAAAGTGAGGCCCTTTCCAATGTGAAGAAACAATATATGCTTGAGCAACCACCTTTTTACACCCATCCATACTATTGGGCTGCCTTCCAGATCACCGGCGATACTTCTCCGCTCCATAGCAAAAGAAAAGTATCCTTTATCATAGGATCCTTCCTTATGGCTTTATTGATCTTTTATTATTTGAAACGTCGAAGTTTCTTTCGGAGGGCCTGAGCGTCTTGTTTATACATCCCTTCATAAATCTCCAACTGCTCGAGATGTGCATTTGTTTTTTCAAGCTCACCGGATTTCAGATAACTGAGACTAAGATACCACAGGGTCTCTGCCTGATACCTCATCTCACTATCAACTAAGGTCTCCAGAATGCTTTGTGCCTGCTGGTATTGTCCAAGCCCCAGGTGAGAAAGAGCCGTGAAAAACTGTACCTCCGACCGGATAGCCGGATTTGAAGCTAAGTCACTAAACTGGTTTATGGATTGACTGTAATCTCCGTCAACATAATAATTTATTCCCCTGGCAACTTCCCCATACAAATCATTTGATCCTCCACGCTGCGTAAAATCTGAGGCCTCAATGGGTTCATAATAACGATCGAACAAACGATCCTGGTCAATGGAGGTGGGAATAATTCCAACAGATAAAATAATGGCGATTGTTGCCGCTAATGCTACAGCATAGGCTATTTTTCTATTCCTCTTCCTTGTGTCAATAGAGATTGTTGCCTTTTCTTCTTCGTCATGGGTTTCAACATCAAAAGCCAGGTCGGCGAGCTTCTCTGCATCCTCAAGCATGAGATCCGATCTCATCTCCTCCAACTGAATCTTGGCCAGTAAATAATCCTTTACCTCCACATTCAACTGATAGGATTTGTAAAATTCAGGGTTCTTCCGCATTTCCCGTTCAAGCACTTCCCGTTCCTCCGGACCCAGATCATTATAAAGATAATCTGCCAATATTCTATTTCTGTCTGTTTCGTGCTTCATTTTCTCAGAGTAGATTATTCTATATCCAGAGTTAGCTCGGTCTGTTTTATTTGAATATAGGTAGGATGGCTTTCGATCATCTTCAACAGAAAACCATGGCACATACTTTTCCTCTTTCGTATGTAGCCGTAGCTATAACCCAGCTTTTCAGCAATTTCCTTTGGAGAGATTTCTTTTAGATATCCCTCCAGAATCTCCTGGCAAACTTCTTCCAGCTGCTTGAAGCACTCCCAGAAAATCTCCTGGTATAACTGCTGATCAGTTTCTTCTGTAAAATCCCAATCAGGAGAACTATCGATTTTGCGTACATGGTAGTTACGAACTGCAACCTGCTTTTCAAGCTGCTGCTTCCACGTTTTTTTACACAGGGCATAGACCAGGGTTCCCAACTTGCAATTCAACACAAAATCTTCCCGGTCCACAAGGCGAATCAGAGCTATCAAGCCTTCGCTGAAAACATCCTTTGCATCTTCAGGAGATCCTCCCATTTCTGAAACCATCAGACGTATGCTATCCTGGAACTTTACCTGAAGATATTTGAACGCTACATCATCTCGGCGTCGTATACTATCAATGATATGTTGATCACTGTATTTTTCCATGGCACTGATCAAGCAAGTACTGTTGTACAGAACAAATCTAATAAAAGATGCTAATATACTGGATAGAACTGGCTTATAATAAAATAATAGTTGACTATCTTTATTTATTTGAAATAATGTAACACCTTAATATCCACATGATCAAGAATTTCCTGAAGGACAAGTTCCTTATTACGAAGATTAGAAATAGATTTATACCATCAGTACAAATATTACAGCGTCAACTGTTTCATCAATACAGTGAGATGACAAAAAAAGGTGAAACACTCTCATTAACTGATACAGGATTCCGGGTATACTCACAGTTTGAAGAGGATGGAAAGTTATTGTTTGTTTTTTCTGTCGTCGGGATGAGCAACAAAACTTTTGTTGAAATCGGGTCAGACGATGGTGTAAACAGCAACTCTGCTAATTTGTATTTCAATTTTGGCTGGCATGGCTTGTTTATGGATGGAAACCCGAAGAGCGTTAAACGTGGTGTAAAATTTTTCAACAAATATCCGCATCCCTGGTACTACAAACCGAAATTCGTTTGTGCTAAAGTAACACGTGAAAATGTGAACGATTTAATTGAAGGTGCTGGCTACAGTGGCGAAATTGGACTGTTATCCATTGACATTGATGGCAATGACTATTGGGTTTGGGATGCTATCACGGTCATTGATCCACAGGTGGTAATCATTGAAACACACACTGAATTTGGCATGAATAATATTGTTGTGCCCTATGATCCGGATTATTCTTTCCCGGGAAAACATCCCGACTATCATGGGGCATCCCCGGTGGCAATGAATAAGCTCGCCCAAAAGAAAGGATACCGCCTGGTTGGAGCAAATGAGTTGGGATTCAATTTTATTTTTGTGAAGAAAGGCCTGGCTGACAAGGTATTGCCAGAAGTAAGTGTGGAATCCGTCCTAACACATCCTTCCGCTAAAAAGGCTTACAAGAAATTTGAAGCAATTAAGGATTGGGAATATCTTGAAGGGTGACTGGGTTACGCTGTCATTCACCAGGCCTCGTGAGCCAATAAAGAGAGGGCCTTTACAAACAGAACAGCCAGATTGGATTGAAGGTAATTTTGTGTTACTTTTATTCAACCCAACATCAATGTTGTTCATTATGAAACAGTTAAGTTTGACAATCCTTCTTTTCGCAGGTGTTTTCATCTCCAATGTATGCTTTTCCCAAGTAGTTGCCGATGCTGGCAATGATACAGCCTTCTGTTCTTCAAATTGGGAAGAAGCAAGCATTGGGGGAAATCCTTCTGCCAAAGAGGGAACTGAACCTTATACATATGCCTGGTCTGCCGAATACAATTATGCAGGACATATATATCCAGCCTCAATTATGCTTGTAGATACAACGGTAGCCAACCCTGTTTTTACAGGCTACTTCCACGATTCGGCCGTCTTTCACCTTACAGTAACAGATTCAAAGGATAATATTGCCTATGATTCTATAAGGGTCCGATTCTCTGAATATATTTTTTGTTTGGGTGAATGCAGGCATGAGGTCAGTCTCGGTGATAGTGTAAAACTTGGGCATTGCATATTCGGCGGGATTCCTCCTTTCCAGTATTCTTGGACTCCAGAGGAAAGCCTTTCAGACCCAACTTCTGAGACTCCCTGGGCAAAACCACAATCCTCTACCCACTATACATTAGTGTATACAGATTCTATTGGTTGTCAAACTACATCTTATTGCGAAGTATCTGTTATTCCAGCAGGTATCCGTTCAGATTATTCCAGCGGTGATTTCCTGAAGATATATCCAAATCCAAGCAATGGTATTATCAACTTTAAGTTCACTCATCCTCAATACAACAATTCTGTACTGAAAATATATAGTACTTCAGGTAAACGCGTAAAAGAAGTTTTGGTTGACGATTCTGTTCTTGCGATTGATTTAGCTGACCTCAGTCCCGGAATATACTTCTACAATTGGATATTATTGGAGGAAATGTTTGAATCGGGTAAAATTGTCTTAGAATAGTCCTACACAAAGCGCTTGCTTGCTTACTCGGCCTTTGGCATGGCCTCGTGAGCCGAAAAGAGAGTAGCTCAACAAACAGACAGGATTATCAGAAATAATATTCTCAATGATCATGAGAATAAAATTTTAGAAGTCATTTATTGCTATTTTAGTGCAATGGAAAACAGAATTAAGGTCAGGCGAAGTACCTTATTCATTTGGATCGCAGTTGTAGCCTTAACTCTTGTTCTTTACTTTGTTAATCGGGATCTTTTTGATATCAGTTTCCTGAAAGAATATGTAAGTGATCACAAGGTACTTGTACAAAGCCTCTATCTTATTATCCTCACTTTTATTGGTCTTACTTTTATTCCTTCTACTCCTTTTGCCGTTGCCGGCGTCCTTTTGTTTCCTCCCCTGGAAGCCTACATCATAAACCTCATTGGGATAATAACCTCATCTATAGTTGTTTACTACTTCACTCAGTATCTCAGACTCGACGTCTGGCTTGAATCGAAGTACCCTGCACAAATAGAAAAGATAAAAAAGGCCCTTCATAAAAAGGAACTACCCATCATCGCTGGCTGGAGCTTTTTCCCAGTTGTGCCTACAGACCTGATAATCTATGTGAGCAGCACACTCAACATCCCTTTCTGGAAATGCGCTATCGGATTGATTATTGGGGAAGGCACGCTAAATGCTTTCTATATCTTCTCAATAGATTTCTTTATTTAAATCAAAAAGCCATCAAGCATTCGCTTGACAGCTTTGGTTATTGGGTGGAAGACCGGGTTACTCGGCCAATGGCATGGCCTCCTGAGCCGTAATAAAGGTAAGCTTCAATAACCAAATCCGCAGGACTGCTACGCAGCCTATACTGTCTTTTTTCTGCGCTTATGGTTGCAAGCAACCATAACGTACAAAAAAAGCCATCAAGCATTCGCTTGACAGCTTTGGTTATTGGGTGGAAGACCGGGTTCGAACCGGCGACCTCTGGAACCACAATCCAGCACTCTAACCTACTGAGCTACATCCACCGTTTGAGAGTGCAAATTTATAAAATTTTTTATTCACAGAATCTATTGGAAGAAATTATTCCTGAAGAAGTTGAAGAAACACCTGCCCGTACTGTTGCATTACGCTCCTATCCCCATAGTGCACAAGGGTCTGCTTCCTGATCTCATCAGCAGAATACTCCTTGATATTTGCCATGATCTCTTGCATGGCTGCAGCCAGCTCATTCACATTCTCCCCTTCAATCAGTATTCCATTTTCCCTGGTAACGATGGAATCGGGACCTCCAGAACGGGTAGCTATAAGGGGCAAACCAGTGGCCATGGCTTCAATCAGCACCACCCCAAATGCCTCATAGCGGGTTGGAAGGACAAAACAGTTGGCCCCCTGCATCTCTTTCAGCATATCTTCCCTGGAGAGTCTGCCCAGGAAGCTGACCCGGTCGCTCACTCCCAGGATCGCAGCCTGCTGTTCCAGCTCCTCTCTCAGGGATCCTTTCCCTGCCAGCCGGACCAGGAATCGTTTTTCTGTTTGTTCAGAGAGTGTTTTGACAGCTTCGAGCAGCAGATCAACTCCCTTTACATGTTCCAGTCTTCCTGCCCAGAGAAATATAAATGGCTCTGTCTTCCTGGCTTTCGGTGGAAGAAGAAACAGATCCTCCCGGATCATATTGGGAATCACCATGGATCGTTCAATTACAGAAGGCACCAGAGTCTCTATCCCCTTTCTCAGGCTGTCAGAGACCAGTATAAGCTTCTCACAGTGCTCATAAGCCAGCCCAAACAAAGGAACATGGAAAGGTAGGACCATCTGCCTGGCCTCCTGGGTGCTCCAGACAAAAAAACTGCGGTGTTCAACAATTACATAGGGGATACCATGTTTCCGATTAATCAGATAGCTCGCGTAGCCGGCCCAGGTCACACTATGTGCCAGGATGAGATCGGGTCTTCCAAACTGCTTCTCATACCTATGATAGATCCTGGCTGTTTGTCTGGCCCATCCCAGTATGTTATACTTCTCATTGCCCGGCAATTTCAGGTAGGAGGCGCGGATTACACGCAAACCATCCTCCTCTCTAACCCTGTACCGGCGTAAGGCCGACCAGCCAGCCTGCATCAGCTTGCGAATCCCCACCAGCCTACAAACCAGCACATCAACCTGCCAGCCCATCTTCAAAAGAGCTTCGCTGTGTTCCTTAAAGAAGTAGCCTCCATCGGGTGGATACCAGGAAGGAATGATCAGGATGCGTTTTTCTTCTTTCATTGTTTCGTTTCATGGGAAACTGATCCTACAAAAGGATGCCTTGAGATCTCAGTGTTATAATACGCTTCAGGTACTACAGGAAAATTTGCAGGAGTTGCATGCATCTTCTCTCCGGTAAAGATGGCCGATTTGCTGTGTGCCACATGATAAACCATGCCTGTTCGCTCTGCTCCTATTCCATCAAGAATAGCTGCCATTACCTCGTAACGTACCTGGTCGGGGTGGAAGCCATAGTCGTGCCAGACTACAATGCTTTTTTCATGTACCAGGTGCCGGAATATATTTTCCGTATCGCTCTTTACAAAATCGTAATGGTGATCGCCATCGATAAAGACCAGATCGAACTTCCTGTTGAGCTTTCCAAAATCAAAGTTCCTGGAATCTCCGTGTAGCTGGCTTACATTTTCCAGATCCTTTGAAAAAAGCCTATGTGTTTCAATGGTCCTGGGATGCATTCCCATACGGTGCATCTCCTCATCGCTAAGACAGAGCGTGTGACAACTTTGGGCCCTGGGAGATACGGTAGCCACACTTTCGCCCCGCCAGGTTCCAATCTCAAAATAGCTACAAGAGTCAATTTGCTCTGTAAGTCCGGCCAGCAACATAAGATCAGTGGGCAGGGAGCCTCCGTCCAGAAAGGTCATGGGCCCAAGTGCAATGGTCCCGGAACCAATAAGCTGATCCATCTCCACCACAGGCAATCCGTCCGGCAGTTGATATCTCTTTTTCACATAGCTTTGCCAGGTATCTTCGTCGGTCAGCACACGATTCAGAAGTACCGGTTTCCGGAGTATCCACCAGAGCGCTTTAAATGCCTTTCCTATCTTGTTCATTCGTTTCTTTTGGTAATACCTGATCTTCGGCTGGCGGGCTTGACTTCACCAGCTGCAGATACCAGAACAGGCTGTATCCGATAATAATTGTGCTCAGTGCGCTGTATAGCGCAAGTCCAATATAGACATTTTCAAGGATGACTCCGACCATGAGGCCTCCCAGCCTGGCGATTAATTTGACCCCATCGATTATCATAGCCACTCGTTGCTTCTTATAAAGATCGGGGATAAAGGAGAGCGGCATCACCAGGCTCACCATAAAGATCCATGGCAATATGATCTGGGCATATCTGCCCGCCTCGATCCACTTATCGCCAAAAATAAATGCAAAGATTTCGGGGAAGAAGATTCCCAAAACTATAAAGGGAAGCAGTAATATCTGCGTGCTTCGTTTTAGAAAGAGCAAAACTTCAGGTCGTATGGAGCTGTTGTCATGCTTCTTCTCAACAAAGCGCCGAAACATAACCTGGTAGAAAGCATTGGCCACCAGGTTCACCGGCCTGTAGAGGATCATATATCCAAAGGTGTAGAATCCGGCTATGGCAGTGGAAAAGTAAGCACTCAGGATAAATACCGGGAATGCTCCGGAAAGATTATTAAGTAGACCCTGCCACATATTGTACTTTGGAAACAGGCTGTATTGCTTGCCCAGGCGCTTCATTTCGCTCCATTTGAGCCAGCCCGCTTTTGATCTATTGAAGCGCCAGTGCACCACAAAAAAGACCAGAAAGCCAACCAATTGGCCAAATATCACGCCAAAAATCAGACCCGCTGCCCCGGCGATCACCACTCCCAGTCCAAGTTTTAACAGGGAGTTTGAGACACTTTGTCCAATATTGGCCCCGGCAATCAGTTTGTATCTTTTTTGCCGATTGGAAAAGTTACGAAAAGAGGTGAACCACCCCACCATCAGGGTGGAAAGTGGAATGAAATAGAGCCAGGTGGAGATTTGTTCGCTGCCCAGCCACCTGCAGATCAAATCATTCATGGGAACCACAATCACTATCAATAAGAGGCTGACACCCACACTAATTAGTCCGGACAGTCCCAGCAGGTTTAGCGATTCTCTTTCACTTTTTGGAAGCAGGATGGCCAATTCATACTTGGCCGTGGAGAAAATTACCGTGATATTCAGGATGTTCATATATAAGCCGAAAACCCCAAAATCTTCTTCGGTATAGATGCGGCTCAAAATTATATAGATGACTACGGAGAAGGCCTGCGCCAGGGAGGTTCCGGAGATCAATGTGGCCACATTCCTGAAGAACTCACTGTTCCAGATATTTCGAATGGCCCGATTCATAATCAAAAATAGAAATATTACTGCAATTCCATCAGGATTTGCCCCCTGCTATTCAATGGCATGCCCTTTGACTCCCTCTATCATGATAAAAACATATATATTTGACGCAAATTTGAGGAAGATGAGAGCTATGAGATCATCCAATCCTGCAATGACAGGAAAAATTTTCGAGAAGGTCGGCACTGCTACCGCAGGAAGCAGTGTTATGACAATCAATGGGACTATCAATAAAATAGGGCTGATGCTGCTCATGGTCATCGCAGCCGGGGCATATACATGGAATATGGTGATGGGAGCTGACCCAGACCGGGCAGGAACCCTGGCCATTGTTGGAGTCATCGGGGGATTTATCATGGCCCTGGTCACCATCTTTCGACCAAAATCAGCGGCCATCACCGCACCCATCTATGCCATCCTGGAGGGACTCTTCCTGGGTGCCATAAGTGCCATTCTCAATGCCCGGTATCCCGGCGTGGCTTTCCAGGCGGTACTGCTGACCATTGGTACCCTTTTTACAATGTTGTTTCTTTATCGGTCGGGGTATATCCGGGCCACTCCCAGGTTCAGACGCGGGGTAATGATGGCTACTGGAGCAGTTTTTTTCGCTTATATGATTAGCTGGCTCATGAGCTTACTAGGCATGCCCATAGGTTTTATGCATTCGGCAGGCCCCCTTGGCATCCTGATCAACCTGGTGATTATTGTGATTGCCGCTCTGAATCTGATTATGGATTTCGATTTCATTGAGAAAGGTTCCCAGATGGGGGCCCCGAAGTACATGGAGTGGTACGGAGCATTTGGACTGATAGTCACATTGATCTGGCTCTACATTGAGTTCCTGAGGCTGCTATCCAGGTTTGCAGGTAGGAATTAAAAAACGAATAAGGTGAGTGAACTAGAAAAATATTTTGAACCCTTCAGGGAAAAGATCATCGGGAACGATACCACATTTGAGTCGCCCTATGGAACCAAAAGGATCCTCTACGGTGACTGGATCGCCAGCGGCAGGCTCTATGAGCCTATCGAACAGAAGCTGCAGACCCAATTCGGCCCCTTTGTGGCCAATACGCATACGGAGACCACGCTGACTGGCACCCTGATGACCAAGGCCTATCAAAGGTCCCATCAGCTGATCAAGGAGCATGTGAATGCTGGTCCCAATGATGTGATCATTACGGCCGGGTATGGAATGACTGCGGTAATTAATAAGCTGATGCGCATCCTGAGTCTGAAAGGATGTGGGGGCAGTGGTCAGGACTGTGTAAAGAAAGGCGACCGTCCGGTGGTGTTTCTTACCCATATGGAGCACCATTCCAATCACACCTCGTGGTTTGAAACTATTGCCGATGTGGTGATGATCGAGCCCGACGAGCACCTGAGGATCGACCTGGACGATCTGAGGACCAAGCTGGAGCTTTACAAGGACCGGAAATTTAAAATTGGTTCATTTACCGCATGCTCCAATGTGACCGGTGTCAATACACCCTATTACAAAATGGCCAAGCTGATGCATGAGTTCGGGGGTATTGTGTTAATAGATTATGCAGCCAGTGCACCCTATATGGAAATGAATATGCACCCGGATGATCCCATGGAAAAGCTGGATGCCATTTTCTTTTCCCCCCACAAGTTCCTGGGCGGACCCGGGGCATCCGGGGTGCTGATCTTCGACAAGGCAATGTATACCGCGGAGGTTCCTGACAACCCTGGAGGCGGCACGGTGGACTGGACCAATCCCTGGGGTAAGTACAAGTATGTGGATGATATCGAGGTCAGGGAAGATGGCGGAACACCCGGTTTCCTTCAATCCATTAAAGCAGCACTGGCCATAGAGTTAAAGACGCAGATGGGTGTTGAGAATATTTTGAAACGCGAAGAGGAGCTGCTTGAAATAGCACTACCCGGACTGCGTGAGATAGATGGAATTGAGATCCTGGCAAACAATGTGGACGACCGGCTGGGAGTGCTCTCTTTTTATCACCCTTCCATCCATTTCAATCTCTTTGTGAAACTGCTCAACGACCGCTTTGGTGTTCAGACCAGGGGTGGATGCGCCTGTGCAGGTACCTACGGGCACTTCCTGCTGGAGGTAAGCTACGACCAGAGCCAGGAGATTACAGAGAAAATCAATACTGGCGATCTAAGTGAGAAGCCCGGCTGGGTAAGGTGGTCCTTGCATCCTACCATGACAGACGAGGAGGTCCGTCAGGTTCTTTATGCCATCCGGGAAGTGACCATTCATCATGCCGAATGGACCAAAGATTATATCTATCTTTCCAAGAAGAACGAATTCATCCATCAAAGCCATCAGGAGCTTTCGCTGGAGGATGAGATTATGAGCAATTGGTTCAAGTTATAAAAACAAATCCTGTTTTCAAATGAGGATTGTACCTGTTCATACCAGAAAAGATGAAAAGGTTTTCCTTGATTTTCCCAGGAGGTTGTACCGCAATGATCCCAACCATGTGGTCCAGTTTGACAAGGAGATCAGGAGTGCTTTCGACCGAAATATCAATCCCTACTTCAAGCATGGTGAAGCGGTTCGTTGGATCGCATTGAATGATCGGGGTGAAACAGTGGGCCGGATTGCCGCCTTTTATAACACTCATAAGGATGAAGCGGACTATGTCCGCAATGGAGGGTGTGGTTTTTTTGAAGCCATCGACGATCGCAAGGTGGCTAAGCTGCTTTTTGATACAGCTAAAGCGTGGCTGCAGGAGAACGGTTATGAATCCATGACCGGCCCCATTAATTTCGGGGAGAATGACACCAACTGGGGCTGC
>DAOWFP010000185.1 GCA_030637895.1 Bacteroidota bacterium | reverse complement strand
GCTTTTTCATGGAGGAGTACATTGTCAAGATCCTCTTCTTCCCGCAGTGAGCCGGGGACGAAGATCCTGGTAAACAAGGTGAAAACCTCGTTATTTTTGGTATATGCCACACCCTCTGAATCGTGGGTATGGAGCCATGTAAAGTTCCATTTTAGTAGAATAAACAGGTTCTTAAGGAACATTATGGATAGTCCAGCCAGGTATATAAAGATGATAACCTGCAGCCAGTTGACGGTCAGTCCGGTTTCAATACCTGCATTGTTGAGCAACACTGCCTGGGTGGCCGGAGTATCCAGATCAATAAATACCGTAGGGGTCAGGTCCAGTGTCACAGGCAGTTTTCTGAAAGTGATAAAGGGAAATATCCATGCGGCTGCCATTCCGGCAAGCAGGTAGAAACGCTTGATCACCAGGTTGGGATCGTTGCGGAACAAGAAATAGTAGGGCAGGAATATAATGGCAAGTCCGGCCGATACTTTGAGCAGGTATATGAAGATATCATGCATCATCGCCGGATTCTTTAAGTTCTGATTCAATTTCTGAGATCAATCCATGCAATTCTCCCATATCCAGGTCATTCTCCCTTGCAAAAAATGCTGCCATCCTGGAGAAGGAACCATCGAAATAGTTGGATACGATCCCGGAGAGGTAGCCCCTGAGATAATCTTTTTTGGGTACCAGCGGGTAGTAGAGGTAGGTAGTTCCTACCGCTTTGTGGCCTACGAATTCCTTTTTTTCGAGTACGCGTACAACCGTAGATACAGTTGTATATGGTGTTTGTGGTTCGCTAAGCTCCTTCATCACTTCCCTGATGGTGGACTCGCCCAGTTTCCATAAGATCAGCATGATTTCCTCTTCCGCTTTTGTTAGTCTTTTGGTCATAGCGCAAATATTGTTCGAACAAACTTACAACTTAATATTGCGTAATGCAACTATAAATACAGTAGGTTAACTTAATAAACAGTAAAACATAAGCAGAAAACAGTCTAAATAACAGATATTCAATCTTATAAGTGTGTTATAGAAATCAGTTATTTTTTCTTATAGGAATATTCTCATGGCAAAGGATGATGATTTGGGCTCTGGTCCCATTAACCAGTAACGTGAAGTGCAACAAATGCTAATCAAGACTTTCAGTAGTTCGGTACATGGAATCAGCGCCCTTAAGATCTCCATTGAGGTACATATCACACAGGGGATCCGGTTTTTTATTGTGGGCTTGGCCGATCATGCCATCAGGGAAAGTCAACAACGCATCGAATCGGCCCTTACCACTAATGGTTTTGAATGGCCCCGCTTCAGGGTGGTCATCAACCTTGCTCCTGCTGATATCCGGAAAGAGGGAACCCACTATGACCTTCCCCTGGCAATTGGGATCCTGGCAGCAAGTCAGCAGGTAAGTGTTAGCCTTTTGGCCGATTACCTGATTCTGGGTGAATTATCACTGGACGGTAATGTGGTACCTGTCAAAGGTGTCCTTCCCATGGTTCTTCTGGCCCGAGAGGAGGGATTCAGTGGGGTGATTGTACCCAGGGGAAATGAAGCAGAGGCTTCGGTAGTGGAAGGAATTGAAGTGGTGACAGTTTCCAACCTGAACGCTGTGGTTTCCTTTTTGAATGGGATGCCGGTGGAATCACGCAAAGAGGAGGTCATTTCGCTGAAGGGCCCCAATGCCTACAAGCTTGATTTTTCTGAAGTGAAGGGGCAAACTGCAATCAAGCGTGCCATACTGATTGCGGCAGCTGGGTCGCATAATATAATCCTTATAGGACCACCCGGATCGGGCAAGAGCATGATGGCCAGCCGCCTCCCCACCATTATGCCTCCCATGTCGCTGGAAGAGTCGCTTCAAACCACAAGGATCTATTCAGTGGCGGGCCGGGTGAGCAGTGAGAAGGGCCTGATTGGCACCAGGCCCTTCAGGATGCCTCATCACTCCAGTTCAAATATTGCCTTGATCGGGGGCGGGAGTTCACCCCAGCCCGGTGAAATCTCCCTGGCTCATAACGGTGTGTTGTTTCTGGATGAACTTCCCGAATTTAAGCGAAGTGTTCTGGAGGTGATGCGTCAGC
>DAOWFP010000173.1 GCA_030637895.1 Bacteroidota bacterium | reverse complement strand
GTTTTCTTGGCCCTCTTCTTCACGATGAAACTTCCAAAACCTCTCAAATAGACGTTTTTGTCGTTGCTAAGTGAGTCCTTTACTGTCTCCATGAAAGCTTCAACAGTCTTCTGGACAGTTACCTTTTCTATTCCCGTGTTCTTAGAAATCTCGTTTACGATATCCGCTTTAGTCATTTTAAAAAACCTTTAATTATCAATGATTTACAATAGTTCCTTACTTGAGGTGTGCAAATATAAATACTTTTGCGTGAATATGAAATTGATTTCGATTAATTTTTAATTTAGTGCTCTAAATATAAGAACATTATAAATAAGGAGGCAGCGAAGATAATGTTTTTTGACGGAATTATAAATGAGTGGTATGAAAAAAACCTCCGGGACCTTCCCATGCGGCAGACCCGTGACCCTTACCGCACCTGGGTTGCCGAAATAATTCTGCAACAAACCCGTATGGATCAGGGACTTCCATACCTAAAAAAGTTTCTGCTTTCCTTTCCCGATATAAACGCACTGGCCTCAGCCCGTGAGGATGAGGTGCTCAGGCTTTGGCAGGGGCTCGGTTACTACAGCCGGGCGCGTAATATGCACGCTTCAGCCAGGTATATAGTAGAGCAGTTGGATGGGGTGATGCCCGGCGATTACCAGGGCTTGCTGAAGCTCTTAGGTGTGGGGAAGTATACCGCGGCGGCCATTGCCTCCTGGTGCTACGGGGAAGCCTGTGCGGCCGTGGACGGCAATGTCTCCCGGGTCATAGCACGACTTTTCGGAATAGAGGATGCAATCAATACACCTTCCGGGGAGAAACAGGTATATGAGCTGGCCACACAGCTGCTGGATCGCTCCGATCCGGCAATGCACAACCAGGCCATGATTGAATTCGGTGCCATGCTTTGTGTTCCTGTTTCGCCCCACTGCAGCGACTGTCCCCTGCTTGATAAGTGTGAAGCAAACAGTCAGGGCCGTGTGGACCAGATCCCCTATAAGATTAAAAACAAAAAGCCGGTGGAACGTTGGTTTTATTATTATATGATCATCTCCCATGGGGAGACGATCCTGATTCAAAGGGGAAAAAAGGATATCTGGGAAGGCCTTTATGAGCTCCCCATGATGGAGTGTGGAGGTCCAAAGACAGATGAGGAGATCGTGCAAAAGATGCTGCCTCTTATTCTGCAGGAAAGTGCCCCCCCCTACAAGCGCAAAGCAAAGGGCATTGGAAATCTCTCAGCACCAGTGCGGCACCAGCTGTCCCACCAGACCATCCACGCCCGCTTCCTGCAGGTACAGATGGATCTTCTGCCCCACCCACTGCCCGAAAATTGGCAGTCCGTACCCCTTGAACAACTGGACCGGTACGCCATGCCGAGACTTATTCACAGGTACCTTGAATCATCCAATTTTTAGTATCTTTGATACCATATTGAAGATCTTCGAAGCTATACTTCGATGAACCTTTAGCTGGGCGGAGCCAATCTTCTATTAAATAATACAAATACAACTTATGTCTGTAAACAAAGTAATCCTTGTTGGAAATGTGGGTAAAGACCCCGAAACAAGGTATCTGGATGAATCTACTGCCATTACCAAGTTTCCCATGGCTACCAGTGAAACCTATAAAAATAAGGCCGGGGAACGTGTTTCCAACACCGAATGGCACAATATTGTGTTATGGCGGGGACTGGCACAGGTGGCTGAGAAGTATGTGAAGAAAGGGTCTCAGATCTACATTGAAGGACGGATCAAAACCCGCTCCTACGATGATGCCGAGGGGAACAAAAAATACATTACTGAGATCGTAGGCGACCAGATGCAACTGCTGGGAAGAAAGCCCGATGATGGTGAAGGCGGACAGCCCTCACAGAATCAGGCTTCGGTTCAAAGTCAGCCAGCACAACAGAATCAGCCAGCACAACAAAGTCAGCCAGCACAACAGAATCAGCCAACACAACAGAATCAGGCTCCGGTACAGAACCAGAAACCTGCACAGGAGCAACCACCCACAGAGGGAGGAGCTGCGACCAGCGATCCTTTTGATGGCGGAGACAACGGACCGGACGATCTTCCGTTCTGATCATTATTTAACCTTTAACTCCAGGTTTGGAACCGGCGTTTTTAATCATTTTACAGCAGAGTATTCTGGAGCCCCTTACTTCAGAGGCCATTGTTGGCATGGTAGTAGTGGCTATTCTGCTTTTCTGTTCGGCCATGATCTCCGGTTCGGAGGTGGCCTATTTCAGCCTGGGCCCAATACATATCAGTGAGCTGAAGGAGCACCCGACCCGTAAGGAAAGTCTGGTGCTTAACCTGCTGGATAAACCCGAGAGACTTCTTGCCAGTATCCTGATTACCAATAATTTTATCAATGTTGGCATTGTTATCATTGCCTCCTTTGTAACAGGGACCATCTTTAACTTTGCCCATTCGCCCCTGCTTGAATTTGTGATCAAGGTCGTTATAATTACCTTCCTCCTTCTACTCTTTGGAGAGGTTATGCCCAAGGTCTACGCCAACCGTTTTGCACCGCAGTTTGCCAGGCGGATGGCTGTTCCCCTGGTGATCCTCGACAAGCTGTTTCAACCGCTGATCTTTATCCTGGTTCGGTCCACCGGACTGGTAAACCGGAGGCTGGCAAAGAAGGGACAGAACATCTCCATGGACGACCTCTCCGAGGCCCTGGACCTGGCCACCGGTGTGGTGGAGAATGAGAAGGAGATGCTGGAGGGGATCGTCCGCTTCAGCAACCTGGAGGTATGTGAAATTATGAAACCACGCACCGATGTGGTTGCAGTGGATATCGAGACCGATCTTGACACCCTGACAAGGGTGATAATCGATTCCGGTTTTTCCCGCATTCCGGTCTACGAAGAGACCTTCGACCACTTGAAAGGGATTCTCTATGTGAAAGACCTCCTGCCCCATATTAACCAGAGAAACAAATTCAACTGGCAGAAGCTGATTCGTGAGCCATTCTTTGTTCCCGAAACCAAAAAAATCAATGAACTGTTGAAGGAGTTCCAGGAAAAAAAGATTCACCTGGCCATTGTGGTAGATGAATACGGTGGCACCGAAGGGATCGTCACCATGGAGGATATCCTGGAAGAGGTGGTGGGCGAAATTACCGATGAGTCGGACGAAGCAGAAGAGTTTTACAGAAGGATTGATGCCTTCACCTATGCCTTTGATGGGAAAACCCTGCTAAACGACTTTTACAAGGTTACCGAACTGGACGATGAGTTATTCGACGAGGTGAAAGGAGATGCGGAAACAGTGGCCGGACTCCTTCTTGAGTTAAAAGGGGGATTCCCCCGGATAAATGATGTGCTGATCTGCAGGGGGATCGAATTTACTGTACTGGCCATGGACAAACGCAGGATAAAAGAAGTGAAGGTATTTCTCAAAAACCCGGAACAGCTTACATGAGTATGACAGATTCACATATCAGGTTGAGCAGGAATGCAATTTGCCCTACCCTGGGAATGCTGGTTTTGATCTTGCTGACCGCCTCCTGCAAACAATCCTATACACCTAAGCCCGCAGGTTATCTGAAGATCACTTACCCGGAAAAAGCATACCGGCTATACAGCGATCAGGAGTTCTTCCAGTTTGAGATCCCGGCTTATGCTGAGGTGGAAATAGACAGCGGACCCAGGAGCGAGAAGGGATGGATCAATGTGGCCATTCCGCAACTCAATGGAAAAATCCACATGAGCTACAAACCTGTGGATGATCAACTTAATGCCTTAATTACCGATTGCCGGGAGTTGGTCTACAAACATACGGTAAAGGCACATGGGATTGAGGAAACACCCTTTATACAAAGAGATCAACACAGGTTCGGGATGATATACGATCTTAAAGGGGACGTGGCATCGGCCGTACAATTCTTCATCACCGACAGTACCGACCACTTCCTGAGGGGCTCACTCTATTTTAATACCCGGCCCAATCGCGATTCACTGAACCCGGTTATTGAGTTCCTGAGAGAAGATATCATCCATATGATCGAAACTACACAGTGGAAGTATTAATCATTTTTTTTTAACTTTGTCACCCCTCCAGGGGATCTTACAAAGATATCATGGGAGTATTTTTGAAAACAGAAATATTACCGGATTGCCATTTAGGTGTGTGGGAGATTACGGAAGATTTTGATTCGCTGTACAGCATGGTCAACCTTGTTGCTGTAGAGAAAGCAAAACTCGACAGCTTCAAGAACATCAGCAGGAAGATCGAATGGCTCAGCGTCCGGGCACTGGTAAAAACCATGCTGGGTAAAGATACCCGGAT
>DAOWFP010000065.1 GCA_030637895.1 Bacteroidota bacterium | reverse complement strand
CGATCAGGGCGGTTAAGGGAGGGACCAGCGCCATAATCAACATGGAGATGCGAGCACCGATCATGATAAAAGCCCGGAAAAGGAACAGGTCGCCCAGCACAAAGCCTACCACTCCGGAAAGGGCAAGCCAGAACCATTGGTATCCTGTGGCCGTGGGGATGAATCCGTCATTGAAAATGGCATTGTAAAAAGCCAGGAAGAATAGCCCTATTAGCAGTCGGATCAGGTTCAGTGAGAGCGCACCCACACGTTTCCCAGCCGTTTCAAAGGCCATGGCAGTTACTGTCCAGCAGACAGCTGTTAGAAGGGCCGCTATTTCACCCAGGTATTGTTGCACAGTATCAAAGATTGATCAGAGGGCCAAAGATAAGTTTTAATTTGGCTACTCGTACCTTAATGCTTCCACGGGATTCCTGGATGCAGTTCTCCGTGTCTTCCCCAGGGTGATGAGGCTCTGAAACAGAACCACTACCACTATGCTGCCAACAAAAATCCACCAGTAAACGGGGATGCGGACGGCATAGTCACTTAGCCACCCTTTCAGGTAGAACAGGGAGAGGGGAATGGCCAGAGCCGAACCGATGAGGGTCCATTTGAGGGTGGAGGTGTAGACCAGGATCATCATTTCGCGGGTGTTTCCGCCC
This sequence comes from Bacteroidota bacterium, assembly GCA_030637895.1. Classification (GTDB taxonomy): domain Bacteria; phylum Bacteroidota; class Bacteroidia; order Bacteroidales. The sequence goes on along the minus strand of DAOWFP010000065.1, from coordinate 7,857 downwards.
ATCACCTTCCGGATTCCTATCTCCTTGGTCCGTCTCACCATATTGTGGGAGACCAGGGCATAAATTCCCAGTAGTACAATTAGTACCGACAGTAGTGATCCCGAGAGCAGGATCTTCTGCATCCGCTCTTCCCCGATGTAATACCCTTCAATAATATCGGTGGCAAAACGGTGTATCATCACATAGTCGGGATCAAAGCTTCGGATTGTTTCGTCGATGGCACGTAGTATTTCCTGTGGATCTGTTTCGGGGGAAGTCCGGATAGCAATGTTTCTGATCCCATCTGAGTAGGCGGTTATGACCAGCGGGGCAATATTTCGGGCTGCCGACTGGTAGTTGAAATCATCCACCACCCCGATTACTTCCATGGGATCGCTGAACATGACCACCGATTCACCAATCAATTCAAGGGGCGTTTTGCCCAGCATGTTTGCTGCCTCCACATTCAGAATAACTCCCGAGCGGTCAGGAGCCCTTTCAGGATCCAGGAACCTTCCAGCCACCAGGTTGAACTGGTAGAGATGACTTATGCCGGGAAAGATGCGGTATTCATTGATCCCTTTGACCTGGTCGGGATCATCACTGTGCATCCTGATAGACTGTCCGCTGTTCCCTGCACCAATGGTGTGCCCGGATGCCCCGACCTCTTCAATCCCATTCAAATTCAACAATTTATCACGTATAGCAGGATAGTTTCCGGTGAGCCCCTGGTTCAGGTTAGAGATTAGCACAATGTTAGCCGGATTATAGCCCATAGCATGGTTTTTCAGGAAGCGGATCTGGGTATTGATTCCCAGCAGAATGGTGAGCAGGCAAACAGCAATGCAAATCTGCACCACACTTACTATCCTGAGCAGGATCCTTTTATCGCCTGCCGGATTCACACTTCCACGAATGAGTGGTACAGGTGCCTCCCGGCTCAGTAAAAGGGCTGGGTAAAAGCCTGAGAGTAGTATGGTCACCACAAAAATGGAGACCATAACCAGGTATAGGGCTGGAGTACCACTTACCTCGGCAAAGGAATCGCGTTGCATAATGTTGGCAAAAGCAGGAAGCAGGAGGATGGAAAGGATGGTTCCCAACACAAAAGCAATGGAGACTACCAGGGTGGTTTCCAGATAGAATTGTCTGATCATTTGTCTGCGGCTGGCACCATTCACCTTCCTTATTCCGATCTCTTTGGAACGTAAGGCCCCATTCAGGATGTATAGGTTGATAAAATTGGAGAGTGCAAGACCCATTACAGCAATGGTGATGAACAACATGATATATATAGTCTTCATACTACCAGGTGGGGTAAGGTCCCACGATACCGCCGTGTGCAGGTGCAACTTCTTCAGGGCTTCAAGACGTGAGTCAAAGGTGGACCCTTCGAAGCTGGCAAAACGTTCAGTAAGTATTTTAGCGTTCTCACTGCCAATAGTTTCAAGCACCGGTCCAGGATCCACGCCTTTCTCAAGCAGGTAGTAAGAGAAAAATTCCAGTCCTCCCAATCGTTCCAGATAGGGTATCGATTCCATGGACATCAGCATATCAAAACGGAAATGAGTATTGGGAGGAATATCCTCCACAACCCCTGATACTGTATAAAGCACTTCCTCCATGGTAATGGTTCGTCCTATCACATCCAGTTGTCCAAAGATCCGCATGGCTATCTTTTCAGTCAGCACCACCGTATTGGGTTCCGAAAGTGCCGATTCGGGGCTTCCGCTTACCATCTTCAGATCGAAGATTCGAAAAAAGTCAGGATCCGAATAGAGAAGTTGCAGTCCCTTGTGTCTGTTTTCTCCTTCGCTAACTTCCATGCTGAATCCCCTGTAAAACTGGATGGCAGATTCAATGCCTGCCACTCTATCAGGAATCTCGGTATAGGCCTGGCGAAGATTAATGGCCGTTTCCATGGTTCCTCCCTTGCTGACCCAAATGGTATTCATCCGGTAGATCCGGTCACCATGAGTGAAATGCCTGTCGAAACTGAGTTCGAACTGGATGAATACTGTAAGCAGGATGGAGGCAGCCAGTCCCAGCGAGAGACCGGTTATGTTGGTGACCAGGGAAACAGGGTCACGTCTGACGATCCGAAAAATGTTTGTTAGGGTCATTTTCGCTTCTTTTTGCTTTTACAATCAGTTCGGTGGCACACTCCGGACAGATATAGATCTCACAACCTGTGCAGGCAAAGCAATTGCTGCAGTTCCGGTAGGCGAGATCGCGCTCAATGGAGGTGCCACAGTTATGACATAGAATAATTTTAATCAATTTGTCCATACTACAGACGAATCAAGTCAGAAATAATTACACATAAGGTTCCAAATTCATCGACTGTTGCTGTACTTCACAATTAACTGGTCATGCAGCCCATTATACATTTCAAGCACTGTTTCCATTTTTCCCTTGGAGTAAGCAGTAAGATACTCCAATGCTTTATCAGGATTCTTCTTATAAAGCACAAGCGCTTCATTATCCACATGATCACGCTCCGAGAAAAGTTGCTCTTCATAGGGATCACGCACCTTCCAGACATCCTGCACCATGTTCTGCCATTTCAGGTAGAGCATATTGTCCACAAAATCGATGGCCCAGCAGGCCGACTTGTTGCTATAGGTGGTGGGGTCGAAGTTTTTGTAACAATCGGCCGTCTCCTGGGTGCCGGCATAGATGGGCACATAGGGACTGGTATAGGCATTATCGAGGAAGACCCAGTAGATACCACCAATGGGATCTGGCAGCCAGCCTCTCAGTTGGGCGATCATCCCGTAAAATCCCTGTGGTCTCGCCACATTCCGGCGGTTGTTGATATCCAGCAGTTCCCGCATGTCCTTGCTGGGGAAGGGGGTAGCAAGCGGACTCTTCTTGATCCCCCCTTTGCCATCGGGTACGTACCAATCGTAATCTTCCGTCTTATCATAGATGGTACCTTCGAATGTGGAACGCTGAAAGGCCATCACATCCTGAATGGAGATCTTCTGTTCAGGTTTAACAGAAGTGGGATAGAGGGAGAGTGGCTCCACATACTGAATATACTGGTTGTAACCCATCATATGTCCGTCCTCCAGCCTGCGTTCAGGCCAGTCGGCATATCCGGGAGCATAGGTGCTGTAAAAGAGCCACATACGGTTGGTGGCCCATTCCCGTAATATAGGGGCATATACCTCCTGCAGAATGAAGGGCTTGCTTCCTTCAGGATTGTACCATCCCTTTTCAATGGCAAACTGCTTATAGTTGGTGGAAAAGATGAAATTTTGTGGATCATCTTCATCCACCTCCTTGATAATGCTCCAGTTGGCCACCACCAGGGTATGATCGTCCGGTACCCGCTGTGCCACCCAGATGGCACCCGGTTCCCCGCTCTCAGGATCCCAGTCCGATCCCACACTAAATATCTCAATGATCCAGATCTCTTCGGTATCTCCTATAACCAGGGTCTCCGATTCGCCCGCACAGGAGGGAAGGAATCCGTACTGGCTCATCAATTGACCAATAAAAGCAGTGGCTTCCCGGGCCGAAGTATAACGTTGCAAGGCAAAAGCCTGTGCCTGCTCCACAGTCATAATCTGCTTGCAGACAGCCATATCCACCCTCAGCTCCTTGCGCTGACTCGTTGTACTTTCTGCAATGGCCAGCTGGTGCTCGTTCATATGGGGGTAGGCAGAATGGAAATAGGTATAGGTCTTTTCCACCTGCGGAATATGTCCCAGGACATCACCAAAATCATCCAGTGGCCGGTGGATATCCTGGATTCCCCAGTATACCGGTGCCATTTCACCTTTCCCAAATGTCCTTCCATGTACCACCCTGATGCGGTTATCGGCTCCACAATCGGTATGCGAAATAATCACCGATCCGTCGGCCGAAACCTTTTTACCAACAGCAATAATCGTACAGGGATACAGCTCAGTGGCAGCCAGTAACAGGGCCACAAGCAATGTTAAATTCTTTAAAGAAAACCGCTTAGTTATCATCTTATTTGGTGAATTTGTTTAAATTGAAACCCAATTTAGGAAACATTCCGGAATAACCACCCACCCTAAAAAGATAGCCCGTAAGCAAACTGAGCTGTCATGATAAAGAATTACCTGCTGATTGCATTTCGCAATGCCTTAAGAAATAAGGCTTACACAATTATTAACCTGCTTGGACTAGCCATTGGGATCGCCAGTTCCATCATGATCCTGCTATTTGTAATGGATGAGGTGAGCTTTGACAGGCACAACAAACATTTCAGTGAGATATATAGAATCTGGGTCAAGGGTAAGATACAGGGCAATGAGTTTGAGGGTGCCCTCTCCAATGCCCCCATGGGTGCGACGCTGAAAACCGATTTCCCGGAAGTAGTGGATTTTACACGCCTCTACACTTTTGATGGCGATCCCAAGGTCAGATTCGAGGAGAAGGTGTTTATCGAGGAGAACTTCTATTATGTAGATTCCACTTTTTTCAATGTCTTCACGACCCCGGTAGTCTACGGGAATCCGGAAGAAATGCTAAGCAGGCCCAATACAGTGGTACTAACGGAAGAGATTGCCCGCAAATATTTTGGGAAAGAGGACCCTGTGGGAAAACTCTTACAGGTGGGTCAGGAGGAGACAAATTACGAAGTGACCGGAGTGGTAAAAGGTTTTCCGGAGAGTTCACACTTCCAGTTTAATATGCTGGGATCCATGACTTCCATTTACCTGGCCAATTGGAACTATTGGCTGGGAAATAATAGCTATACCTATATACGACTTCAAAAGGGTTTTGATCCGGACCAGCTGGAAAGCAAGTTTCCGGATCTTATTGCACAGCATATGGGAACAGAGCTGGAGGAGGTCCTTGGTATAAGCATGGAGGAGTTTTTAGCTAGCGGTAATTCTTTCGGTTATTATCTTCAGCCCTTGAGGGATATTCATCTACGATCAGATCTCCAATTTGAAATCAATCCAGGCGGGAGCCGCTCCTCGGTGATCATTTTTTCAATTATTGCCTTGTTTTTGATCCTGATAGCCTCTATCAATTTTATGAACCTCTCCACTGCCAGTGGTGCCAAAAGAGCCACAGAGGTGGGGATCAGGAAAGTAGCCGGTGCAGACAAGAACCGGCTTATTCAGCAGTTTCTTGCGGAATCCTTCCTGATTACTGTACTGGCATTGATTCTGGCAGTGGTTCTGGTGGAACTGTTTTTACCCGGATTTAACAATATTGCAGGGAAGGGGCTTCGGCTGGACTCCCTGGGCACCCTACGCCTGATCATTGGCCTGCTGGTTATTGGCTTGTTTGTGGGCTTTGCTTCTGGTAGTTATCCTGCCTTTTTTCTATCCTCCTTCAAACCGACAGATGTTTTAAAGAGCGGGGCCATGCGTGGGGCAAGGGGGGCAACACTGCGTAGGATTCTTGTGACTTTCCAGTTTGTGGTTACCATAGTGCTTTTTATCTGTACCATGTTGGTAAACAGACAGATGAATTATTTGAGGGCCAAGGACCTGGGATTTAATAAGGAGAATATTGTGGTGATTGACAGGATTCACGTGCTGGGGGAGCAGATTGAGGCATTTCGCCAGGAGTTGTTGAAGAATCCATCCATCCGGCAGGCGACACTCTCCAGTGCGGTACCTGGCGGATTGATCGGGGACAACGCCTATCTTCCGGAAGGGGCATCCTCCAATGAAACTCATGCCATCAATAACCTCTGGGCCGACTGGTATTTTCAGGAGACCTATGAACTGGAGATGGTGGAGGGAAGATGGTTCCAGCAGGAGAATCCAACGGACTCCTTTGCACTGGTCATCAGTGAATCGGCTGTGAGAGCTCTGAATTTTGAGGATCCGCTGAATAAACGCCTCTATACCCAGTTTGGTGAAGAATCAAGCGATCCGAATTCCATCATTGGGGTGGTCAAAGATTTTCATTTTCAGTCTCTGCACCAGGAGATCAGGCCCCTGATTATAAAGTTTAGCACAGGGGAGAATTACCAGATGTCGGTGAAGATCAGTGGCAATAATACAGGATTGACCCTGGAATATATTGAAAAGACCTGGACCTCCTTCATGGAGCAACAGCCCATTCATATGACTTTTCTGGAGGAGGAACTGGCAGCATTGTATAATAATGAAGAGAAGACCGCGACAATTTTTAACATTTTCTCGGTTCTGGCCATTTTTATTGCTGCGCTTGGACTGCTTGGACTGGCCTCTTTTAGTGCAGCCCAACGCACCAAGGAGGTGGGCATAAGAAAAGCTATGGGAGCATCCATTGCCAGTGTTCTGATGGCCCTCTCCAGGGAGTACATCTGGCTGATCCTGGTGGCCACTATAGCTGCATGGCCGCTGGGTTACTTCTTTATGAAAGACTGGTTGCAGGATTATCCCGCACGAGTTGCCATGGAACCCGTGGTCTTTATCCTGAGTTCCCTGTTGGCATTTGTCATTGCTGCGGTAACCGTACTCTTCCGGGTCTACCAGAGTGCCTCCGCCAATCCTGTAAAATCTCTACGATATGAATAATAACTATGACAAGCTGGCCAATGAACTTGACCGGATCCCCAATGGCTTCCCAAGAACCAAAAGCGGGGTGGAACTAAAGCTGTTGGCCAAACTTTTTACCCCTGAGGATGCAGCTCTTGCGGCCACATTGCGCATGGAACCAAAATCTCTGACGGAGATTGCAGTAGAGAACAAATTAGAGGAGTCAGAGGCCAAATCGATGCTTATCGCTATGGTGAAACGGGGCCTCATTGATCTGAAACGTGAGGAAGGCAGAGGCTTTGTGTTTCACCTGATCCCTTTTGTGGTGGGATTTTATGAACGTCAGAATGCAAAAATTGATAAGGAATTTGCAGAGCTGTTCGAGAAATACTACCACGAGGCCTTTAACCAAACCATGCTCTCCAATCCTTCGGTTCACAGGATTATTCCCCTGGAGAAAGCCATACCGGTGGACATCGATGTGATGCCCTACGAAAAGGCATCCACCTACCTGGATCAGGCCCAGTCGTGGGGTGTACTGGATTGTATCTGCCGGGTGCAAAAGAATCTCATCGGACAGGGCTGTAATCATACGGTAAAGAACTGCCTGGTCTTCTCACCCAAACCGGGTGCTTTCAAGAAGTCTGAAGAGATTGAATCCCTTAGCAGGGATGAAGCCCTGGAGATCCTTGCCCAAGCGGACAGGGAAGGACTGGTACACTCGGTAAACAATGCCCAGACTGAGGTCTATTATGTATGTAATTGCTGCACGTGCTCCTGTGGCGTATTGAGAGGGATGGTGGAGTATGGAAGTGAAAATTCCATTGCCCGCTCCGATTTCTATGCACTGGTGGATGCTGATCTCTGCAGTGGATGTGAAGCCTGCATTGATCGCTGTGCTTTCAATGCCATGTCCATGGCAGATGGCATTTGTGAGGTGGACCGGATCGCCTGCTATGGTTGCGGACTCTGCATTAGCAGCTGTGAAACCGAAGCTTTGTCGCTGGTTCAGAAAAGTCCTGAAGAGCTGACCCCGCCTCCTGCTGACGATGAAGCATGGCGAAGGGTACGGGCTGCATCCAGAAGTTTATAGGCTCCTGCAACTTTTGAAATCATCTACCGTCTTTATCCGAATCGCTAAGATTACGATAACTTTTATATAAAGAGATGTTTAGAAACTACTTACTGGTCACCTTCCGTAATCTCTACAAAAACAAGGTCTATGCCCTGATCAATATCCTGGGTCTGGGCCTGGCCCTGGCTATCTGTATTGTTGCCTATTTCAACCATATGTTTGGCTACGACTTCGATCGCGGAAATGAAAACTTCGAAGAGATTTACAGGGTAACCTCCATGCGCCAGATGCAGGATCGTGCCCAGGAGTTCGGCATTGTCCCGGCGCCCCTGGGCCCTG
>DAOWFP010000170.1 GCA_030637895.1 Bacteroidota bacterium | reverse complement strand
ATATCAATTGCTCGTCGTATAGCACCTGGTCATGCAACTCACCATAGAGCGTTCCGCTCTGCTCGTCAGGAGTCAGCAGGAAATCCTGGTCGACAATGACTCCTTCTTCAATTGCAAGCTGCAAGCTTTGATCCCCATAGTTAAGTGCTGAACATACCACGCTATATACTCCTTCTTCAAGAGAGCTAATTTCATAGTTGCCATCCTCATCGGTAGTTGCCAGCAGCTCCTGGCCATGAATGATATAGGCCGGATGGATAAGTGCATCCTGAGTAATATTTTTCACGCTTCCCTTCATCCCTGTTTCTGTGCTCTCGATTTTCTCTGTACATCCTGCAAAAAGCATGAACATAGCACACAGGCATAGAAGCCTTAGGTATTTATCCACTGAAGGGATCCCATTTTTATTTAGCTCTAGCATCTCTCCTCCTCAACTCTCATGTGCTTACTCTAATCCGGAAAAAGTATCTCTGCTATAATGATAAGACTCTCCCCATGTCATCAGAATCAAAGGATGGGAATATCCCACATCCTTGCTTCCGCCAAAGCGGTCTGAGCCCACTTTTCGCTGGTAGGTCAGCCAGTTGGGTTCACGATGATCAATGGTATGACCCATCTCATTTTCATGTCCGGTGATGATAAGAGCCGGATTAAAGCCCCTTGCCACCCGTACGATATCTGTGGTCCAGCAATTGGGCATCAGGACATCCACCAGGTGATGATTTCCTACCTCATCAATCCACTCAAAGTCCTGATCATTGGATTGATCACCCATTTGTGAAAATGAAAGTCCCTCAGGGCTAATGACAAGCGATACATTGTTCTCAATATCGCTTCCCTGGTGACCGGGATAAACAACCACCTGCAATTCCCTTTGTCCATCCTGCACAGAAAGCGCCTGCAGGGTATGTGGCTCTCTTTTCAAATGTGTTATTTGTGTATGGATGACTCTGTCTTTCCAAATCCCGGGAGGACTTACTACCGGCTTTCCCTGATCAATAAAGGATTGAGCCACCCACTCTTCCGCATGATCGCTATGGTAGTGGCTTATAAATAGCACATCGCATTGATTAACAATCCTTTGCATCACATCATCATCTATGGAAAATCCATCAATCCCTGCAGATTTCCTGCTTACCAGGTCAAAACCAATAGTCACTGACCGGGTCCGAACGATAAATCCATGGTTGTACAATTTCCAGATGCGCATACCCTCAGATACCTGGGTCTGCTCAATCTCCTCAGCTGCCTTCTCCAGTCTATCCTTCAGGAAAGCCTGAACAGGAGGCCTGTACGGAGCATATACATCATGCAGAACCCCATCCAGAAGCAACATCGCACTTTTTCTGGCAGGTGGTTCCGGCCAATCCGGCGGATGGGTGGCAAGAAGCTGATTTGCGTGCCCAAGAAGTTCCACGGCCTGCTTATTCATGAAGAGATTCTGAATCTCGTTCAAGGTGGTGTCGATCAAAAGATTTTCTTCTTTTCCAGGCTGTATGGCAACAAAATGATGCTTCATGGTATCCGGCGAAACTTCCCATAGCCTGTATCCCATGGGTCTCTTGTCAAAATTTTTGCTGCTTGTTTCTCCAGTCACCAGCTGGGTGGACTTATACTGGTGGATGATGGTCCTGTGTGTATGTCCCGTCAAATACGCAAGCACAGCATAGCGCTCAAAAAGTTCTAGCATTTCCTTCCTTTTCTCCATTGGAAAGTTGGAATACTGCTCCTCTTCTTCGCTGTGTTCGAGATAGAGGGGAATATGGCCTATCACAATAAGCGGGAATTCCCCCTTGCCTTTAACTGCAAGAGTCTCCTTAAACCATAGGTCATGTTTGTCTGACTCTCCCTCTACATCTGCCTTCCACAACTGGGTGTTGGCTACTACAAATGCATATCCCTTGTGAGAAAAATCATAGTAGTCCGCTCCCACCGTATTCCTGTAATAGGCCAGAGTGGTGTCATTGGGCACATTTCCCACATCATGGTTTCCGGGAGCCAGATAGCAGGGCATTGTAAATCCCTTCTTGATACTTAAGAAATCTGAATATGTGCTATCACTTGCATCATGTACCAGGTCGCCGCAAATTACCACGAAATCAGGATCCAGCGCATTAATTTGATCCACAGCCAGCTGGAATGTTTCCACATCATGCTCGTAGCCTCCCATGCCCAACTGGGGATCACATAGCTGTACGAATCTGAATGCTTCCTGGGCTTCGGCTTTAGAAACAATACTGATGAGCAGTACGGCAAGTATGAACGCTCTCTTAAGTATTCTCATAAGGCAATAGATCTTATTTTTTTATAAACCGAAGGACCTCCCGCTGGTGATCCGTTCCAATTTCCAATATGTAGAGACCACTGTTCAACTTTCCCACCTGGAGTGTGGTAGAGTTGAAAAATTCACCCTTCTGAACAGCCTGTCCATGAATACTCCAAATGGTATAGGTACAGTGGTCCTGGTCAGTTACAATATTTAAGGTAGTACTTGTTGGATTGGGGAAGAGTGAGATCTGAATGGCTTCACTTTGCCTTATTCCAACAGGCCATCTTACATGCATATCATAGGTCCCCACCACTCCCGATCCATCCTTTGCAGTAGCATGTACAGTAAAGCTTCCTTTAGCCAATCCCCGTACATATCCATGGCTATCAATGTGGGCAAAGGTAGAATCTTCGGTGGATGAGAGGGTCCAGGCAACACCAATATCTGTGGCACTGTCGGGAACAACGGTGGCACTTAACTGGATGAGCTCACCAATGTCAATGGTGTCTGAAACAGCAGCAATGGTAATGGATTCCACCAGGGTAATTTCCTGAGTCCACAATTGCACATGATCCAAATAGACCACTCCGGGACTGAAATCATTTCCATCCTTCCATCTGAAAGCGAGCCACCCCTTTGCCGTTCCTGCAGGCGGAACAAAGTCAAAGGTGAATTCTGTATACTCTGTTGATAAATCATAGCTCTGGCCTCCTTCTGAGATAACAGTTCTGCCGTCATCAAAAAATCCATAGGTCACATTTAGCTTCCCTGCCGCAGGAGAATCTGTTTTTGCCCAGAATTTACCCTCATATTCACCCCCTGGTGTCAAAGGCATGTTGGAATCCCAGGTGTCAAGTGAGCGGTCACTCAAACCAGCTTCAGGCTCCACATAGGTTATCATAGCTGCCTTTGCTCCATGTACCACATCACCCTGAATAATCTCATTGGTGCTTCCAAGTGGATCGGGCACTTCATAGAAGCGCCAGAAAGTAAAATCGTTTTCAAAACTCCCATTAAATCCCGCCATTACATCGACATATTTTACGATGGATTCTCTATTCCAGACAGGATCCAGGAGACTTGCCTCCGGGGTGCCTCCAAGAACTCCCTCATTTCCATTGGAACTCAAACCGGCAATGCTTTGCCCCTGCCCTTCATCGATGGGCCAGTAGCCTGCCAATCCCGTTTCACCCCCCGTGATTCTCTGGGTGGCAAACTCCTTAATCTCCTGATCGCTTCGTGCCACATTCCAGATACGCACTTCTGTCAAACCAGCTTCAATTACCCTCCCGGAAAAGGCAGGTGACGAACCAAGGAATAGATGTTCGGTAGTGGTAGGCTCAACCGTAGCTGTAAAAGTCTCGCTTGTGCTTACCAGGTTTCCATTTAAGTAGATCTTCTGAAGGGAGCCATCATAAACCCCTGCCACATGATTCCATGTATTTAGTTCGAATAGCTGGACCCCGTCCTCACTCTTCAACTGGTGCCAGGAACCATCTCCGAAGCCCCATTGGATTTGTCCGTCTCCATTGGCCCTCAAAAAGTAACCCACATCGTTTCCCGACTCACCGTGATCCATGGCCAGGATGGTGCTCTGATAAATAGCCCCCTTAGTTTCATTGATTTTAAACCAGGCTTCCAGGGTAATCTCAGAACCTGAGATTTGTAAGGATTCGTCTCTTCCACAATCCACATAGTCATCCACGCCATCAAATGACAGGTGGTGAAGCACTTCAATTTCTGAGGGAGTGGAGGGACTGAAAAATATTCCCGACACCACTGCATCAGGACCTTCCAGCAGGTCCATCGTAAATCGCACCTTTCCTCTGATAGTCCAGGTGTACCATATTCCCCCATCAAAGTCCCGGATGGTTTGGATATCATATTTGTCACCCGTGGCATGATCACTTACATTCAGAATAAAACTTCTATCCTGCATGTCCCCGTCCAGAAAGTACAGGGAAACATCAACCTCCTTCTCCCCCACATCCACTGAGAACCACCATGGATGATCAATAGTGTCGGCTGTTCGGGCAGCCAGAATGGTAGAATCAGGTTTATATTCCAAACCCCTGGGATCGGTGGAAGCATCTTCCCAGATAACTGTCAGCTTATCCGGATCCCAGCTAAGGGTGGCATACTCAGGAAGCAAGGTGTCCTTTCCTACAATATAGTAGCCATCAGCTCCGTAGCGATCCATCCAGGCTCCCTGTGTGATACCATCTGATTCCACGAATTGAGCAAAGCCACTTTTCTCCTCCGAGTGGAGAACTCTAATATCATCGAATGCTATCCCGGCTACAGAGATTGCTTGATCATCCCGGTGTTGAAAGCGGATTACAAATTGATCGCTAAATACAAGACCGGCTGATTGAGCCAATTTTGATACATTGATGGTGGTGTCCGTATAGCTACCAACCGTCCCCAGGGGAACACTTACCCTTGTAAAATCGAGACCGCCGTTATTGGAAAAAAAAATACCATCCTCTGGATTCGTATCACTACCAAAGGGCTTAAAGGAAAATTCCATCACAACATCCGTGAGAATACCCTCAAGTTTTAAGTGCAGATCAGCACTATTTGTGGAAGAGGTTCCCGCTTCTTCCGAGTCTAAAGTAAGGTGATACTTGCCTGTTCTGGGCTCATATAAATCACTTACCTCAACCCTTCCGGCACTGTTTTCAGTTTCTACCGTCCAGTATTTAAAATCAATTGTGCCCTCTTCAAAACTGCTTACATAAGGAAGCTCAGCATATCCATGGGTTGCAACGACTGCCATATAGGCAATGATGGTATCTTCAATGGCATCGACCTCAACGAAGCGAATATAAAGACCCCTCTGTGCTTCTGTTAATGTTACGGTCGCAGCAGTCAGTTCGCTGCTGAAAAGTTGTGGATCACGCAGCGTTCCGACCGTTGGCGCACCATCCGGAACCTTATAGGGATCTGTATAATAGACCTTGCGATCAGCCGCAGGAGCAGACATGTTCATTTCATAGTCTGCACCCAGATCGTTAAATGAAATCTGTGATTGAAAATCCGAATCATCAGCCCTGGTTCTGTAGGTGGCACCCATGGTGAACTCTCCCCGAAGGGCACGGGTGGCCTCACCGGCCAGCCACAGATAGTGGTCTTCCGGATCATTGCCATAGGTGGCAAAACTTAAATCGCTTCTATAGGGGGGTGGATTATTATCAATTTTGTGATACTGTGTACCCTCATCCACTTCATCATACATTCCCAGGTAGAGCAACTGGCTTCCTGCCTCGATGGCTGCTTTGGCCATGTCCCAGAAATAGTAGCCTCCCTCACGGTATTTCTCATAGCCGTTTTCATGTAAAATCTTCTCCCTGATTCCAGGTGATACAGTGGGGGTATAATCAACACCATTGGCAGTACACCAGGCAATATCGCTGGTAACTATGTTTTTAAACTCGACCTGCATTTGATCCCTACTGTAGCGGCTGGTATGCCAGGGCTGAACAATGTCGATACTTCTGATAAGATTCAGCATCTTGGTGTGCTCGGACCCTGAAACACAATCGCCACCTCCCAGTCTCCAATTGGTAGGAACGCCCAGCATGATGGCACAAGCACCATAGTCCGGACTGTTTTGCAAGGAATCCACGAGCTCCACCCAGTACTGCATATCCAGCCCTGTGCTGGTGTGACGGTGGTTAAATCCAACTCCCCAGAGAACAATTAAAGGTTTCCCGTTGTGGTAAAGGTAGGGCTGGTCATCCCCGCCTGTGGTAAGCCCAAGATTATCTATCAGATATTTCCAATCATCGAAAATCTCATTCACCTCCTGAGTTCTAAGCGCATCATTTGGCACCCCATCCACATGGATGTTGGCTCCAATATCATACATAAGACCGATAGCCCTGTCATGTTCCCAGGCAGCAGCCAGTCCGTTCGCCAATATCTTATTCATAGTTGATTTCACTCCCCAGTCTGAGCGAAAGCGCTGCATCAGGGCACCATCGATGCCATACTCCTTCATCCACTGAAAATGCCTGCTCACCGTCTTGGGGTGCACAGAGCTAAACACATAGCAGGGTGTGCCATCTTCCTTCACATAGCTGGTGGGGTATTTTTCATCCTCATCAGCTTCCCGCATATCCGGCCAGTATTCAATGGATGCTGATCCTGGCTGAAATCCGTTGGAGCCATTGTAATGCCGAAAGCTGTTGGTCCCACCATCGCCCGGCGTACCAAACCAACCCTGATAGCCTGTCATGGAATGACCTGTGTAGGTCGTATGTGCAGATGTTGCAGAGTGTACCTGCGCAATAGCTAGCTTTCCATTCCAGATAAGTAGGGCAACAATGAGCATCAATAATCTCAGCCCTGAAATCTTCATGTTTGTTTTCATTTAGATTAAATTCCTTTCTTTCACACCGTCATAGTGCTTTGATCCATTTTTCATAAGCCACTCCAGCAGGCATTTGCGGAGTTCTTCGGCCCTGTCTTCATAAAGCCCCCTTTCGGGATTACTACCAAGCAGGTTATTCATTTCATAAGGATCGTTGGTCAGATCATACATGGTATTGATGACCTCTGAACTTTTTGAGTAAGGGATCATCAACTTCCAGCCTCCTTTAACTACCATGTAGTTGGGTGAGATATCACCCCTGTAGTTCCATTCGCTTACTACATATTCGCCGTGCTCCTTCTCTGTTCCTTCTATCAAGCCTCGTAAACTCCTCCCATCGGATTGGCGATCCCCTACGCTCAGATAATCCAGTATGGTCGCAAACAAATCAAGGTGGGAGATATATCCATCTACCTCTGTCCCAGGCTCAATTTCACCAGGACAACGTAATAAGAGCGGGATATGTGACGACTCTTCGTAGAATACATTCTTTTCCCGCAGTCCGTGTGCGCCCATCATCTCCCCATGATCGCTTGTAAAAATAACAAGGGTATTATCAGCCAGGCCCAGCTCATCCAGTTTCTCCAGAATCTTACCCACCCAGTCGTCTATCTCCTTTACCAGGCCATAATAATTGGATATCATGTATTTGACCAGTTCCGGATCGGAATATTGGGGCAGGCCAAGTCTTCCGTTTGTATTGCTGTAGGGCGAGTTAAGCATATCATCCTGCAGGCTGAAAGGTGGCTCCATTTCATCAGCCGGATACATGCTGTAATAGGGTTCAGGGGGCAGCATGGGTGCATGTGGAAAATGAAAGGAGCAGGTAATGCTAAAGGGTCTGTCTTTCAAACGCTCTATGGCCTCTATGGTCTCTTTGGCCTGAAAGGCAGTCAGGGTATGCTCCTTCGGAATTTGGAGTGCCCCGTGCATATCACACTGAGGGAATTTTTCCTTAAGTGCCTGTAACTCCTCATTTGTCAATCCATGATGGCGATCCAGGGGATCTGTTTCATAGGGCCTCTTGGTCATGGTATCGTAAAGTTCTCCTGGTTCCAGCTCCCTCTTTGGTACATGCTCATCCAGGTAATCGAGGTGCACAAACTTTTGCCCGCCATGCCCGAAAACGGACTTCCCGCTTTTAGAAGCCTGTTTTGGATTCTGGTAGACGGTGGTATGAGATGTATGGCTGTGCCATTTGCCATAGTACTCACAATGATATCCATTCTCTGCCAGTATTTCATCAAAAGTCGGCATGGTCATCACAGGCTCAACATCATAGTAATAAGCCCTGTCGTTCCTGCGCATGCCTGTATTTTCAACCGTATGACCGGTAAGAATTGAAGACCTGGCAGGTGCACAGACCGCACAGGCCGAATAGGCATTCTCAAAGTAGGCGCCCTGTCTTGCCAGCCGATCCAGGTTCGGGGTTTCCAGCACTGTATTTCCTGCAATGCTCAACGCATCGTAGCGCTGCTGATCGGTCATAATAAACAGCAGGTTCATCTTCTGCTGAGCCAGGGTGGAAACAGACAGCAGACAGCTAGTACACAGAAGTAAAAGTATTTTCATCATGGCAAATATTTGTTTATGCTGGTAAGCAATTAATCATTCCAGTGATTGCATATTATCTGAAGGTTTAACCAGCTCCCCATAGGGTCTGCCAGGAAATGAAGTTAAACTCTTAATCAGCAGCATCTTCATATCTGCTGCCTTTTCCGGATAGGACTCGGCAATATTCTGATTCTCTTCCGGATCATTCATCATATTGAAGAGTTGATTTCTCTCGAAATAGTGTTCATTCAACAAAGCAGCATGATAGCCGAGATGGGTGTTCCGAATGTAATAGGGTTGGGTGTATTTGTGTCCGTTCCAGCCAGTAAAAACCCTGCCTTCTCTGACCTTTTTTTCTGAATCTTCATTGTAGCGCACAGCGATGTATTTCCATTCTTTGGTCATAACTCCGCGTGCAAAACCCAGCTCGAAAAAGAGGAATTCATGGATGGGTTCCTGCTTCCCCTTAAGCGTCTTTACCAGACTTACTCCATCCAGTTGTCCGACAGAGTTCAGATCAAGCCCTGCCAGTTCAAGAAAGGTGGGCGTGTAGTCTATGTTCTGGACCAGCTCTTCGTACCTGGAACCGGGTTTAATGCCGGCCGGCCAGTACATCATCAAAGGAACCTTAACCCCCCCTTCGTAGAGGGTTGATTTCCCGTAATTATAGTTGCCATGGTCGGATGTAACAATTATTAAAGTGTTTTCCAACTTTCCCTTTTCCCTTAATTTCTCTACCACGGCACCTACAGCCTCATCGAACCAGGAGAGCCAGGCATGGTCGGGATCCTTTCCAGCGGCCTTTACTTCCTGCTTGATCTGCTCCCGATCGGGCATCTCATTTAATGTCTCACTGACCAATCCTTCCCCTGTAAATCGAGGATTGGCATCAAGTCCGTACTCATACTTTCCCTTGTTTCTAATCCATGGCGCCGGTCCATGAGGTACCGTTTCACTATAATACAGAAAGAAAGGCTCATCACCGCTTTGTTCAATAAACTCAAGTGCCGCCCGATTTTTCCATTCCAAATTATGCACATTCAGTGAATCGTTATTCAATTCTTTTAGATTGGCAGCATAGATTCCATTGGCATAATCGAAACCAAAATCCTTTATCCGGGTCGCCCAGAATTGATGGTTGTGCGCCATCTTATCTGAAACTTCCTTTAGATTTGGATCAGCATCCTGGTCATAGCTTTCCAGGCCATTTTCAAGCCAGTTGGACTTTCGCAGCAAATGATGGTCAATTATATGGCTTTTACCTACAAAACCTGTCCTATAACCGGCCTTCTGAAGGAGACGTGGCAGGTTTTCCCTGTTTTCCTCGAGTTCCGTGTTGTTTTCAATCCGGGTCATTTGACCGGGGGGAAACTGAGTGATGAAACTGTTCCCCTCACACCTCCCGGCATAGCGACCCGTTAAAGTTGTATATCTGCTGGGCGAGCATACCGAGCTGGATACGTAGGCACGGGTAAATACCATTCCATCTTTTGCCAGACCATCAATTGTGGGAGTGTGAACCGCCGGGTCGCCATTAAAACCAATGGGGTGGGATTGAATACCAATGCCATTTCCATCTGAGAAATCAAATCCTGCATCTTGTATGGAAGGGACAATGGAACTTTGATCGTCCGTCATTATGAAGATGATATTTGGACGCTCAAAAAAATCCTCCTCCGCTTTTCTGGACAGGCTGCAACTCACCTGTAACAGCAGGCATATACAAAGAGGAAGGACAAATTTCTTATTCATCACTTTTCAGCAAATTTTCAATCATTTCTTCTTTACCCCTCGCAGGGGTATTTTTGATAAATTCCTCATAATAGCCCCTTAACAAATCAATCTGGTCCTGATAGGCTGGATTATTGATGCCATTCTTGATTTCCAGGGGATCGTTTTTCATATCAAAAAACATATCGCCAAAATCGCGGTAGTCCATTTCGGGACGCGAAGAGGTAGGATCCAGCATAATTCCCAGCTTAAAATCCTTTGTAATCACGGCAGCCTGGGACCAGCTCTCTGACACAATGTATTCCCGGCCCATCGATCCATCATTGAACAGTATATCTACCATGGATTTTCCCTGGATGGGATGTTTCAGCTCCGGAACTTCCAGATCCAGAAGATCAATCAGCGTAGGCAGCACATCAGCCAGGGTGACCAGTTCGCCGATTCGTTTTCCATTTTTCGTCTTGCCCGGGTATTTAATTATCAGGGGCACATTCAGGATATCTTCATACACATTTTGTCCGAATGCACACTTCTCCACCATTCCGTGGTTCCCCACAAAATCGCCGTGATCGGAGGTATATATCACAATGGTTTCCTTATCCTGTCCTGTTTCTTCCAGGGCCTTGAGGATTTCTCCCACATGGTGGTCAATCTCGGTAACAAGTGCATAGTAGCCGCCAATGTAGTTTCTCCAGAGCTGCTCATCCTGGAAGGCTTTGTCCATATTCCAGACCTTGTTGCCCCCCCTGCGCTGGCTTTGCAACTGCGGAGGCAGGTTCTCAGTGGGCTCATAAAAACTATCCGGCTTTTTTATGGGGGCTCCTGCCCTTGTACCCTCTCCCCAATGGGAGACATCGTACATATCCATGTATTTGGGTAAGGGATTATAGGGCTGATGCGGACGATAAAAACTAGCCCAGCAAAAAAACGAACTATCACTTTTTGCATGCGCTTTGATCGCTTTGATGGTTTCCAATGCGGTGTAGGCCTCCATGGTATAGCCCTCAGGAAGCTTTGAAATGCGGGTCCCCAGGTCGGCAGTAGGGATCTTCGATTCAAATTCCGAGGAGCCCCTGGGTCCTTTGCCAAATTCTGCCGCCCAATCCTCTGCAAATTCCCGGGAATAGCCTTCCCGTTCAATCCAGCTCACATAGTTATCGTCATCTTCCGGATTGAACGCGTGGCCCTTCTTTACATCCCATCCTTCATCAATGGCATCCCTTAAATGACGCTTGCCAAAGGCGTAGGTCTTATATCCGTTTTGTCTGAAAATACTCGCCATGGAAACTGCCTCATCCATCACGGAAGTGTGGCCGCCGTTGTTTACAAAACCCATGGTACGTACGCTAAGACCTGTCATTAATGAGGATCGGGAAGGCACACAAATTCCCTGGGTACAATAGGCCCGGTCAAAAATCACCGCCTCCGCCGCCAGTTGATCCAGGTGGGGAGTAAGCACATCCGGATGGCCCTCAAAGCCCAGGACCTTCTTATTGTGCTGATCCGAAAACAGGATAATAACGTTGGGTTTGCTGCTGGCAGAATCGGGTTCTGATTTTGAGACACAGCCAGCTCCAGCCAACATAAAGCCCAAAATAAGGCTAACGCGGACATATAAATCAATTGCCTTCCAGTATCTTTTCATTTGTAAAGCTTTTAGTCTATATTTATTTAGCAGGGCGTTCCGGCAAGCTCAGGCTGAGCGGCTTTTCCTTGCGAAGCATCCTGGAGGCCTCGCCGGTCAACCACAGGTAGTGGTCAGAGGGCAAGCCATCGTTGTCCACAAACTTGGCCACATCACTTACCGGAGGATTGTCCGATACCTTGAAGATGGCTGTTCCTTCATTTACCTCGTCGAACATGGCAATGTAAAGCATATCAGCCCCGCTTACAATGGCGGTGGATATTTGCTGCCAGTAGAATTTTCCACCCAGCCTTGGAATACTATTTACAGGTTTGGGCTCCAGTTTTGCCGATTGCCTGCTCAGGTTATGCCAGCTGAATCCCGGTGTAACACAGGGTACGTAATCTATGTTATTGGCCTTGCACCAGGTGATGTCGTCCAGGATTACATCCCTGTAACGGTCCATATCATTGTGTAAGAGCGGAGAAAAACGCTGGACCATCCACGGCAATACAATATCAATTTGCCTGATTAGTTCATGCAGGTAGGGATCAGGGTTGCAGTCGGCATTTAAATCACGCCAGAA
Organism: Bacteroidota bacterium; assembly: GCA_030637895.1. Lineage (GTDB taxonomy): Bacteria > Bacteroidota > Bacteroidia > Bacteroidales. The sequence continues at coordinate 7,016 of DAOWFP010000170.1, read as the reverse complement.
AGTGGGTACTCCCATCATGATGCTGCAGCCCCCATAAACAGGGTCATTTTTCAGGAAATCAATGAACCGCTGGAGCCCGATGCTCCTAATGTTATATGAGCGATCCGGGAAACCTACTCCCCATATGGCTACCAGGGGTTTACCCCGATGATGCAAGTAGGTTTTTTCTCCCTGCTGATTGGTTACCCCCAGCGAATCCACCAGATACTTCCAGTCCTCTATCAAAGCCGAACAATCTTCACCTGTTGTCTTCAGACCAGAAAGGTCGTACATGACTGCAATGGCTCTTTCATACTTGGAAGCGGCCTCAAAAGCATGCTTAAAAACGCTTACATTATGCTTGTTCCGTGATCTGGCAGCACCAAAAAAACGCTGCATAAACACCCCGTCAAGTCCGTACTCCTGCATCCATCGAAAGTGGGCGTCAATGGTACTTTGATCGCCTGAATAAAAGAATTTGGCAGTGCTTCCGTCCGCCAGTTTCATTCCGGTAGGATAGGTTTTTTTGTATTCCGAAACATCAGGCCACATATCGATCCTGATCTTATTCTCATCGGGGTACATTAGCCCATCCGATGGCATTCTGAACCAGCCCTGATAACCAGCCATGGTCAGGCCCTTATATGATGGGTACCTGGTTGACTCGGCGTGTTTCTGCCCTTCAACACTACTTAATAAAAGCCAAAGGCCGATGATTGTAATTAATCCCCTATTCTTCATCCTGTATAGTTTTGTAGAAATTGATGTAAGCTACTCAATATAGGCCCGGGAGATTAATAGATACTTAATTAATCCTAAACGAAAAGACTGGTGTGAGATTTATTCTTCTGAATATTGTTCCAGCATCCGAATGGCCGTATAAAGGACTCCCGCCGAACCTCTGAAGGTGCCTGAACCTTTGGCTTCATTGTCTACGGTGTACCATTCATAGAAGCCATCATTGTCTTTTACCCTTTTTACCATGGGCTGAAGATTCTCATAGGCTTCTTCCACAAAACCATTCTTAATGAGTTGCTGTATCATCCGGCCCCCAAACCAGGTCCAGTCCCCTCCATTCTGGTATCCATAAGTATACATACTGGGATTTTTAAAAGACCCTTCCGGATAGGGAGGATAGAGCGTCAGACCAATGGAACCTGCACCGCATGCCTTTACATTGGCCAGCATTTTGTTGAGAGAGATCTTTATCTCATCTTTTGAAAGTAAACCAGCTTCAATGGCCACAGCAGTACCTCCATGGTAGTACACCTCATCTTCATTAAAATCATCAGGGAAGGGGGAGCCATTCAGATAGATATGCGGGATAAATTTCTGCTGCTCCTCATCCCACAGATGCTTGCGTGTATTATTTGCGACCTGATCCCGAATGGTCTGCCACTTCTCCTTAGTTTCCGGAATGAGTTCCATCAAATTGTCAAGAGCAATCAGGAACATGGCATTGTCATAAATATCAAGGGCATAGTGGGTATCATCGGTCAGAAACACTCCCCAGTCATGCTCAGGCTGAACATCCCCCCAATCGGCAGTGCTTGCTCCCCATATCAAACCATACTCGGAATTGAAGCGGTGATTCATTAAAAAATCCATGGCCCAATCCAAACGCTCTGATACAGATTTATCGCCAATCTTTTCATCCAAAATGTCCTTATCTCCAGTAACTTGAACATATTTATGGACCGCCTGTACCAGGGAGGTCTCCTGATCGGTTTCTACGGTATTTTTATGACCGGCGTATCGAGGTTCCATATCAGAATAGATAAACCGGTAGCGTTGCTCTATGTTTTCATTCTTTGGAGAAAAGCCATCAATGATATTACCATCCTCTCCCTGCATCCTGAAAAAAACCATCAGGTTTTCCTTTAATGCCCCGGGCTCAAATACTTCTGCGGAAAGTTCAATGAAGGTATTGTAATCACGGATCCAAACCTCCCCATATCCCTCGCCAGCATTAAAACCACTTTTTACAATTTCAAGGGCTTTTGCCTTTGTGAAAGCAATGTACTCATTGGATTGAATTCTTGCATGCAGGTCATCCTGCGGTGCTTTTTTTGTTGCACAGCTCATCAGGATGAGCAAGGTGCAGAGAAACCCGGCTGTCTTTATCATTTCTTTATAAGTTTATATACACCAATACCATTGGAAGTTATTACCTGTATTACAAATTCCCCGGAGCTCAAGTCGCTAAGCGATATAGTTGTTACCAGACTATTAATTGTAAAATATTTCGCCCGGCGGCCAGACATATCAAAAATAGTGGCTGATACTCCATTCTCCACACGAATATGTAACAAGTCATCTACCGGGTTGGGATAAATGTTTGCACCGATATCGTTTATTGTGGCAGCTGAAGTGTTTCCAGAGGGGGTCACTATCACCACATTGCTGAACTCACTTTCATTACCTCCCGTGCCCCTTGCCGTCACCTTATAGTAATACTGTGAGCCATTGTTTGTGGTAGTATCTGTAAAATTCGAAGGAGATATTGGCTCTGTATTTACCATGCTATAATACAGTCCTGGTGCAAAGGCCCGGTAAAGGTTGTATCCTGCAAGGCCCGTTTCGGAATTATCATCCCAGTCCAGGCTCACTGATCCATCACCTGCAACTGCTGCAAGGTTTGTTGGAGCAGCTAAAGCCTCATAAACCAGGCCCGAAAACTTGATAATATCAACTCTTGAAACCACATCTCCGCTTACAAATTGATAGAAACGAAAATAATTGATGGCGCTTAAATCGGGATCGCCCATTTTATTGGCGCTGCTGATCTTAAGGTGTAATTCGTTCCATCCATTGGAGAGGTTTAAGTCGCTTACAAGCCAATTATATTCATCCTCATCTGGTTTGCCAGCACTGGTAATTTCCAGCTGTCCCCCACCGTCAAACATACTAGTATCAGACACATAAAGCCAGAGGTCAAGATAAGAGCTTGTATCACACAGACTATTTACAGGTGTGGTAAACCTCTTGCTAAACCAATCTGTACCGCCCCCCTGACTGATCAGACTGGCATATCCTTCCTTTTTTTCCTCCGTATCAATATTTATCCCATTGCTGGAATTCCAGCCTGTTTCCGAATCGCAATAATCGAGTACAACATAGTCGGAGGAGTTTGCCGAACCTGTTATAAAACTCCAGACAGGGCCATCAGCCCTGCCAAAGGCATTTACTTCATCCACCTGCCAGTAATAGGTGGTATTTGTCTCCAGTTCTTCAGGCTGGTATGTTGATGATGCCTGTTTGCTCACAGAGTCGGGTGGATTGCTTGTACCAAGGTAGATTATATGAGATTGAACTTGCTCGCCTTCTTTCCATCCCATAGTCACATCGATTCTGACGTCGGCCTCCAGATCAGCAGGATAAGGTTCGCTAGCTGCAGAGGGTGCTATTTCAATGGAATTGCCTATAAATACTCTTCCCATATCTACTTCTGGGTTGCCCGCTCCATGCCTTACAAATACATGATATTGTCCCTCAACCAGACCCGAGATGGTATAGCTTCCGGCATCGTCGGGACTCGAATATGCATATGTGGCCCCGCTGTCGATACTGATTTCAATGCTTGATTCACCAGGGAAATCTGGAAAAATAAATTCCATACCCCCCTGGTCATTATCATTCACCTCATTGATAATACGAATGCTCATAATTCCTTCAGGAGGAGTAAGCAGATTTGCATGGTTGTCCTCATAGCCCCTGACCACCTCTGTTGCTAATCCTGCTGCCCGAAGGTACCAGTCACTTGGAAGGGTATATCCATCCTCATCCAGAGGCAGCCAGTATCCTTCCGTGGGGATCATCTCGTCATTTTCAGCCAGTTTAAACATGGCTGTCCCTTCATCCACCTCATCAAACATGGCGATATAGACACTTTTGGCATTCTTGGAAACCACCTCATTCACTTCGTTCCAAAAGTAATTTCCACCATCCCTGGGAGTCGCATTTTTCGTATCACCTATTAGATTATACCATGAAAAACCGGGATGTACCACAGGCAGGAAATCCACATTATTTTGGTCACACCAGGCTTGTCCCCTGTCATAGTCCGTACTGCCGGAAAACCAGGGACTGATTACCTCCACATCCCGAAAAGCATTCAACCAGGTAGTTGATTGATCATACCAGTTCCACGCCACACCTAATAAAAGGGAAGCCCGGTATTTTGGATCCGGATTATTCTTAAACCAATCTATCAACTCCACCAGTTGATCAACAGTAGCTTCCTCTCTCACCGTATATCCCCATAAGGCCACCAGGGGCAATCCGCGGTGGTTCAGGTAGCGGTCGGTTCCCGTAACACCTATGTCATCTACCAGGTGCATCCAGTCCTCCTTAATGTCCTCTACCCGATCTGCTATCCCATCATACATAACAGCAAATACACGTCCGTATGTTTCGCAGCCCTCCATAACATGACGGGTCACGGTATCTTTATGATTCATTTTCGGGGTACTGCTTGCAGATGAAATAAAACGCTGTACAAAGACTCCATCCAGGTTATAATCCCGGATCCATTTCATGTGACGAACCACTGTATTTCTGTTATGAGAGGAGAAAACCGGAGCCATCCTGCCATCGGTGAATGTCAGGTCGGCATCGTACTTTTCATCCATTCCATATTCCCGCATATCGGGGTACATATCCACTGTTGAATTAATGGGTTCGTAAAAGTTAGTCCAGTGAACCCAACCTAAGTCAGCACCGTCATCGGGATGATTGAACCAACCCTGGTAACCAAACATCACCTTGCCGTCAAGTGAAGCATTGTCCACCTCAGCTACATCCAGATCGGGCCATGAAGGTTCTCCCAGCACAGGGGCAAACCTGATGAAATCAATCTTAGCCGTTACAGGACCGGACAAATTCTGCTGGATGCGAAAAAAGTTGATGCTATCCAAATTGGCGCCTCCGCCCACCTGAACGGCAGAGCTTAGTTGCAACTGCAAATGGTTCCATCCATCCACCACCAGGGTTTTATCCAATGGCCAACCGGACGCTTCCGTATCCGCACTACCTGAACTTGAAATAGCGATCTGTCCCCCCTCCAGTCTTGTAGCATCAGATACATATAACCATAAGAAGAGGTAACCCGAGTTATCAATCCCGGTTTGGGTCTGTGCGAACGATTTGGAGAACCAGGTAAAATCCCCGGTCAGAGCATCTGTTTTTAAAGAGCCTTTCCCCTCCTTTTTGTCAGAATTATCAATGCTAAATGCAGCGTTTCCTGTCCATCCGGTAGTTACGTCACAGCGTTGAATTACCACCTGGGCGACTATCGTCAAATTTGAAAGAAAAACTATTAATGCAATCGCTAACAGGCGAAATCCTCTATGTTTAAATCTGGATTTTTTCATGTGCTTTTCTCTTTTATATTCCTGGCATTCGAATTACAGTTTCCAACCATTCTGATATTCGTGCTTAATCCACTCTTCGCTCATTTCTAAAGCGTTTTGCTCTACCCACTTCCTGGACTCATTAACCACCTTATTGCTCACAATATCACTGGAATAAGGGAAGAGTTTCGCGGTTCGGAGTTTCTCATCCGCACCAATATTCGTTACTTTCATGTTTTCGCTGTCCCACAACAATGTCTTTTTCAGGGATTGCAACCTTATAGCCAGGTTTCCCATCACCACAAATTCATTGAAGGGTCCGGCATATTCAAAGCTTGATGCAGGTGTACCGCCATTCTTGCAGCAATCCACAAAATGCATTTCATGCCTTCCGCCACCAAGGGGATGATCCGGAATTCGGCCCAGATCTACCTTAGTCTCAGGCATGTATTCTTTACCATTTTTGTATACTTTCCAGTTTGATCCATAGCTATTGGCTATTAAGGTGGCTTCAGATCCAATAAACATAAAACCACCACCAGGGTTCATGGGCGCATCATTTGGCAAATCATAGGGACGTGCCGGCATCAATCCCCCGTCGTACCAGGTCAGTTCCATTTCAGGCAAAGCACAATAGGGAAGATTCTTCCTGGCCGGGAATTTAAAGTTAACCTTCGCGGCTGAGGGGGCACTTGCTGTGTTGACCAGGGATGAACTGGCCTGGAAAGCGTTGGGCTGGCCTAAATTCAGGGCATAATTTGGAACATCCAGCAGGTGGCAGCCCATATCACCCAGGGCTCCGGTACCAAAGTCCCACCAACCACGCCATATCCAGGGATGGTATTCCGGGTTATAGTCTCGCATTTTTGCAGGACCAATGAATAAATCCCAATCCAGGGATTTTGGTACGGCTACTTCCTTCAGAGGTGCAGGCATTCCCTGCCTCCAGATGGGTCTGTTGGTCCAGACATGCGCTTCTTTAATGGTCCCCAGGCATCCACTTTGAACAACTTCTGCCACTTCATAAACTGAATCATTGGAGTGACCCTCATTTCCCATCTGGGTAACCACTCCCGTTTGTTTGGCCAATTTCGTGAGATAGCGCGATTCCCAAACCGTATGGGTTAAGGGTTTCTGTACATACACGTTTTTACCAAGCTCCATGGCCGCCGCCGCTTGCAGCGCATGTGAATGATCGGGGGTGGCAATAATTACTGCATCAATATCTTTTTGCTTCTCCAGCATTTTGCGAAAGTCTTTGTATTTTTTCGCATTGGGATAAGTCTCAAAAATAGGTGCGGCATAATCATAGTCGCAATCACATAAAGCAACGATGTTTTGCTCGACCATATTTTTCAGGTTTACCTTGCCTTTCCCCCCTTTACCTACTCCGATTGCGGCAATGTTTAATTTATCGCTTGGCGCTGTATGGCCCAGGCCAGATACGGCAAAACTGGGAACCACTGTGAATGCCATGCTGGTGGCACCCACGTTTTTGATAAAATTTCGACGTTTCATAACTTAGGTTTTAGCGTGAGTTTAGTCGGATAATAAATATAGTGCTTTAATTATCATTTACTTAAAAAAGACTGTTTTCTCAGCCCCCATCACATATACAAGTGTAGCCCCTGCCTCAATGTCCCCGTGGGTGATAAAGGGCTCCGAAAGCTTCTCGCCGTTGAGTCT
>DAOWFP010000063.1 GCA_030637895.1 Bacteroidota bacterium | reverse complement strand
GTGGTGGCCATGATGACTGTGGGTGAGGATGGCTTAACTCGCTATGGTGTGGACCTGGAAGATGTGACAAACGCTCTTACAAAGAGTGAGGCATCTGTTATTGGTTTGAACTGTACGGTTGGACCAAAGCCCATGCTGGATTTTGTGGAGCAGATGGGACGGCTTACAGATAAGCCCCTCTGCCTGATGCCCAATGCGGGACGGCCCCAGTTTACCGATGGCCGCATGATCTATATGAGTACACCAGAGTATTTTTCGGTTTATACCAAGCGATTTATTGACAGGGGAGTCAGGGTACTGGGAGGATGTTGTGGTACCACTCCGGAGCATATAGGAAAGATGGCCAATGCACTGGCCATGAAGCAGACCCGTATACAACACTCCATCAATATCGGTATGAAACCGGTAAGCGAGGAGCCCTTGCCTGAACCAGTGCCGGTGGCAGAGAAATCTTTACTCTCGAAAAAGATGCTTTCCGGTCAACAGGTAGTGCTGGTGGAGATGGTCCCTCCCCGCAGCACAGATATCACCAAACCACTGGAGGGGGCCAGGTTATTACAAGAGCATCGGGTGGATGCCATCAATATTCCGGATGGTCCACGGGCCACGGCACGAATGACCGGATTGGCACTGGCTGTATTGTTACAGAATCAGGTGGACATTGAAACGGTGTTGCATTATACCTGCCGGGACCGTAACCTGCTGGGTATGCAGTCCGACCTGCTGGGTGCAACCGCCATGGGAATACGGAACATTCTTGCCATCACCGGCGATCCACCAATGATCGGGGATTATCCTCAGGCCACGGCCGTTTTTGATATAGATTCCATTGGACTGGTACACCTGCTTAATAACCTGAATCATGGAATTGATGTGGGAGAGAAACGGATAGGAGATCCCACCTCATTTTTTACAGGAGTAGGAGTGGACCCCAATAGTATAAATCCAGAAAATGAACTGCATCGCCTGCAACTGAAGAAGGAGGCTGGGGCAGAGTATATCATTACACAACCGGTTTTTGATGTGGATTCGCTGGAAAAATTCCTGGAGAAGGCAGATTTGGGAAGTCTTTCCCTCATTGCTGGAATCTGGCCTCTGGTAAGTCTACGCAATGCCGAATTTATGAAGAATGAGGTGCCGGGTGTTTATGTGCCGGATGAGGTGATCTCTCGCATTGCCAAATATGAGACAAAGGATGACCAGCTAAAGGCGGGGATAGAAATTGCACAGGGGATGATCGATAGGGTGGCCGGCTTTGTTCAGGGGATCCAGGTGAGTGCGCCCTTCGGAAGGTACAGCCTGGCTGTGGAGGTGGCAGGGGCCATGCTGGAAGCGAAATAAGTAAAACCCTATATAAACTGACTTATGAAAAGAATTATCTGCCTGGCTCTGGCCATGATCTTCACCTGTGTTCTTTTGGAGGCACAACTGCATCCCGATTATGAAAATCCAAAGGTATTTGAACGCAACCAGGAGTTGGCTCATGCCACTCTGATGCCCTATCCCAACTCTGAAACAGCGCTTCAGGGAGACTGGCTGTCATCTCCTTTCCATTTGAGTCTCAATGGCCCCTGGCAGTTTCACTGGGCAGAGAATCCTTCACAGTCACCAGAGGAGTTTTACAAGCCTGGCTTTGACAGGGAATCCTGGGAAAGTATCCGTGTACCCTCCAACTGGCAGATGGAAGGCTTTGGCTACCCGCTGTTCCGGAACATTGGACTCCCCCATCCTGAAAAACCTCCTAAAGTACCTGAGGAGTTTAATCCCACCGGAGCCTATTACAGGACATTTGAACTACCAGAGGATTGGAACAAACGACAGGTATTTCTTCATTTCGAAGGGGTGCATTCGGCCTCCTATGTATGGGTCAATGGTAAAGAAGTGGGCTACAATCAGGGAGGAATGGAGCCTGCCGAGTATGATATCACACCTTACCTCAAGAAAGGGGAAAACAGCATTGCAGTAAGGGTGCTGCGCTACAGTGATGGATCCTATCTGGAGGACCAGGATACCTGGCGCCTTTCAGGGATTTACAGGAATGTCTACCTGATGTCAACTCCTTCCACCCATATCCGTGATTTTTATGTAAGCACCGACCTGGATGAATCCTATGTGGATGCCAGTTTGAAGCTTGCTTTCTGGGTGAAGAACTACAGTCAGAAGTCAGCAGGTTCCTATGCGGTGAGAACTGCTTTGTTTGACCAGAAAGGCTCATCTTTGCCTGAAGGCAAGGCGATGATACCCATCGGTGTGGTAGAAGGTGAAGCAGAGGAGATGCTGGAGCATACCCTGGAAATCAGTAATCCGCTTCTCTGGTCTGCCGAATACCCTCATCTCTATACCCTTGTGATGGAGCTGGTGGATGGCGATAAGGTTCTGGAGGTTCTCAGTACCAGGGTGGGTTTCCGGGAAGTGGAGGTCATTGACCAGGCCATCTGTGTCAATGGTGTACCCATTAAATTCAATGGAGTGAACAGCCATATGCTGCATCCCGAAACCGGTCACACCATGGATGTGGAAACCATAAAAAAGGATTTCTACCTGATGAAGCAGTTTAACATCAACTGTGTCCGCACCAGTCATTATCCGCCCAATGTGGAGTATCTGGATCTGGCCGATGAACTGGGTATTTATATTGTGGATGAAACAGGTGATGAGGCACACGCCTATATCGAACTTTCCCACGATCCGGAGTGGACGGATCAGTACCTGGACCGTATGCGGAAAATGGTCTACCGCGACAGGAACCATGCTTCAGTGGTAATCTGGAGTGCCGGGAACGAAAGTGGTTCTGGAGATAATATCTGTGCCCTTATTGCAGAGGGGAAGGAGATTGATCCCAGTCGGCCGACATGGCTCTATGGAGGGAACCGGGATAGGGATCCTCTTACCAATCCGATCAAGTGTGAAGATGTGGTGGGACCCAGGTACCTTCAGCCATTCATACTGGAACAGCGTTTCGGAAAGTCGGACGATCCGCGTCCCTCATTTATGGACGAATATATTGCGGTCACCGGGAACAGCCTGGGGGGCATGGATGAATACTGGGAGCTGATATATAAGTATCGCAGGCTCACCGGCGGGGCCATCTGGGACTGGATGAGTCCGGGGATCACACAAGCGGTGATCAGCACCCCCGATGATTCCCCTTCAGGGATCAAGTGCGTCTTTATGAATAAAGCGCATCTTGTTTCAGGGGAGTCTGGACAGGCACTCTATCTGAGTGGAAATGATGACTGGCTTGAAGTGGCCAGGGATCCATCTTTAGATATTTCGGGTGAGGCCCTGAGCCTTTCCTTCCAAGTGAAGCCTGAAGCTTATAATGGCAATGCGGCCTTTCTGACTAAAGGGGATTACCAGTTCGGGGTCATCCAGTCGGACGACAAGCATCTGGAATTTTATTTAAACACAGGGAGAAAGGCAAGCCTTAAGGCAGAATTGCCGGGAGACTGGGAAGGGCGCTGGCACCATGTTGCAGCCACATATGATGGTAGTAAAATGGAGCTCTTTGTGGATGGAGAACTTATGGGTTCACAGGCACATACAGGGCTAATTAAAAATGCACCCTACCAGGTGATCCTTGGGAAGAGCGCCGAGTTAAGGGACAGCCACCTGGGTTATATGGGCCATGCGACTCTTGATCAGGTAAGGATTTTTGACTGGGTGGTTCCTGTCGCTGATTTGAGCGGTGAATCGGAATCTTTGAAGGCCCGCTCACTGCTCTGGCTCGATTTCGAGACATCCCGGGAAGAGGGAAACTATTACTCCATTGGTATCCCTGGACGCACCTACGGAGTCGTTTGGCCCGATCGTTCCATTCAACCCGAGTTGTGGCAGATGAAAAAATCACCACAGCCAGTTCACTTCACCCTAAAGGACATGGAACAGGGGAGCATTGAAATGATTAACCGTTACCATTTCAGAAATTTGAAGGAACTGAATTTCAGATGGGAACTTACTGCAGATGGAGTCTCCTTGCAGGAGGGTACATTCAAGGTGGATCTGGAACCCGGGGAGAAGCAGATGGTGCATATTCCTTATAATAAATCAGAAGTATCACCAGGAAGCGTTTGTCATCTCCTTATTAGCGGGTCTACAGGAAGCGATTTTCCCTGGGCGGCAGCAGGCCATGAAGTGGCCTGGGAACAGTTTGAATTTCCAGTGCAGAATGAACAGCCCCCTGCGGCTCCCATTGTTGCCGATCAGCAAGATCCGGCTTTAGACGTTTTAGAGATGATTGAGAATGAGTACTCTGTGGAGGTGAAGGGAGTCGGTTTCACTTATGTTTTCGACAGGAAGACAGGCGTTCTTACATCCATGGTCATTCAAGGCAGGGAACTGATCAGCAAGGGTCCCCGGCTCAATGTGTGGCGGGCCCCTCTGGCCAATGACCTTGATTCCTGGAATTTCTGGCGTACCGAGATGGGACATGTTACGGAGGGTATGGGACAGGAGACCGCCAACGGGTGGCGCTCCATCGGGCTTGATCGCCTGGAGCAGGAAGTGGACCAATTCAGCAGTGTAATGGAGGATACATACATCAGGGTCCATATAGAGGCCAGCTTGCACGCCATGAATTATACTACTGGCTTCAAGGTCTTTTATGATTACACCATATGTGGAAACGGGGAGATGGAGATTGCC
>DAOWFP010000131.1 GCA_030637895.1 Bacteroidota bacterium | reverse complement strand
GTGGAGAACCAGAGATTGCCATTTCCATCCTCTATAATATCGTAGATGATGTTACTTGGCAGACCATCTTTAATGGCATAGTTGGTAAAAGAAGAATCAGTTTTATTGAACTTGCTTATTCCGGAGTTGGTTCCTATCCAAATATGGCCCAGGCGGTCCTCGCAAAGTGAAATTGTGTAGTTGTCACATAGCGTATTTGCCGATCCCGGCTCATTGGCATAATGGTATATCTGGTTTACTGTCGGATCATACCTGTCCAGTCCGTTCGATGCGGCTATCCATATCTCACCATCCCTGTCTTCAAGGAGAGAATAGACTAAATTCCTGCTGATTGTCAGGGGGCCATCTCCATCCTCTCGGATGACGATCTGCTCTCCGGTTTCTGTATCAAGAATACAGATGCCGTTTCCTGTACCGATCCAGAACCTGTTATCTGAAGTTTCGATAATGCAATAAACCCTGTTATTGCTGAAATAGTTGAAGTTCGGTGCGTCGAAATACTCCTCAATGGGAACAAATCCATTGAATGACTTATCAAAAATGCTGATCCCATCTCTTGTTCCCAGCCATATTCTGGATTTGCTATCCTTGAAGATGACATGAATATGGTTCTCCGGGATATGCATTTCCCCTGCAGCCTCTTCACGATAGTGTTTGGCTCTGTTTGTACTCCTGTCTATTATGCTTAAACCCTAGCCCCAGGTTCCGACCCACAGCTTATGATCATCATCTTCAAATACTGAAGCAATCACATTGTCCAGCAGATCAATTGCATCGGGATTGTCAGACTTCGTGTAGGATTTGATGCTTCTCTTTTTAAGATCGGTTTTATCGACCCCGGCAAGGCTGCCTATCCAGAGGTTGTGTGATCGGTCTTCCAACAGTGAAAGTACAATATCATGAGCTATAAAATCATTGTTATCCGCCAGATTCCTGAAATGGGTGAATACTGCTCCTCCGGTAGCAGACAGATTTGTTGCTCTGTTCAGACCACCTCCATCGGTGCCGATCCAGATGTTTCCTGTATGATCCTGGATCATAGATTGAATATAGTTGTTACTCAAACTACCTGCATCCTCACTATTATGCTTGTGATGGACGACCTGTTCTGTTTCAGGATTGTATATGTATAATCCCTCTTCTGTGCCGATAAGAATATTCCCGTTTTTGTCTTCTAATAAAGAGGTAATATGGCCATTGCTTATGGAGTTGACAGAATATTCGTCTGACTGGAAATATGTGAATTCCTCTTCCAGCGGATTAAAATTACAAAGGCCATTTGCAGAGCCAATCCATAGCTTTCCGTCGGTGCTTTTCATAACAGGAAATCCTTTGTCATAAAGTGCACCACCGGTCTTCAGCTTGTTATTATACGATTGAACGACTCCTGTGTTGAAGTCCCGTACTATTAAAGTCGATGCTTGATTGATGTAGATGTGGGATTCATCACTGGCAATCCCATAAACATAGTTATCTTCTGTGCTGGCGACCGTGTCTGAGAGGCTTACTCTTGAGAAACGCCCCGTATGTTTATCGTATTTGTTTAATCCGCCCTTGGTACCTATCCAAAGGATGCCATTCAGATCCTCAGCAATATCAAAAATCCAGTTACTGGAGATGGTGTTGGTATCTGCCACATCACTGAAATAATGTTCAAATGAATATCCATCAAATTTGTTCAGACCATTTTGTGTCCCAAACCAGATATACCCCTCAGAATCCTGGAATATGCAGAGAATCTGACTCTGTGACAGGCCATCTGAAACCCTGTAATGACTGAATTGAGTTAACTGTCCAGACAGCATTGTGCAGGTGCTCAACAGGAGAGCACATATCACAATCCAAATGGTAGGGCCAGGTTTCATCTTAACTCATGCAGCTTTCTCAAATTTAATCTTTTAATTTTGAACTCTTCCCTGAGAAAACTATTCCATTGAGTTACAGAAGACGATGCTCATTCCATGTCTATTGCAAAGTGGTACTGTTGAAGCCTTTAAAGTGATGTTGAAGTCCATCTTTTGTTGAGACTAATGCTGGATGCTCCAGCATGGTCTCATCTATCTCCTTTCCGGTGAATTTATGCAATCTGGTGATTTTTGCATTTTGTCTGTAGGCTGAAGGTATTATGCGCAGAGCATCATCCCTGTTCCCTGTCTTGATAATAAGCCAGGCTTTATGTTCTCCTTCTATGCATCCCCATTCCACGCTTGTGACAAAATGAGATCTTGTTGAAAGAAAGGATTGTATTGATCGTAAACAAGAGGCTCTATCACCTCCGTTTTTTATTTCTATCAGAAATTTTTCCATGATAATAGCATTCAAACTTAGTTTTTAACACTTTTCTCAAAAAATTTCACATAACGAGTAGCATAATTTACGATCGCTTTTGAAACTGAGAATTAGATTGCTGATAATTAACACCTTATTTAACATGCAATTAAAGTCGAAAATACTGGAGGTTTTTTCACTTAATCGATGTAAATTGACTCATATGAAAACCAAGATCTTACTTTATTTACCGCTGATTCTTCTATTCTGCTCATGTAGTGTGGAGATTGAAAAAGACTCTGTTGAGAAGTGGAAGGATGAAATTCTGGAAACGGAAAAAAACTTCGCTCTTATGGCCGGCGAAGAAGGGATATCGAAGGCTTTTATGACTTATGCAGCTGAGGATGCTGTCCTGATGCGTAATGACAAACTGGTGATTGGTAAAAAAAATCTGGCCATGCTCTTCGAAAGTCAAGCCTCAAAGCCTAAGGATGAGAGTCTGGACTGGAAGCCTGATTTTGTGGATGTATCCGCTTCGGGCGACCTGGCTTATACCTATGGTCATTTCACCTATTCGTATACCGATTCCACTGGCACGATAATAGAGAGCCGTGGAGTATTTCATACGGTCTGGAAGAGACAGGCAGATGGCTCCTGGAAATTTGTGTGGGACTAGAACTAAATTTGCATGATGAAGAAATTCTGGGGCTCTCAGCATATTGAGGTACTGGATTTCCATGACGGGATCTTGGAAAACACGAAAGAAGTAAGAGAGTAGGTAGCCGGTTTCATTCAAGCCTGGAATCCCGATATTGTTTTTACCTCTACCCGGCCAGGGGTGGGCATTAATGACTATCATCCTTCCAATAACGAAGTCACATATAGAGCCTGGGCAAGAGTCTCTTACAAGTAATGCAGCTTGCTTTTCCCTTTTGGCGTAGAGTTAGAGTGGTTCTTTATAGGTTCGTAATCTTAAAAAAAAGTGTAGAAAATACATTTGATTTATTGGAAATTCTTAAATTATGGCAATTTTAGTCAAGAATTACTTAGCTAGTACTAGTTGCGATCATCGAAACAACTTATATATCTAACTAACCTAACATCAACTAAAACTCTAGACTATGAAAAACGAATTTCGAAAGTCAGAGAGAAAAATATGGAGCACTTTATTGCTCCTGTTTTTATTTCTGACCAGTTTCTCCATGCTGAATGCGCAGGTAACTGTTACAGGAACGGTGACCAGCGAAGAGGATGAAACACCCGTTCCTGGGGTGAACATCATCGAAAAAGGCACCTCAAATGGAGTTATTACAAATGCAGATGGAAACTTCTCCATTGCTGTATCGGCAGACGCCGTGCTCCAGTTCTCTTTTGTGGGAATGGTAACACAGGAAATTACAGTGGGAGTGCAGACCATCATTGATGTGGTTCTCTCCAGTGGTACAACAGCACTGGACGAAATCGTGGTCATTGGATATGGTACCGCTTCTAAGGCCACTCTTACCGGTGCCGTGGCTTCAGTAAGAGGAGATGAATTGAAACAATCTCCTTCCACCAACTTCAGTAATACCCTGGTGGGACGTGTACCCGGACTGTTTGCCTATAACCGCAGCGGTGAGCCCGGATATGACGGAGCAACGCTGAGAATACGGGGAGCAAATACCCTGGGTAATAACAATCCCCTGGTAGTTGTAGATGGGATTCCAAACCGGAGTCTGGAGCGTCTCGACCCGGCAGTAATTGAAAGCTTTACGGTACTAAAGGATGCATCGGCAGCCATATATGGAACTCAGGCCGCCAACGGGGTGATCCTGATCACTACCAAACGAGGAAAAGTTGGAAAACCCACCGTTACCATTGATATGAATGTGGGGGCACAGCAACCTACTGTAATACCGGAAATGGCCGATGCAGCGACATATAGCACCATGCTGAATGAAATAGCCTACTACAATGATCAAGGTTCAGGAATGAATCAGGTCTATTCCGCGGCCGACATTCAGGCTTATGCAGATGGTTCCGATCCATGGGGTCATCCCAATACAGACTGGTTCGATGAAGTGTTCAAACCCTGGTCTTTACAGCATTACGAAAATATTTCGGTGAGAGGTGGAAGCGAGAATATGAAATATTTCCTCTCCTTTGGGAATAAATATCAGGACGCCATTTACTATAATAGCGCCACTTACTATTCTCAGCAGGACTTCCGAACCAACATTGATGGGAAAGTTTCTGATTATATCGATCTCTCCTTTGATGTGTCGGCTCGTTCTGAAAACAGACACTTTCCTACGGTAAGCCAGTGGGATAGCTTTCGAATGTTGATGAGAGGAAAGCCCAATATGCCGGGGTACTGGCCCAACGGGGATCCGGGACCGGATATTGAATACGGACATAATCCGGTAGTTACCACAACAGATGCCACCGGTTATAACGAAGACAAGAACTATTATCTGCAGACCAATCTCAGGCTGAATGTTACGATTCCGGGAGTAAAAGGTCTGGCGATACAGGCTAACGTCTCCTATGATAAGCATTTTCGTTATCAGAAAGTGTTTGAAACACCCTGGTATCTGTACACCTGGGATGGAAATCCTGAGCATATTACAGAAAAGGGCAAAAGGGGTCTTGATGCACCTCAGTTAACCCAGAGGGCAGCAGACGACTATAAGCTAACCTATAACGCTTATGTCACCTACGACCTGACAGCTAATAACCATGGCTTCAAAATCATGGTTGGAACAGAGAATCAACAGGGACTTGACAACTGGATGTATGCTTTCAGAAAGAATTATATTGCCAATGACATTGACCAGCTGTTTGCAGGAGCCAGTGACCAGTTCATGGTCAACGATGGTTCAGCATCAAATTTTGCCCGTAGATCTTACTTTGGAAGATTCAATTACTCTTATGGGACGAAATATCTTGCCGAGGTTGTCATGCGCTATGATGGTTCCTACATGTTTGATGATGCATGGGGCTTCTTCCCTGGCATTTCTCTTGGTTGGCGTATTTCGGACGAGAGTTTCTGGGCCGATAACATCAGCTTCTTTCAGGATTTCAAGCTGAGGGGATCCTGGGGACAAACAGGAAACGACAGGATCTTCTATGATAATCAATTGCAGGAATATAAATACCTGACCCTGTATGGATTTGTTGACAACAGATCTTATGTTTTCGATGTGGGTGAGGATAACAAACTGCTTTATGAACAGGCGATCCCCAATCCCGATGTAACCTGGGAGGTGGCCAACCAGTTCAATGTTGGTTTAACTACGACCTTTTTAAATTCCCACATGACCTTTGAAGCAGATTACTTCCATAACCTGAGGACAAACATCCTCTGGAGAAGGAATGCTTCAGTTCCGGTTAGCACCGGACTCTCTCTACCTCCTGAGAATATTGGTGAAGTGCTTAACCAGGGATTTGAGTTTGTGGTCACATGGCGTGCTACTTCCGGCAGCTTCAGATATGATATCTCCCTTAACGGAAGCTATGCACGTAATGAGATCCTCTTCTGGGATGAAACTCCGGGTATACCCGAATACCAGCAATCCACCGGTTCACCCATGGGAGCCGAACTCTATTATGAATCAATCGGTATTTTTGAAACCCAGGCAGACCTGGATGCATATCCCCACTGGGCAGGAGCCCAACCTGGCGATGTCATATTTGAGGACGTAAATGGCGATGGTGTTATTGACGGTCTGGACAGGGTCAGGCAGGAGAAGAGTGGTCTTCCTTTCTTTACAGGGGGATTATCAACAAGCATGTCTTGGAAGAATTTCGATCTGTCCATCCTGTTACAGGGAACAACCGGTGCTGTGGCTTACATCAGTCCGGAATCGGGAGAGATTGGTAACTATTATGAATATTATGCAGCCAGTCGCTGGACTCCAACAAATCCAAGCTCAGAATTCCCAAGGTCCTGGAACCGGGATAACGAGTACTGGCGAAGCCAGGACAATACTTTCTGGATGCAGCCTACCGACTATCTCAGACTGAAGAATGTAGAATTTGGTTATAATATTCCCATGACTTCTGTAAAGGGTATAGCAGCGTTAAGGGTCTATGCCAATGGGCTTAACTTACTCACCTGGGATAAGGTAGGACTTATAGATCCGGAACTCACCTCCGGGCAGGCCTATCCCTTGCAACGGATTGTAAATCTTGGGTTAACTGTAACCTTTTAAAAAAACGCAATGATGAAAGCACTATATAAAATTCTAATACTGTTTCTGGTAGCAGGTATGACCTATTCATGCGCAAGTGATTTTCTGGATATAGAGCCACTCTCCGAGTATTCGGATGCCGCTGTATGGAATGATCCTGCTCTGATTGAGACCTTTGTAAACAACATCTACAGGAACGCCCTGGGATGGCCCTATTCCATTGAGAGGCTTTCCGATTATTCGGACGAATCTCACTTCACGCCGGATTGGGACGTAACCAATTTCAATAAATGTCTGATGACATCCGACGGATTAATGGGCTGGGAAGTAGACTGGGCAACCCCTCATACCCTGCATTTTCGCTGGGGTCCCCTTTACAGCAATATAAGAGCCTGCAATCTTTACTTTGAAAAGATACAGGATGCTACCTTTGATGACCCAACGGGTCTGGTGGATCGAATGAACGGAGAAGTTTATTTTCTTCGGGCATACACCTACCATTATCTGGCAGCATTATATGGAGGAGTTCCAATTATCACTGAACCTTATGGTTTGAATGAGGAATATGAAATTGCCAGGAATTCATATGAGGAGACCGTAAACCAAATTGTCTCGGACCTTGACATGGCAGCATCTTTACTTCCTCTTGAAAATGAAGGTGGTGATCTTGGCCGGGCCACAAGGGGGGCGGCTTTGCACTTGAAGGCCAGGACTTTGCTCTATGCGGCCAGTGATCTCCATCACAATCAGTCTGATTATGCCCCAGGATTCAGTAATCCGGAGCTTCTTGGATACGTTGGAGGGAATCAGACTGCCAGATGGCAGGCTGCAAAGGATGCCGCAGGGGACGTTATGGACCTTGGTCTTTATAGTTTGTACGAGGCCGATCCTGCTGCAGGAGATGATATTGCACAGAACTTTATTGACTACTTCATATCCTATGGGTATGAAAATGAGGATTTTCTGTTGCAATATTATACTCCTAAAACCGAGGAGGGCTGGGATGGATACAACCCCGCGCTCTATTGCGGACCCAATGGCTATCACAACTGGGGCAACAATGTTCCCCTGGGTGAACTGGTGGATGAATATGAGATGACCGATGGTTCCAGTTTCGACTGGAGTAATCCAGCTCATATAGCTTCACCATACACGGATCGGGAGGCCAGGTTCTATGCTACCATACTGTATGAAGGTGCAGATTGGAGGGTTCGTCCGTCCGATGTGCAGGGCATCGATCCCTGGAACAAGATTCAGGTGGGCCATGTGTACGACATGAGTGGTGCATTGCTCGTTCCCGGTGTGGATACACGAAGTGGCCCCATCGAGGACTGGAACGGAGGCAAGTCAGGATATTATGTGAAGAAGTTCGTAGATGCTTCTGTTGATCCCCAGTATGTGAAGCAGGATATTCCCTTCCGTCATTTCCGTTATGGGGAGGTGTTGTTGAATTATGCTGAAGCATGCATCGAAACAGGTGATGAAGATGACGCCCGTACCTATATCAATATGATTCGGACTCGGGCAGGACAACCTGATATCACTGAGACCGGAGATGCTTTGCGTCAGCGATGCCGGCATGAGCGCCGCGTGGAGATGGCTTATGAGGATCAGCGATTCTGGGATCTACGCCGTTGGGTGATCGGACCGGATGCCTATCATCAGACTCACCGGGTAGATGTACGCTATGAAACCGATCAGGCGGCTACCAACTACAGGCAGGCGGATGGAAGCACCTGGGGTACTCCCATTTTTTCAGAAGCTGAGCTGGGCGGTGACGCACGGGCATGGTTGGATAAGGCCTATTTCTTCCCGATTATGCGGGATGAAATGAATAAAAACACAATGCTAATTCAGAATCCGGGTTACTAAAATCTGAATAGCTAATTATATAAGGCCATCCAGCCAATGTCTACACACTGGCAGGATGGCCTTTATTCTCCATGGATGGAAAAGAAATTTCTGGCTGTAAGTCTGCTTGCAGTCTGCATTGCTTTTGCAGGATGCAGGGAACGTGTACCCATTCTTTTTGAGAAGCAGAACTTTAATGACGATTGGTTGTTTATCCGGATCGAAGATGGGACTATTGATGATCGCTTTTATCATCCGGAGTTCGACGATTCAGGATGGGAACAGGTGAGCATTCCGCATACGCCCAGGCTTGAACCGCTGCTGGTTAATGATCAGTGGCAGGGGACCTGCTGGTACCGAAAGAACTTCAAGCTCCCTCCTGAACTGAAACAAAGAAAACTATATCTGCATTTTGAAGGGGCCATGAATGTGGCGGATGTCTGGATCAACGGCATTCATAAAATAAAACACCAGGGAGGATACCTGCCTTTCGTCATTGAATTTTCGGATGAGGCTGACTGGGAGGGGGGCAATCAACTGGTGGTCCGGTTGGATAACAGTGACAACCCGACCACTGGTCCCAAAGCTCTCGAAATTCTGGATTTTTCCACCTATGGAGGGATCTACCGGAATGTCTGGTTGGTTTCAAAAGCACCCTTGCATATAACAGATCCGGTTTTTGCCGACAAAGAAGCCAGTGGAGGGGTGTTTGTGACCTATCCTTCAGTTTCAAAAACAAGTGCTACGGTGGCTGTGAATACCCATGTGATCAATGAGAGCAGCAGGAATGAAGCCTTTAATATCACACAGCACCTCTATAAGGGTGAGCAGCTGATTCAAATGACCACCGGGGAACAGTTGCTTCTCTCCCCTGGGGAGGATGCAGCCTTTTTACATGAACTGGTCGTGGAGGAACCTGAGCTCTGGTCGCCCAGTCATCCCCATTTGTATCGCCTCAGGACCACAGTGATGCAGGGGGATAAGATCATTGATCAGGAAACAACCCGCATTGGCATTAAATCCATGACATTCAGGGAGCAGGCTTTTTTTCTCAATGGAGAGCAACTTTTTCTTCGGGGGGTAAACAGGCACCAGGAGTATCCTTTTGTGGGTTATGCACTTTCTGACAATGCCCAGTATCGTGATGCAAAAAAGATCAAAGATGCAGGTTTTGATTATGTGCGCCTGTCTCATTATCCCCATTCAGATGCCTTTATGGACGCCTGCGATGAACTGGGAATTATGTGTATTGATGCCATACTTGGATGGCAGTATTACAGCGATAGCTTAGAATTCCAGGCACATGTTTTCAATACAGCGCGTGATATGATTCGACGTGACCGAAATCATGCTTCGGTGCTTGCCTGGGAAGTATCCCTGAACGAAGCCTGGATGCCGGAATTTTTTATTGACTCCCTGCACCGGATTGCCCATGGGGAATACCCTGGCGATCAATGCTTCACAGCCGGATGGCAGGAGTATGCATATGATATATACCTGCAGGCGCGTCAACACCGTGTGGGCCGGCAACATCAGCCGGTGAAAAAGCCCTATGTGGTTTCTGAATATGGTGATTGGGAATATTACGCCATGAATGCAGGCTTAAACCAGGATTCCTGGGATAACCTGCTTCAGGAAGAGCGGTCGAGCCGTCAGCTTCGAGGTAGTGGACAAAGCCGCTTGCTGCAACAGGCAAGAAACATCCAGGAAGCTCACAATGATAATTTCTCTACACCGGCTTTCGCAGATGGCTATTGGGTCATGTTCGATTATAACCGTGGTTATGCCGATGATCTGGAAGCCTCCGGCATTATGGATATCTACAGGATTCCGAAACCCTCATTCTATTTTTTTCAGAGTCAGCGCCATGCTTCGGATCCAAAGGGGAGCCCCATGGTCCATATTGCCAATACCCTTCCTGATAAGAACGGTGAGATCCGGATCTTTAGCAATTGCGATGAGGTCGAACTGATACTGAATGGTACCAGCAGTGGAAGGTTGACGCCCGACCAGGATCAGTTCTCTGACAAGCTTGCGCATCCGCCTTTCACTTTTCAATCGAACTCATTTGATTCGGGCGAACTCCTGGCCCTGGCTTACCTGGATGGCGAATTGGCTGTGCAGATGATTCAGCACACACCAGGACAAGCATCAAAGATTAGTTTGGAGCTTGACCTGAGTGGCAGAGATCTGCAGTCGGGATCCAATGATCTGATTTTTCTCTATGCATCAGTGATTGATGATGCGGGGACTGTGGTACCTGATCCGGACAGGGAAATTTTATTTACCCTGGAAGGGGATGCACGTTTCATTGGTCCGAATCCTGCCTGGACAGAAGCAGGCATTTCTGCTATTTTGTTGGAGGCAGGGAAGATGCCGGGTTTAATAAAGATACATGCTTCTTCAGGGAGGCTATCCCCTGAAAGTATACAAGTTGAGATGAAGGCTGTCCACTAGTGGGACTTCGTATAGTTGATTAGTTTAAGAGGAGTTACATTTGAGAAGAGGCAGTATGCATATGAAGAATTGGTTTCGAAAATATAACCCGATTGTAATAAAAACATTACCCGGCATTCTCCTGTTTACTATCTCTTTTCTCTGGTTTTATTTCCCCGGAGAATATGTCCTGATTGCCAACCGGGACCTCACACTATTTATAACTTCCCCGGGATACCTGGGATCATTTCTCGACCATCCGGGTGGATTGCTTGAGTATATTGGAAGTTTTCTGAGCCAGTTTTATCGCTTTCGTGTCGCCGGCGCCCTGTTGCTGTCAGGGATGATCACGTCTGCATTCTTCGCAACGGGGAATCTGATTGTACGGATTTCAGGTAAAAAAGAGCTGTTTGTTGTGGGGATTTTGAGTTCCATACTATTTCTGGGAATGCACAATTATTATCCGCACCAGATCGGACAATCCCTGGGTTTTATTTTGGTCATGGGATTGGTAGCGGCGTCTCCCAGGGAACGAAACAGAAGACGGGTCTACCTTGCCTTTTCTATACCTCTTATCTACCTGGTTTGTGGGGGATATGTTTGGTTTTTTGGTGGGCTAATGCTGGTAGAAGAGATTGTAAGAAACAGAAAAATTGATTATGCTTCAGCATTGCTTTCCATACTCTACCCTGGCATCATCATTATTTGCGGGGCCAGGTTGGTCTATTTAGATCCGCTTGCAGAACTTGCTGTTGGGCCATTGCCATTTGGGGAGGAGTATGGTAAATCTCCATGGCCCTACATGTTTATGGCCTGGATCATGCTTTCAATGGTTCTGGCTGGAATACCCAAAATCATGCAAAAGCTAAAACCGGTTTGGAGGATGCTATCGCTAAGCACCTTCTTTCTGGGTGGGATGGCTCTGGTATTACACTTTTCCTATAATCGAAAAAATGGTGAGTTTTTCCAGATTGAGAAACTGGCTATCAGCGAAGATTGGGATGGATTGCTTGATTACACCAGTGAACACCCCTCCATGAACCTCTTTGGTTCATTTTACACAAACCTGGCCCTTGTAAACAGGGGCAGACTCTGCTCAGACTTGTTCCACTATCCACAATCCTTTGGAAGAAGGGGATTATGTTTTGAATATGATTCTAAAGCTGAGCTACTCAGGAGGGGAAGTGACTTTTTCTGGACCGTTCATTTTGTGAATGAGGCCCATCACTGGGCCTTTGAATCGATGATCATAGATGGCTTTACCCGCCGTAACCTCACCAGGCTCATTCAGACAGAGCTGGTAAGGGGGAACTATAAAGTTGCTGAAAAGTACGTAGATCTTTTGGAGAGCTCCATCTTTAATGGGAAGATGGCAAGCCATTACAGGCAATTCCTGTATAACCGGCAGGCCATTGAGAGTGATCCGAAACTTGGCCCCAGGCTGAATATTCAAATGAAACAGGATTTTTTTTCCGAGGGTATGGACCTGGAAATAAACCTGAGATTGCTGCTTGCAAACGATCCTTCCAACCTCCCGGCCTACGATTACCTGATGGCACTATTCCTGCTGGAAAAGGAGGTAGATAAAATCGCAGCAGCTCTGCCGGGCTATCTGAATGTGAATGGAGATACCCTGCCGCCTTTGCTGGATGAAAGCCTATTAGTGTATAAGATCACCCACCGGGAAGAGAACCAGTTACAGTTGAAGGTAAGCCCCGCCACCCTTCAGAGATTTGATGCATATACCAGGATTTTACGCCAGTACAGGGATCAGAATGAAGCAGCAAGAGTGCTTTATCCAAGTTATGGGAATTCATTCTGGTTTTACCTGAATTTTGTTTCACTCCCTAATCCATAAGTAATGATAGTAAGATGGACTCTGGTGCTGGTAGTTTTGTTCACACTTGGAAGCTGTAAGGGGCCCGCTCTTCCCTCGGATGCGCAGATATACAATCTGAACAGGAAACCTCTCATTTTCCCTGATTATACCGGAATTACAATTCCCAATAATATTGCGCCGCTCAATTTCGAGGTAAAAGATGAGGGGAAGAGTTTTATGGCTGTGCTGGAAGGAGATAAGGGAGCTGTACTGAAACTCAAGGCCGAGGAAAAAATATTCAGCATCTCTCCCAAAAAATGGATCCGGTTTATACGGTCGAACAAAGGATCACAGTTTACAGTGGTGGTTTTTGGCATAGTAGAAAAACAGTGGGTCCGATATGAACCATTTGTAATCAGAGTGGCCCATGAGGCAATCGATCCCTACCTGGTCTACCGGCTTATTCCACCAGGCTACGAGACCTGGTCCTCCATGGGCCTTTACCAGCGTGATCTGACTTCCTTCAGGGAGGATGCCATTATTGAAAACAAGCACATTGAGGACAATTGTGTGAACTGCCATTCTTTCTCCAATGGAAGCAGCGAGAATATGCTGTTTCACGTGAGGGGTTCCGTGGGGGGGACCTTGATAAAGCAGGGGGATGAAATTGAGAAAGTAGATTTGAAACGAGAGGAAACCCTCTCTGCAGGAGTCTACCCCTCCTGGCATCCATCCGGATCTTATATCGCATTTTCCACCAATCGAATAGAGCAGTACTTCCATGCCTTACCTGAGAAGACCATTGAAGTACTGGACAGGCAGTCTGACCTGATCCTATACCACACAGATAGCAAGGAGATTTCCTTTGTACCCGGAACAGAAGGGGACAGGTATATGGAGACCTTTCCAAACTGGTCGCCCGACGGGCGGTATTTATATTTCAGCAGGACAAGTGCCGATTCTGGAACACCTTATGACTCCATCAGGTATGATATCTACCGCATCGCCTTTGATCCTGAGCAAGATAAGTTTGGTGAAACAGAGGCGGTATTTGTGGCTTCAGAAAAGGGGCAGAGTGCTTCCTTTGCCAGGATTTCGCCCGATGGCAAATACCTGCTGTGCACCCTCCATGATTATGGCACCTTTCCCATCTGGCATAAAGAGGCCGATCTCTGTCTGGTGGATCTTTCTACCGGAAAGAGTGAGGTTCCGGAGCTGGTAAATTCTGATGATACTGACAGCTACCATAGCTGGGCGCAGAACAACAGGTGGATTGTATTCAGCAGCAAGAGATACGATGGACGCTATACAAAGCTATACATAAGTTACCTGGACAAAATGGGGCAATTCCAGAAAGCTTTCCTTTTGCCACAGCGAGATCCCGGTTTTTACGACGCATTCTTCTACTCATACAACCGACCCGAACTGATCACCGGAGCCATCGGGGTAAATCCACGAAGCTGGGTTCAAATAATAAATGGACAAAAATGAAAAAAGAATGTGCTGGAGCTTACTGAAGTTCAGTGACTCTGATGTCTCTCCATTGAACCTTGATACCGCCACCGGAATGTATCTGGAGGGCGATGATCCCCGTGGCACTGCCGATCATTTTATCTTCCAGTCTAATCATTTGCTGCCCGTTTAAATAAGTAATCACAAGGTCCCCTTTCACCACAATTCGCATTTCGTTCCACTCACCGAATTTCAGATATTTATCCAATTCCGGGTCCGGTGTGATGATCCATCCCCTTCCATAGGATTCGTAAATGCCTCCGGTATTGTGGCCCGGAGGGGCCACCTCGGCCTGCCATCCTGCGATCTTGGTGCCTTCGATGGAGGAGCGGATGAATACCCCGCTGTTGCCATCAGCTCCCTGTTTGAATTCCAGGGTCAGTTCAAAATCTTTGTACTCCTTATCTGTTCCCAGGTAGCCATACTCTTTGTCGGGACCGCTTTCACATACCAGCAATCCGTCTTCCACATACCAGAGTTCTGTCCCGTAAATGGTCCAGCCCGTCAGGTCCTTTCCGTTAAAGATGGATTCGGATTGTGCAAGGATCGCTCCCTGGCAGCAAAGCAGTAGAATGAGTGAGAGAATGGAAAATTTTTTCATCTTGATCTGTTTTTATTGATATTGTATGGATGCATCAAGATAGGGATTTTCCATGAAAGCCTCCCCTCACAAAATCCGTTCAGCTTTTACTGGAATTCAACTTCAAGGGAGTATTTAGGCTTCAGTTTGTTTAGATAGACTGGTATGTTGAACAGAACCGTGGCGACTGCCAGAGTAATTGTGATCAACTCTCCTCCACTCAGATTTCTGAACAGTAGGGGTATGGCAATAAACAGTACATTGGCAGTTATAATCACAAGGCTTGTTGTAAGGTGGGACCCGCTCAAAAGGAGCAAATGGTGATGAATATGGGTCCGGTCGGCAACAAAAGGTGATTTCCCCTGGGAAATGCGCACAACCATCACCCTGGCGGTATCGAAGAGGGGGACAATAAGGACGCTGAGCAATACCGCCGGGGCTGTATGGTTTTGATGAAAAAAAAGCGTGCTGTTTTCCATATTCAGAAACTTGACTGCTAAAATCGAAAGCAGCAAGCCAATGAGCATGGACCCGTTGTCTCCCAGGAATATCTTATTCTTCTTGCTGAAGATATTGAAATAGAAGAAGGCGAGGAGGGACGCGGCCAGGATAAAGCTCATGATGGCATAGGCGAGCGGCCCGTCCTTCAGGAAAACGGCCCCAAAAAAAAGCGAAGCCAGGATGCCAATTCCAGAAGCCAGTCCGTCGATCCCGTCTATTAGATTGAAACTGTTGATCAGTGCCAGGAAAAGGAACAAGGTGATGGCGACGCCGGTAAAATAAGATAACTCATAGATACCGAAGAGCCCATGGAGCGAATTCAGGCAAAGATTGCCAGGCACCAGAATAATCAATGCAGCAAGGAATTGGCCTATAAATTTTTGATAGGCCGGAAGGGGCAGAAGATCGTCCTTAAGTCCCACGAGAAAGAGAATTAACATGCCAGCTATAATGTACATCAGTTCATGGGCTGTGGTGATGCCGATAAATACAACCGATGAGATAATCACTCCGGTAAAAATGGCGATTCCCCCCAGATTAGGAGTTGGAATGCTATGTGAGGTCCGGCCATTGGGGTGGGCCATCAGCCCTTTTTCATTGGCGATTTTTACAATGCTGGGCATGGCCGAGAAGGTAATCAGAAAGCTTACCAGGGAGGCGATTCCAATTAGCAGATAAGGAGGAATTAATGGTTCGTATAAATTGGTATTAAATATCATTCAGTTCTCTTCTACGGTAAAATCTTTTATTTGTTCGGATAAAGAAGAATCGCACTGCGCCTGATCAAATCATTCACACAATCAATTAATCGAATAGAAAGGGAATTATCCTACGTCTATCAAGATTAAATTGAGGATAAAATGGTTGCGTGCAGCCTACATTTAGTTTTGGACCTGCCTAGTAGTTAAGAAGATAGGAGGATTTAGTGAAATGGCTTGAAAGTTCTTCTGAACAGAAGATTCACCCCCAGGTTATTGCCATACATCTGTCCTATATCGGCAGCAAGCATTACATGCATGTCAATACCCTGCCATATGGAAGGGAAGGTTGTTTCGAAATACCAGCTGAACTGGTTTTTGGAGGGGTCAATTGGAGCAGAATAGGTCCCTTTATTGATGCTATACGTAAAATATGAGCGGTAATTTATCTTACCAAGTTTTCCTCCCAATCCGAGGTGAAAAGCCTGTACCCGGTTGTTTAAAATTCTATCACTCCCATCCTCATTAAATATTGGTGAAGTAATGAGCGGAGTACCCAGGGTCATTCTTTCATATGTCCATCCGCTTCGATATATGAAGTGGTTAAAATAGCTGTCGTTTCCCGTTAGTTTTATGCTATCGGTCAAATCATGTACAGGTCCAGACTGATAAGTAGTATTGAGGTATTCAAAAACAACATGATTAACAATTTTATTGGGATCTTTAGCTGCAAGAGAAATTCCCCAAAGACCATCCCTTTGAAACGGATCTGACATCCCGGAATTATCTTCAAAGATTGTCTGATAATAAAGAGAAAAGGTGACCTGCTTTGCTCTTAAATATATTATGTAATTCCAGG
>DAOWFP010000055.1 GCA_030637895.1 Bacteroidota bacterium | reverse complement strand
GCAGCTTTCATTGTGCCGGGATGTGCGGTCCCATCGCCATCGCCCTGCCCCTTCACGGCAACTCTGTTGGTGGTAAGATATTTGGAGGCTCGCTTTACAACCTGGGCAGAACCATTACTTATGGAATCATGGGTGCCTTGTTCGGATTGCTGGGACAGGGAATAGCCATGATCGGTTTTCAACAAAAGATCTCCGTGATTATGGGCAGCCTGATGATCATCTCGGTACTCTTCCCCGCCCTCTTCAAAAACCAGTACAGTATGAACAAGAGCTGGTTTTCCCTGGTTGGCAAACTGAAATCAAGCATCGGGCAGATGTTTTCCGTCCGCTCCTACCCGAGCCTTTTCTTCATTGGCATGCTGAACGGATTGCTGCCGTGCGGACTGGTCTATATGGCCATTGCAGGGGCCATTGGTACAGGCAGTGTAAGTATGGGAACGCTCTATATGATCCTTTTTGGACTGGGGACCATCCCCATGCTCCTGGGAATCTCCCTGGCCGGTAACCTCCTTAGCCTTGCCGTACGCAAGCGCATCAATAAACTTATCCCGCTTATGGTTGTGGTGGTGGGCATATTCTTTATTCTACGCGGGCTGAGCCTGGGCATTCCCTATTTAAGTCCGCCCAGGGAGAAAATAGAAAAGAAATTCGAGAAGAGTCTCGAAAAAGAGCAAAGCGCCGGGACCCTTATCCTGGTCAGCGACAGCAGAATCTTCCATGCATAATGGCTTCTGACAAAAATAACAGCTGTGTACATTGTGGAGCCGACAATGGAGTGCACCCAGTCGTCTGGAACGATTTGTCCTTCTGCTGCAAGGGATGCCTTACCGTCTACCAGCTCCTGAACGAACATAAGCTCTATTCCTACTACGACCTGGAACTTACCCCGGGGATAAAGGTAGAGACCACCATGTTCGGGAACAAGTATGAATTTCTCGACAAGGAAGAGATCAAGCAGAAACTGATCTCATTTTCAGAGGGAGGGATCTCGAAAGTAAAATTTTATGTTCCGGTTATTCACTGTGCCTCCTGCATCTGGCTGCTGGAAAGGCTGCACATGCTCCATCCCGGCATAAGACAGTCCATGGTGAATTTCACCTCCAAAGAAGTTGATATCACCTTTGACCAGTCAAAGATCAGTCTGAGAGAGGTGGTCGAACTGCTCTCCGCCATTCACTATATTCCCGATCTCTCCCTGAGCCTTTCAGAAAAAAAGGATGAGACTCCTTCCAATAAGAAACTGTTGTACAGGATTGGGGTGGCGGGTTTTGTCTTTATCAATGTGATGACCTACAGTCTGCCCGCCTATTTTAACGGCGGACCCCTGGAGGGAAATCTGCAATCCCTGCTGAGCATCCTCAGTTTTGTCCTGGTGGTGCCGGTGGTATTCTACAGTGGAAGCGACTACTTTGCCTCATCCCTGAAGAGCCTTGCAAGAAAGACCATTAGCATTGATCTGCCCATTGCGCTTGGTATCACCGTCCTCTTCCTGGTCTCTGGCTATGAAATACTATTTGCAAAGGGTTCAGGTTATTGTGACAGCCTGAGCGGACTCATTTTCTTCCTGCTGGTGGGGAAATGGTACCAGGGACTTACCTATGAAGCGCTCTCCTTCGACCGGAACTATAAATCCTATTTCCCCATTGCGGTTACCCGCATCAACAAACAGTTTGAGGAGAGTATCCTGCTGGAACATATCGATGTGGACGATGAACTGATTATCCGCAACAAGGAGTTGATCCCGGCCGATTCTATCCTTCTGGAAGGAACAGGTCGTATCGATTATAGCTTTGTAACCGGCGAAGCTGATCCGGTCATGAAGAGCGAAGGTGACTTCATTTATGCCGGGGGACGGCAAATGGGCGAGATCATCAAAATCAGGGTTCAAAAACGAGTCAGTCAGAGCCACCTCACAGAGCTCTGGAATCAGGACCGGAGCTATGAGAAACCCAGCGATTCCATAAAATCTCTGTCCGATACAATCTCCAAGTACTTTACCCTTACTATTATCACAATTGCTGTACTGGGCTTCCTGTTCTGGCTGCTGAAGGGAGAGTTGCACACGGCCATTTTTGTATTTACCGCAGTACTTATAGTGGCCTGTCCATGTGCCCTGGCCCTCTCCATTCCCTTCACCTTTGGATCTGCCATGCGGATATTTGGGAGGAACGGACTCTACATCAAGAACACCGGTGTGATTGAACGGCTTTCGCATGTGGATACCATTGTTTTTGATAAAACCGGGACCCTCACCCGTCCCAATTCGCATAGTATCACCTTTACAGGCGAAGCCCTTAGCGAAAAAGAACTGAGCGCCATCTGTTCCCTCGCCAAACAGTCCACCCATCCTCTGAGTATTGCCCTGGTAAGCGCGCATCCCTGGCCTACCTACCATGCACCGGCTCACTTTGTGGAGGTATCCGGGCGGGGAATCTTTGGCCAGGTTGAAGGCATGGAAATCATGCTGGGATCGGAAGAGTATGTAACAAACTCCTCAGGGGCAAAATCGCGGACTGCTTCGGAGGTGCATATCTCCATCGATGGCTCGTATCGAGGACACTATACCATTTCAAATCAGTACCGGGAAGGGATTGCACCGGTATTGGAACTTCTGAACAAGGAGTTCAGGCTATACCTGGTATCGGGTGATAATGATTCGGAGACAGAACAGCTGTCCACCTGGTTTCAGCGAGATCATATTCTGTTTAACCAGAAACCAGGTGAGAAGGCAGATTTTATAAGTATGCTACAGGAAAAGGGACGCACGGTGTTGATGACAGGAGACGGCCTTAACGATGGTGGAGCGCTGATGCAGAGCGATGTAGCCCTGACCCTTGCCTCTAAGGTCTACCACTTTTCTC
>DAOWFP010000042.1 GCA_030637895.1 Bacteroidota bacterium | reverse complement strand
TATACAAAACGGATCAGGGAGATGGGAATGCGTAAGATCATAGGTGCCACACCCCGGATCCTCCGGAACCAGTTATTTGCTGAGACCCTGATCCAGGCAAGCGCAGCCATGTTCCTGGCGCTCTTCCTGGCAGAACTTTTGCTTCCCCGCTTAAGTCAGCTCTTCGAAACAACCGTTCAAATCGGGTACAAAGAGAATCCAGTAATACTGATCGGTTTCGCCCTCCTGATATTATTATTCAGCCTGCTATCGGTAAGCTATCCGGTGCTGGTGTTTACACGGGGATATCCAACAACAATCTTAAGGGAAAGCTATGTGAAAGGGCGAAACAGGTCCAATGTGCTGGTGATTACCACCATTCTTCAGTTTACCATCTCCATCTGCCTTTTGATCTCCACCATGGTGGTGATTAAACAGGTTCAGTTTGCAAAAAACATCCCTCCCGGAGTGGATGTGGAGCATGTGATTAAGGTCCCGCTGAATCCCCAGCTGGGCGACCAGTTGTTAAGTTTCATAAATGAGGCGGAGGCCCATTCCGCCGTCGAGGAGATTACTGCAGGCCAGATGAATCCCATCAATGAGGATTATAAGACCACTATCGAGTGGACCGGAAGGGATCCTGCCACCTATCCTCTGGTCAGGTATTCCATCTGCTTATCCAACTTCCCATCCTTTTTTGGACATGAGATCATCTATGGCCGCTTGTTTTCTGACACCATCGGAGCTGATTACTCCAGGTACCTGGTCAATGAAGCTGCATGTAAATTGCTGGGAAAAGACAACCCTGTGGGGGATAAAATAAACATGTGGGGAGTGGAAGGAGAAATTCTCGGAGTATTTAAGAATTACCATCACATTTCTGTCCATTCGGAAATCCTGCCGCATGTGGTGAATATAAATCCGGGAAACTACAGGAACCTGCGTTACCTGTTTATCAGGATCGGTCCGGAAAACCAGGCAGAAACCATCAGCTACATCAAGGAGACCTTCCAGAAATTCGCCGGTGATTTCCCTTTTTCCTATGAGTTCCTGCTTGAGGAAGTAGATCACATGTATGCCAGGGATTTGAGGCTTGCAAGGGTCCTTGGCTCCTTTGCCTTCCTGGCCTTGCTTATATCCTGCCTGGGAATTTACGGCCTGGCCCGTTTCTCGGTTGAGAAAAAAGTAAGGGACCTGACCATAAGGAGGGTCTTTGGTGCATCATTCCAGATAATCGTCCTCCTGGCCAATGTGGACATACTGAAACGAATCGGAATAGCTGTGGTGGTGGCCATCCCCTTATCCTTCTTCCTGCTGGAACGCTGGTTACGGTCCTTTGCATTCCGGACCGATCTCTCCTGGAAATTCTTTGCACTGGGAGGAGCGCTGGGGATCATTATCACCATTGCAGCCACTATGATCGGGATATGGAGATCCCTTCAACAGAAGCCAACAGAAGTCCTGAACCGGGAATAAATACCAATGGTTATTGGATCAGGATGGCATTAATGACAACACCTGGCGATTCCAGAAAGGAATCGCCAGGTGTATAACCATTTACATTTTAAATATTTTCGTTTCTACAACTTCGACAAATCAATTTCGAAGATGATGGTGGCAGTAAAATCTGCGGAGCCATCCTCATCGATATCAACTTCGTGATCCATCTCCCATTCGAAGATAGCTGAACTGCTGCTCATGCTCTTTATAATCAAGGGAACATCATCGGGAAGATCACCGGGTACAGACAGGTACAATTCGTTTCCGTCCAGTTCCCAGGAACCGTCCTCCTCAAGATCACCCGTATGCATCAGACAGGAGTAATCATCATTGAAAGTGATGGTTCCACTGCCAAAATCCAGAAACTCGGCAGTTAAAGCATCCACAAGTGCCTGTGCCTGGTCATCTCCGAACATTAGAGTGGTCTTCAAAAACTGCATGAGACTGATGGGTCCTACTTTCATATCAACCGATGGTTGTCCTATGTCCCACACGCCGATTAAATCAGAATCATTGACATCCACCTCGCCTGTTTCACAGGAGCTTACAAATAGCATTGAGGCGATAAGTGTCAACAGGATGACGGGATTTACAAATGATTTTCTCATGGCTTAAAAATTTAGGTTTACACTCTTATACTGCTTTTGACAATAAAAGTTCTAATTAAGTTGCTTCGTCAATGATAATTTATTCTTCGCCTTGAAAAATCGGCTCTTGGTCAAAAGCCAGATCGATGAGTTCTTGTGCAATATCTGCAACAAAATCAATCCAGCTTTGTTTAGTTCATTGTGAATACTGAGCAGGAAACCAGCAACGAGCAAATCAACAGGGTCAGGACCATTAAGGACCTGGCCAACACTCCTTTCAAAAGGGCCAT
This sequence comes from Bacteroidota bacterium, assembly GCA_030637895.1. Lineage (GTDB taxonomy): Bacteria > Bacteroidota > Bacteroidia > Bacteroidales. Next base: position 2,023 of record DAOWFP010000042.1, on the reverse strand, counting down.
GCTGGTAGTCCAGGTAATCAGCTACGTACTCATTGTTGGCTCACCTCTTATTGGAGGCGCTCTTGGCCGATCATTGGGCTTGAAGGCGACACAAACAGGCGGACTGATCCTGGGCATCTTTATTGCCGGGGAGGTCCTGTTTTATGCTTCGCTGGCATTTCTCGGGAAAGAAGTCGTTCTGCTGATCAGGGACAAAATGAAAGGGTGGTTCAAAAGGAAAAACCGCTCCAAGGAGTAGTTCAAGCAATTCATACTTACATACGCACTAATTTTCATGCTTTACACTGAAATAGAATTGTGATCTTGCAAAGATTCCGTAGATTTATTGCACTATGAAAAACCTTGCAATATTAATATCGATTTTCCTTATTGGGCTCACACAGGGTTGCCAGCAGGAGAAAGTACAGGACAGTGCACAGTGGCGCGGAGCCAACCGCCATGGTATCTTTCATGAAACAGACCTGCTGGACCAGTGGCCCGATGAAGGCCCCGAACTGCTCTGGGTCTTTGAGGGACTTGGACAGGGCTTTGCCTCACCGGCTTTGACAACAGATGGCTTATTTGTAAACGGCGAGAGTGAAGGAAGTAGCTACCTCTTCGCCCTGGATCTGGAGGGAAACCTGCGTTGGAAGTCACCCAATGGCAAGGAATTCCTGGGTGAAGGTTTCTCAAGCACCTATCCGGGAGCCAGGGCTACCCCCACCGTTTATGGGAAGCTGGTTTATACCTCCTCAGGAGAGGGCCAGATTGGCTGTTTCGAAACTTCTTCGGGCAAAGAGCTTTGGTCAGTCAGTATAACCGATTACCTGGATGGAATAGTGGGCGAGTTTGGGTATTCAGAATCGGTAGCAGTGGATGAAGAGAATGTCTACTGTTTCCCGGGGGGTGCCAGCACAAACCTGGCAGCCCTTGACAGGTTTACTGGCAAGATCGCCTGGACGCAGTCGGCCCACAGAGACACCTTCGCCTATGGTTCTCCGGTACTGATTGACCTAAGTGAACGAAAGGTCCTGATGTGCACTTCCCGGCATCAGCTCTTTACCTTGGATCGCAGCAATGGAACCTTGCTGGCTTCATATGAGCTGGAAGGCTATGAATATGATGGTGAACACTGTAACACACCCGTTTATGCCGACGGACTTATCTACTATGTGGCCAACGATGTACCCGGACAGGGTGCCATAAAACTGAAGCTGTCAGATGATGGGGCTTACATCACGGAGCTGTGGCGCAACAATAAGGTAATGAATAACTTCGGGGGACTAGTAGCTCTCAATGGTCATCTCTTTACCACCGTAAAAGGAAACAAGCTGTTAGCCCTTGATCCGGAAAATGGAAGTGTGGTTGACTCACTTAAGGTGGCCACCGGGAGCATCATTTATACCGATAATAAGTTCATCATTTACGGAAACAATGGCACTGTCAACCTGGTAAACTATGAACATAGACAGCTTGAAACAGCCAGTCAGTTTAAAGTCAAAGAGGGAAGCGGTCACCATTTTTCGCATCCCGTTGTAGCTAATGGCGTCATGTACATCAGGCATGGCAATGCCCTGATGGCCTATCGAATAAAATAAAAGATGGTGCCTAAAACCCTATTAGTTTAAATTTTCACAAACTCCACCCTGCGGTTGTTGGCCCGTCCTTCAGGATTGTTATTATCATCCATGGGCATACTCTCTCCGAAGCCTCTTGAGCTCAGGCGATCTGCGGCTATGCCCATTTCAATAAGGGTAGTCTTCACACGGTCTGCCCGATCGGCAGAAAGCGTCATATTGCTTGCATCATCGCCCACATTATCCGTATGACCCTCCACACTAAAATTCAGTTCCGGGTACTTCTCCATCAATTCATAAATCTCGTTGATCACCCCCATGGATTCAGGCTTCAGGGTCGATTTCCCCGTATCAAACCTTATTCCGGTAGCAATGATCTTGCCATCCTTCATCACCCGGTCATAGTACTTCACTCCCCCTTCGGCAATCCTCACATTCTTCACATAGAACAAACGGTCATCACTTGC
>DAOWFP010000008.1 GCA_030637895.1 Bacteroidota bacterium | reverse complement strand
TGTGATATACTGATGGGAGTGAAGGAGGTAAAACTGGATGCGCTGATAGCCCGGAAAACTTACCTTTTCTTTTCTCATACGGCCAAAAAGCAGCCTTATAACCGGGAGCTCTTACAAGAGGTGGTTCACAAAGGGATCCGACTGGTGGACTATGAATATCTGACCGATGAAAAGGGTATTCGTGTAGTGGCCTTTGGTCGCTGGGCGGGAGTAGTGGGAGCTTACAACGGATTGCGAGCATATGGTCTGGATACTGGTGCTTTTTCCTTGAAGCCGGCCCATGATTGTTATGACCTGGAGGAGCTACGCAAGGAGCTTAAAAAAGCGGATCTGGGGATGCAGCGAATCCTGGTTACCGGGGGTGGAAGGGTAGCCAGTGGTGCCTTGGAGATCCTGGAAGAAACCGGGATCAGACAGGTAGAACCGGAAGCATTTCTGAATGAGGAATTTGAAGAAGCTGTCTTTTGTCGTCTCGATCCATGGCACTACACCAGCAGAAGCGATGGAACTGCATTTGATTTCACCCATTTTATGAAGCATCCCGAGATGTATGAGAACAGATTCATGCCCTATGCGGCCCGGTGCGATATATTTGTGGCATGTCATTTCTGGGATCCAAAATCCCCTCTGATGCTAAGCCGGGATGTTCTTGCCAGTGAGGAGCTTCCCATTTCCCATATTGCTGACATCAGCTGCGATATTGACGGGCCCATTGCATCGACCATCCGGGCCTCCACCATTGCATCCCCTTTTTATGGATATAATCCGGTAACTGGTCTTGAAACCGAAGCGTTTGAACAGGGAAGCATCACAGTGATGGCGGTGGATAATCTTCCGGGAGAGCTTCCAAGAGATGCTTCTGCCGACTTTGGAACAGCACTGTTGGAATATGTTATCCCCGAATTGCTTGGGGAAAGGGATACGGGTATGCTGGACAGGGGCTCCATTACACAAAATGGAAGCCTGACACCTCCTTATGAGTACCTGGCGGATTACCTTGCCGGAAAGGAGTAAGATTCAAGTACCCCCCGATCCACGAGACATTTCACATTAGGATGCTGCCAGAGAAAAGAGGCGGGAAGCTCCGATGAGACAGTCCCCTCAAGGAATTTCTCAGCCATGCGTTTTTTCTCATTCCCGGAAACCAGCATAATGATATGCCTGGATGAGAGGATCTCCTCCATTCCCAGGGTAAGCCCGTAGGATGGCTTTTGCTCCAGGGATGCAATCATGGGGTGTTGAAGGGATTCCTCACTAAGTTTTGCCACATGAGCCTGGGGTTCCAGTTGAGCTGCCGGTTCATTCAGTGCCAGGTGTCCGTTTGCGCCCAGTCCCAGGATACAAATATCAATGGGACCCAGCGTTTCCACCAGGGAGCTGATCCGGCTGCATTCCCTTGCAGGATCCTCGGGGTCACTTGCAAAGGAGATATAACGTTCCCGGGGTATACTCAGGGGAGTCAGCAACTTTTCTCTTAAGAAATATTCACAGGATACAGGATGATTCTCGGGAATGCCACCCCACTCATCCAATTTTAGGATCCTCAGCTGCTTGAATAGTTCTTTCTCCTTTTCGGCGGTTATGGCTAGCTCACTGTAGAGACCTTCTGGAGAACTTCCCGTTGCTGTACAGAGTAAGAGCTCTGGTTTTTTCTTGATGTCTTCCAGAACCAGAGATGCGGCTTTTTGGCTCATCTCCCGATAATCTTTACAGTGATCGATCTGCATCAATCCCGGTTTTTCCAGAGGTCATAAGGTTTAGCAGCATCCGTTTTAAACGGCAGCTCAACTTTTTTTCCTGTTCCTGCCGATTCATAAGCGGCAAAAATGATCTCCATCACTGCCCGGCCATCCTCACCTGTCACCAGAGGCTCTTTGTCGTTTTTGACACAATCCACAAAGTGTTCCATCTCCTGAGGGAAACCGTAATTCCAGTTCTCCTCGTACATGGTGTAGCTCCAGCCCACTGTATGACCTGCTTTTTCCACAGCATATCCAATCCCTTTGTTGCTGTAAGTCTGAATGGAATTGCCCTGCAATACATCCGCATAAGCCACTCCTTCGGACCCATGAATCTCGGCCCGGTCGTCCATGCCACCTGGTTTGGTCCAGCTTTCTTCAGCCATGGCGGTGACGCCGTTTTCAAACTCCAGGATAATAATGCTGTTATCTTCGCCCTTGGTCTTCTCCATATGCACTGTGGTGCTCATCTGGGCATAGACCGATTTAACCGGATTATTGCCATTGAGCCAGCGGAAGAACTGGAAGGCATGACAGCCCATATCCATGGTAACACCCCCTCCGGAGCGCTCCACATCCCAGAAATGTTCGGCATGGGGGCCATCGTGCTTTTCGGATTGCTTCAGTAAGATGGGTTTGCCCAGGGCTCCTTCATCCAGCAGGCTTTTCAGCCTTACATATTTAGGAGTGAAGCAGAGCTCCTCAGCATACATCAGTTTCACACCGGCTTCCTTGCAGGCATTGATCATCAAATCGGCCTCTTTCATATTCAGACAGAAAGGCTTCTCTACCACAATGTGTTTTCCTGCTTCAGCTGCTTTCAGACAGATCTCGCAATGGACGAAATTGGGCGCACCGATGATCACCATGTCAATCTCCTCCAGGGCCAGCATCTCATCCAGCTCGGTGAAGTGCTTGGGAATCTGGTGTTTCTCTGCGAATTTTTGTGCGTCCCCCGGAGGGGGCGATACGACAGCAAGAATATCTGCATCATTGATTTTCTTAAAGGAATCTGCATGTATGGAGGCAATGAACCCCGATCCAATTAATCCAACACCTACTTTTTTATCCATGTTGCTCTTGTTGTATAGGTTTATAATGAGGGTGCCGGACAGAGTGCGGCGGCACCTTTGATGGCTATGTGTTCAGTCTCCGAGAACTCAATGCGAAAACTATCCAGAACGGATGGAAAGGGGATCTTTCGGATCGATTCCCACATAGTGTCCTGGTAATATTCTCTGGCCTTGGCCACCGATCCCCCTATGATGATCAGGGGAGGGTCCACTGCCATGATAATGGTTTTAATGGCATTGCCCAGGTGCATACCCATCTCCCGGTAGGCTTTCAAGGCCCAGGGTTCTTCAGTCCGGGCTTTCATTGCTACTTCTTCACCATTCTTCCCGTATTTCAGTTTAAAATACATACCGCTGGTGTAGTTTTCATAGATCCCGTCCAGGTAGCTCATGGTGCCGAATTCACCTGAACAGCAATGGGCATCGGGGATAAGGGCCCCGTTCTTAATAATTCCGGAGCCCATTCCGGTTCCCAGGGTGATGCCAACGAAGTCCTTATTACCGGCATATGCTCCATAGCGGTATTCTCCTATGGCAAAGCAATTGGCATCGTTATCCACATATACCGGCACATCAAATTTCTCTTCGATAAGGGCTTTCAGGGGTATTTCTTTCCAGTTGGGAATATTCAGCACATCATAGACAATTCCCCAGTCACGGTTTACCAGCCCCGGCACTCCCACACCGATCCCTTTCACCTTATCATCTATCAATTCTCCTATCAGACCGACCATAAGCCTGACAGCATCCATGGGATCTTCTGAATCCTGGTTGATCTTTGCCTCGGTCTTATTTATTAAAGTTCCATCGGTGAGTATTCCTGCGGCTATTTTGGTACCTCCAAGGTCCACACCGATCAGGGAGTTTGGGATTTTACTCATAGGGGGCTTGTCTCAGTTGAAGTGCCTGGTGTTGTCCTTATCTTTTTTGTCTTTCCATTTATCCATATTGGTCAGGCTGATGACGAGCATGACACCTCCGACTCCAAGGAAGGCAAAACCCGCCGGACGTAAGATAGCGAGGTTGATGGTCAGCAGGATCCCAATGGCAAGCAATGCAATGCTGACGATCCACAGGGTACGGTAATTAGTTGGTTTTTTTTGTTGATACATCTTATGAGTGATTCTTTAGGTTTGTAATCATCCTGAGCGGATCACTGGCAGAGAAAATAGTGTTCCCAACCACAAACACATCTACCCCTGCTTCGATCAGCTTTCCGATGTTCTCCTCTGTAACCCCTCCATCCACCTGGATCAGGGTCTCCGAACCTGCGTCGGAGATCATCTTTTTCAGCTTCCTGATCTTCTTGTAAGAGTTCTCGATAAATTTCTGTCCCCCGAATCCCGGATTGACCGTCATCACCAGCACCATGTTCAGATCAGGCAGAATATTTTCGAGCAGTGCCACATCAGTGTGGGGATTCAGGGAAACAGCGGGCTTCATTCCCAGCTCCCTGATCCTGTGAATGGTCCGGTGCAGGTGGGTGCATGCTTCATAATGAACAGTAAGCCAGTCGGCCCCTGCTTCACGGTACTCCTCCAGGTAGCTTTCAGCATTGATTACCATCAGGTGGACATCCAAAGGTTTTTTAGCTAGGGATTTGATCTGACGGATCACCGGGAAGCCAAAGGTGAGGTTGGGTACAAACACACCATCCATGATATCCAGGTGCAGGAGGTCCGCTTCGGAGCCATTGACCATGGCAATTTCGCTCTCCAGGTGGAGGAAATCTGCGGTCAGTATAGAGGGTGCAATTAGATGCTTGCTCATAGGTTTGCGCTTTACTGTAAAAATACATTTTTAAAATTATATGCCACCAAACAAGGGCAGGCTTTCTCTTTCAATTCGAAGTTTCATTACATTTGCAATTGAGTTTGGTGATGATTAAATAAAGACGAATACGAAGAAGAATGATTGTTTTTGAAGAAGTGATAGCCCAGCGAACGGGGATTCCCCTGAGGCAGGTGAAAAAGACAGTGGAACTGCTGGAGGAGGGGGCCACCATTCCCTTTATCAGCCGGTACCGGAAGGAGCATACAGGCAGTCTGGATGAAGTTCAGATCGGCGATATCAGGGATGCACTGAACCAGTTGAAGGAACTTCAGAAAAGGCAGGAGTATATTCTGAAGATCATCGATGAACAGGAGAAACTGACCCCTGAGCTAAGGCGCAAAATTGAAGAGTGTCTTGACCCGGTACAACTGGAAGATATCTACCTCCCATATAAACCCAAGCGGAAGACCAGGGCCACCGTGGCAAGGGACCGGGGACTGGAACCGCTGGCGAAGATCCTCATGAAACAGCAGGAGATGAATATTGAGAAAGCAGCATCTTCATATTTGAACGAGGAGGTGGAGAGTGAGGAAGATGCATTGCAGGGCGCTCGTGATATCATTGCCGAGTGGGTCAATGAGAATGCCAGGTCAAGAAAGACCGTCCGCTATCATTTTGACCGCAGTGCGATGGTCTCTTCAAAAATGGTGAAGGGCAAGGAAGAGGAGGGAGCCAAGTACAGGGATTATTTTGAATTCTCAGAACCTTTGAAAAAGTGTCCGGGTCACCGGATTCTTGCCATGCGCCGGGGAGAGCAGGAGGGTTTTTTGAAGATTGGTATTGATCCTGAAAAACTACCTGTGACTGATGCCCTGGAGGAGCAATGGGTTAAGAGTCCTTACGATGTGGGACAGCAGGTGGCCGAAGCAGTAAAGGATGCATACAAACGCCTGATGCATGCATCCATTGAGAATGAATACAAAGCCTTATACAAGGAAAGGGCTGACCAGGAAGCCATAAAAGTCTTTGCCGATAACCTGAGGCAGCTGATGCTGGCATCACCACTTGGACAGAAGCGTGTGCTGGCACTTGATCCTGGCTTCCGAAGTGGCTGTAAGCTGGTCTGCCTGGATGAGCAGGGAAACCTGGTACACAACGAAACCATCTATCCACACCAGCCCCAGTCTGATCGTGCCGGATCTACCCGCAAGGTGAGTTCCCTGGTGCAGCAATATAAAATTGAGGCTGTTGCCATTGGCAATGGCACGGCCAGCCGGGAGACCGAACGCTTTATCCGGATGATCAGGTTTCCACACGACATTGAAGTCTATGTGGTTAATGAATCGGGAGCCTCCATCTATTCGGCATCCAAAATTGCCAGGGATGAATTTCCCGATTTTGATGTCACAGTCCGCGGGGCCGTCTCCATTGGAAGGCGACTGATGGATCCGCTGGCAGAACTTGTGAAGATCGATCCCAAATCCATTGGGGTTGGACAGTACCAGCACGATGTGGACCAGGGAAATCTGAAGAAGAGCCTGGACGAAGTAGTGGAGAGCTGTGTGAACCTGGTGGGTGTAAATGTAAACACTGCCAGCATGCATCTGCTTACCTATGTATCGGGACTGGGACCCGTGCTGGCGCAGAATGTGGTGGATTATCGTCAGGAGATTGGCGGATTCAGCTCCAGAAAGCAGTTAAAAAAGGTAGCCCGCATGGGAGAAAAGGCCTTTGAACAATGTGCAGGTTTTTTACGCATTGAAGGGGCCAAGAATCCCCTGGATAATTCGGCCGTGCATCCCGAGAGTTATCATATTGTGGAGGAGATGGCCGCCGACCTGCAGGTAGATCTGACTCAGCTGATGAAAGATGAAGCTCTGGTGAAGCAGATAGAGCTGGAGCGCTATGTGAAAGGAGGTATCGGCTTACCCACTCTGAAGGATATCCGTACAGAGCTTGAGAAACCTGGCAGGGATCCCAGGGAGCAGATCGAAGTATTTGAGTTTGACCAGACAGTTTATAAGGTGGAGGATCTGATTCCCGGCATGGAGCTGCCCGGGATTGTTACCAATATCACCAAGTTCGGAGCATTTGTGGATGTGGGGGTGAAACAGGACGGACTGGTACATATCTCACAGCTGGCCGATCGCTTTGTGAAGGATCCCAACGATATTGTAAAGATCCACCAGCACGTGAAGGTCAAAGTGCTGGAGGTTGATATAAGCCGAAACCGCATCCAGCTATCCATGAAAGGAATCGGAAAATAGAGCTCGTTTTTTACTACTGTGCTACGAAGTTAATGGGGAATGTGAATAAAACGTCTACCGCTTTGCCTCTTTGTTTCCCGGGTTCCCAATCTGGTGAGGAATTCACTACCCTTAGTGCCTCCTTGTCCAGTGCCGTGTCCACGCCACGCACAACATTTGCGTCTACCACGTTTCCTTCCTTATTTACAGCGAACTGAATTATGACACGACCTTCGATACCATTTTCTGCTGCAGTCTCAGGGTACTGTAGGTTTTGAGCAATGAATTTGCGGAATTCGGTTGCAGGCTCTCCACCATTGAATGTGGGCATTTCTTCAACAATATAAAATATTTCACGGTCTACAGGAACAGTATCTATCTGACTGTCAATTGACTCATCATTCGCGTTAGTCACCAGCTGCATTTCGTCGGGCGTTTTTTCCAGACTATTATCAACTGCCGGATCCATTGGAGTTTCACTACATGCAAAAATCAGGGTAAGAAGAATGATCATAGGGGCCAAAAACAGAGGTTTAAACTTTGCTAATACCGAGGATTTGTTTCTACACATCATTTTTATTCTTTTTTTAATTGTGGAGTTAAAATTACTGGTGACAACCAACGGAGATATACCGATAATCTGCTTCAATAGTAGGGATTGATATGATGCCCGACTGGTGCTTCCGACTAATACTCCATTGTCGGCCAAATACTCATGGGTATTTCTTAAAGCTCCCTTAAGGAACCACATGAATGGATTGAACCAGAATATGACAAGGAAGAATTCAACGAAAAGATTGTCATAGGTATGCAATTGCCTGATATGAATTCTTTCATGACTGATAATAGAACTTTTATCAGGATCATCAGCCAATGAATCATTTAAATATATAGTCCTTAAGAATGAAAATGGAGCAATTTTTTGCTTCATATATACAATGGAGTATTCATCGCTATAAACCACTTTCCCCTTCTGCTTTAAAATCATCACTCTTACAATACCAAGAATGGTTCTAATTGTGAGAAGGGAAGCGCCTATCAGATAAATAATAACAGCCAGCTGTTGCCAGTTAAACGCTTGACTGAGCCCACTATCAGATCCTGCCGCAATTGTTACAGCAGGAATTTTGATAGATTGCGCTACGCTCGAGATACCTGCCAACGTGGAGACCCCGTTACCATTTTCAAGTATACCAAGGTTTCCGAGAGGAAGCGTGAAAGCAACTATTACAGTGCTGAGCAAATAGAATCGATTGAAGCGGAAATAAGTCTCTCTCCGGAGAAAAAGCCAGTACATGGAAAAAAGGATAGCCAGGCAGATTCCAGATTCATAAATGAAAACTATCAGATCATTTATCGTCATCATTCTTTTCGTTTTCAGTTTTTTTAGCGATCAATTTTGTAAGTTCCTCAAACTCTTTTGGACTGAGTTTCTCTTCCTTTGCAAGGAATGAAACCACACTCTCAATAGAATTATCAAAGTATTGAGTAAGCAATCCTTTAAACTTTCGCTTGCGGTATTCTGCTTTTGAAATAAGTGGGAAATACTCATGTGTTTTACCATATGGCTTATGGCTGACATAGCCTTTCTTTTCTAATATCCTGACAATTGAAGCGACAGTAGTATATGGCTGCTTTGAGTTTGGCAGCTGACTCATGATATCCCTTACCAGTGCTTTGTTCAGCTCCCATAGGATCTGCATTATCTCTTCTTCTTTCGCTGTTAATTCCTCCATAAAACAATATTACAACTTATTTTTCAGTAACATTACTTGAATATACGTTATATTACGTAAAAATCCGTAATATAGAACCATTCTATGCAAATAGACACTGAGTTTTTATGAGCGAAGTGTTAGTATACCAAGATAGTGGTGGGACTTTAGGTCATATTGAGGATAAAGACTACTTCTTGTAATCCATTAAATATGACAAAGTTAATTCGGCAATTTGATTGCTGGATTTGTCAAAAGGTGTAGCAGCAGAGTAATCGAAAAAACTACTCAAGCCGAAATTAACTCTGCCCTCAATCTGAATTAGGCCAATAGAAGAATTTCTTGATAAACCCAAGCCAAAGCATAATCCAAAATCTACTTGATGTTCAATATCCTGTCCGTAATAGATTTGTTCTTCCTCGTCAGCTATTAAGTCAATAGTTTCTTTGTCAGAAACGAGATAAGAAAAATAGGAGCCAAGATTGATCAAAAACCTGGTTTTTCGCTTTCCAAAAATAATATGAGTCATCGCTGGCAACTGAATATAGTTTAATCGCCTTGAATAAGAATTCGGTGATTCCAGGTTCTCACTCCAACCAGCTTGTAAGTAATTTAATTCTACTTGTATCCCGAGGCTCTTTTGGGATATATGTTTGAAGACCAGACCTCCAACAAATCCGTAATTCAAATCCTGTTCGACCATGGGATCAAAACTTACCATAGATAAGTTTCCACCTAGCTTTATGCCAAAATTAGTTTCAGGGATAAAAACACTTTGAGTTTTAGCTAAGGGAGACCCAAGGCATAAGACAATAATTATTACCAGGGTATTTCTCATTTTCATTTGTAACTGTAGTAATGTTGTATTTACCTAAGCGAATAGTTTTTCAAATAGGGTCATGTCAAATGTATTAAAAAGCGATGGCAATTCTGCCATGTCATAAACATGCAATATTGTAATTTCCGCTTAAACTGGTTTAGCCCTTAAATACTTGAACAAAATATTCAAAATTAAGTTAGTAGTATATTCAAGTATAAACCTAACTTCGGGGCCTTGAAACAAGGCCTCCGTTTATTAGGCTTTGGGAATTTAACCTGGATCGCATATTTTTCACTAAATTCGATACTCAAACCAAACTCCCGGCTTCATGAAAACATTAACCTGTACCGTCCTGGCCATACTGGCAGTGATGAGCGCACAATCATGTAAAACATCTACATCAATGGAAGCACCAGTTGCTGCAAAAAAAGCCAAAGAGCTGACCATGCATGGTCACACCCGCGTCGATAATTACTACTGGCTGAGGGAGAGAGAGAATCCTGAAGTAATCGCCTACCTGGAGGCAGAGAATGCCTACAGAGAGTCGGTAATGAAAGGAACGGAACAGTTCCAGAAGGAGCTCTTCGATGAGATCGTTGGCAGGATCAAACAGGACGATGAGAGTGTGCCCTATAAGGAGAATGGCTATTTCTATTATACCCGTTATGAAGAGGGCAAAGAGTATCCAATTTTTTGCAGGAAGAAAGAAAGCCTGGAAGCCGATGAAGAGATCCTGGCCAATGTAAATGAGATGGCCGAAGGCTACTCATATTACCAGGTTGGAGGTCTGAGTGTGAGTCCCAATAATCGCTATATGGCTCTGGGAATCGATACTGTAAGCCGGCGGAAGTATACCATCTATATTAAGGACCTGGAGACCGGAAAGATGTTGGAGGATCAAATACCCCTGACCACAGGTGGGGCCTCCTGGGCCAGCGACAACAAAACCATCTTTTACACCCAGAAGGATGATGAGACCCTGAGAAGTAAAGCCATATTCAGGCATGTCATGGGAACGGATGCATCGGGCGATGTGTTGGTATATGAGGAGACAGATGAAACCTTTGGTACGGTTGTGTATAAAACCAAGTCTAAGAAATACATGGTCATTGGCAGCTTTAGTACACTCACCTCCGAATTCCGTTTTCTTTCGGCAGATGATCCGGAAGGTGAGTTTAAAGTGGTTCAGCCCAGGGTGCGCGGACTGGAGTATAATATTTCCCACTATGGAGATCATTTCTTTATTATTACCAATCTGGATGCTACCAATTTCAGATTGATGAAGACACCGGTTAGCCAGACTGAAAAGGAGCACTGGGTGGAAGTGATTGCACATCGTGAGGATGTATTCCTGGAAGGCGTGGAGCTATTTAAAGATTACCTGGTTCTTGAAGAGCGGAAAGAAGGTCTGACCGGATTGCGGGTGATGCCATGGGATGGGAGCGAGGAGCATTATATTGATATGGGAGAAGAAGTATATTCTGCCTCCATTTCAGTGAACCCGGAGTTTGACAGCCAGATTTTGAGGTACCGCTATTCCTCACTTACCACACCAAATACTGTTCTTGATTACAATTTGGATAAGAGGGATAAGACAGTGCTGAAGCAGGATGAGGTACTTGGTGGTACTTTTGACCCGGACAATTATGAGGCCAAACGGCTTTACGCCACAGCCGATGACGGGAAAAAGATACCCATGAGTATTGTCTACCGGAAAGGAACAGAACTGAACGGGACCAATCCGACACTTCTGTATGGATATGGATCCTACGGAGCTACCATGGACCCGGGATTCCGGTCCTATCGCCTTTCCCTGCTTGACCGGGGCTATGTCTATGCCATTGCCCACATCAGGGGCAGCCAGATTTACGGAAGGCCCTGGTATGAAGATGGCAAGCTGTTTACGAAGAAGAATACTTTTACCGATTTTAACGATTGCGCCGAACACCTGATTAAGGAGAATTACACCAGCGCAGATCACCTCTATGCCATGGGGGGTAGTGCAGGTGGATTGCTCATGGGTGCGGTAATTAATCTTCAGCCAGAACTTTACAACGGAGTTATTGCAGCGGTTCCCTTTGTGGATGTGGTGACCACCATGCTGGATGAGGATATTCCGCTGACCACCAGTGAGTATGATGAGTGGGGCAATCCCAATGAAAAGGAGTACTACGACTATATGCTCAGTTACTCTCCCTACGACCAGGTGGAGGCCAAGGCCTACCCCAATTTGCTGGTGACGACCGGACTCCACGACAGCCAGGTGCAGTACTGGGAGCCTGCCAAATGGGTAGCCAAATTGCGTGAAATGAAGACCGATGATAAGCAGTTGCTGATGTATTGCAACATGGAGACTGGCCACGGCGGTGCCTCAGGAAGATTTGAGCAGTATAAGGAAACCGCTATGGAATATAGCTTCCTGTTTAGTCTTGAAGGAATAGAAAAGTAGTTCCTAGTCATTGGAATAGATAAAAATATAGATCAGATGTTACCAATTACAAGCAGGAAGCAGTACAGGGTCATTTACGGTGATACCGATATGATGGGGGTGATCTATTACGGAAATTACGGCCGCCTTTATGAAATGGGGAGGACTGAGATGATTCGGGAATTGGGAATGCCTTATATCGAGCTGGAGCATGCGGGCATTGTAATGCCTGTCTATTCGGTGGAATCGAAATACAGGAATGTGATCAGGTATGATGAGCTGATTACCATTGAAACCACAGTGAAAAAGGCGCCTGCAGTCAGGATGGAGTTTTTTACCCGAATCTTTAATGAAGATGGCAGGCTGGCCCATGAAGCCAAGGTGGTGCTGGTGTTTATGGATATGAAAACTGGGCGTCCGGTGAGGGCCCCGGAACAGCTGGTAAAGCTTCTGGAAAATTACTCTGGTTGAAGGATCAGCAAAGTAATTTCTGGCCGGATACCAACCCGGCCGGGAAAGCCTGTATAGCCAAGTCCCCTGTTCACATATAGCTGCTGCCCATTTTCACCGTAAAGTCCGGCCCAGTGCTTGTAGGTCCATTTTGAAGGGCTCCATCTGAATTTTCCGATTTCAATTCCGAACTGCATTCCGTGGGTATGCCCTGAAAGGGTGAGGTCGATATCTTCCTTTTCATCCACATGAAGATCCCAGTGGGAGGGATCGTGTGAAAGCAGGATTTTGATTTGGCCCGGGTTTATACCTGACATAGCCTTGTGGAGCTCTCCAAGCTGTGGGAAGGGAGGCTTTCCCCAGTTCTCAACCCCGATGATCGCCAAGGAATCTCCATTGAGAGAAATGAACCGGTGTTCATTAAGCAGTAGATCAAATCCGCATGCCCTGATCTGTGCCTTTACCCGCTCCAGGTTGGCTGCCTCCTCCTCTTTTGAATTCCAGCGGTAATATGTTCCGTAATCGTGGTTTCCAAGCACTGCATATTTTCCCAGGGGGGCTTTAATATCATTTAGAATATCTATAAAGGGATCGACTTCTTCAGAGAAATTATGGACCATATCTCCGGTGAAGCAAACCAGATCGGGTTCCAGTTCATTTACCAATTTCACCACCTTTCTGATATACCCGGGATGCTTATAAAAACCGGCCAGGTGAATATCGGAGAGCTGAACGATACGTAGTCCGTCGAAGGTGTCCGGAAGGCTATTAATTTTTACAGTTTCACGAAAAACTTTTACATGGGTACGTCCACGGGCCATGCCCATTCCAAAACTGATAAAGGTGATCAGAGCAAGGGCCGCCCCGAGCATCAGGATCCATTTCTTTAGATTGGCTCCGTCCTGTCTGAAGAGCCCTGAAAGAAGCATAAGCAGGTCGCTCAAAAGCTGTGTGGCATTAAAGAGCATTTTGGGTACATAGAGCATCAAAAATATACCCATGATCAGCATGATCCCAAAGAATTTGGAGGGATCGCGAAGCCCTTGAAAACGGGAGCCGGTAATGATCAGCATAAGGAACATCAGAAGAGACACTCCCCAGAATAAGTAGTAGAACAATAGCTTACCAGAGCGACCGGGAGAAAACAGGTATTGGATCCCCCTGAGGGCATAGAGGTCCATGGCAATAATAAAGATGGCGAGCAGGGTAAAGAGGATAAGAGGCCTCATTGTTTTTGATTAATTATTTTGGTATCACAAATAAACAAGAAAAATGCTTTCCAGTGTATGAAAGGATTGTTAATTTAAGATCATGAAAACGACTAACAAGTGGGCCAGACCTTTATGGATGATCCTGGCCCTTCAGATCAGCCTTTCTTCTGCTGCCTTTGGGCAGGAGCAGTCAGACCAGCAGGAGCTTCTGCTTGCACCCCTTCCTGAACTATTGAAAAGTGAAGCAGGTATCTCCATTGAATCGGCCGCACAATGGGAGGAAATCCGCAGGGATGAGATTCTCCTTTTGTTTGAGGATCATGTATATGGCCGGATCCCGGAAAGCGATGTTAGGGTAAATTACCGGGTGCTTAAGGAGGACATGGAGGCCCTGCAGGGTTCTGCTGTGGAGAAAGAGGTGGTGATGGAGGTGTGCTGCAGTGATGATACCCTGGAGATTACTATGCTTATTTTTCTTCCAAAGGAGCAGTCCGGGCCAGTACCGCTCTTCCTGGGCCTGAACTTTAATGGAAACCACACCATTCATCCCGATCCACAGATTACCATTACCGATAGCTGGGTGAGGAACAACCGGGATCTTGGGATAACTGATAACAGGGCGGTCGAAGCCTCGCGGGGAGCAAGCTCAAGCCGATGGCCGGTGGAACTGATTCTATCCCGGGGCTATGGATTGGCAAGCATCTACTACGGGGATATAGATCCCGATTTTGATGATGGATTCGAAAACGGCATCCAGGGTTTGATGGATCCTGAAGTGCCGGGTCGCGGTCCTTCCTCCTGGGGCTCCATTGCGGCCTGGGCCTGGGGACTCTCCAGAGCCATGGACTATTTTGAAAAAGATACAGAGATCGATGAAGAACGTGTGGCGGTAATGGGTCACTCCCGCCTGGGTAAAACCTCCCTCTGGGCCGGAGCATCGGATGAACGATTTGCCCTGGTGATCTCCAATAATTCAGGCTGTGGTGGTGCAGCACTTTCCCGGAGACCTTTCGGGGAGCGGGTAAGTAATATCAATACTTCTTTCCCCCACTGGTTTGCATCCCGCTTTCATGAGTACAATGACAATGAAGGGGCATTGCCTGTGGATCAACATATGCTTATGGCATTGATGGCACCACGGCCACTCTACGTGGCAAGTGCCGAAGAGGATGACTGGGCCGATCAGCCTGGCGAATATCTCTCCCTCTATCATGGAAGTAATACATACAAGCTCTATGACACGGGAATATCATTGAGCCCCAAAATGCCTTCTTTAAATC
>DAOWFP010000087.1 GCA_030637895.1 Bacteroidota bacterium | reverse complement strand
TTCATAGCGTTAATTTTTGTGTAACGCTATTTCAGGACGAGACATTTCAAATTATAAAAGACCCCGCAACCATCTGATTACGGGGTCTTTTTATTTGGGTTAAAGATTCTATTCGAAAGTGGAGTTCCCGTACTTGGTGATTACATGTATGCTTGATTTGGGATTGGATCCCACATTGCCCCATACTCTCACATAGTTGTTCTCCTTGGTCTTGCTCAGGCGATCGCCGGCGGAAATATTGACATTTCCATATTTGGCTTCACCCTCAAACTTAAAGGAAGCGCCCTGTTCCAGTCCCACTGTGAGATTACCGTAGGATAGCTCTGCATTCACTTCATCAAAGCCATTGCTCAGGGTACCAATCTTTGCACCGGTATAACCAGAATGCAGATCCAGGGTTTTGTTCAGTCTGCCAAATTTCAGCCCTGAGTACTTCAGTTCTGCCACAAAGCTGTCCACCTCGTCAAAATAGTATTTATCATACATCCCTTCGGTAACAATTCCTCCGGCTTTATCGCCCAGCAGCTTGGAATATTTGCTCTCAACAAAGAGCATTTTTGAAACAATGACCTCCAAATCACTATAGGAAATTTCCACCTCGAGCCATCCAGCCTCATCAATTACCCCATCTGAATAGGCAAAATCAAGCATATTATAAGGCTTTACATTGCCTCTGGAAAACGTACCAGCCTTCAGATTTCCATATCTGAGATCAATCTGCACATGTTCGCTTGCCTCCTGGATAAACAGATCACCATAGGAGCTTTCCAGATCCAGGTTCACCCATGCAGGTGCCTTGATGGTAATTTTGATGGAGGTTTTGACATTTCTCGACCAGCCATTCTCCATCTCGGTTTCCACCGAGATATTGTTTCCAGATTTGCTTATATGGATATCTATTTTTTTCAAAGCTTCCTCGGCCCTGTTCTGGGAAGAGGCATCCACCTCCACCACTGCCAGGATATCCACCACGCTTTTATCCCAGGTAATCAACTCCACATCCGAATACTTGGTATCCGTGGTCAGGGTAACCCCCTTACTCACATCATAGTTTTCGGCATATTCCTTCCTCGCATCCTGGGCAGAAAGAGAAAAGCTTACTGTAACAATCAGGAGCAGCGACAGGAGCAAACTTTTCGATTTAAATACTCTCTTTTTCATAATTTTCAGAAATTTCTGATTTAACTTGGTTCAATTGTGTAATAATCTGATCCATTACTTCCAGTTTGAGCTGGTAGTGCCGGATCAGGGCACTAACCACCCGGTCATCGTCCGGGTTGGCTTCAAGGTCTTTCATTAATTGTTCCTGGTAGCTTTCCAGGTCCTTTAATTCATCCAGCAGAACTGTCTTTTCTTCTGCATCATCAAAATCAAAATCCCTGATCTCGTTATACCGCGCATCCACCTGGGAGGTATAATAGATATCTGCTTCCATAACAGCTGCAGGGATTTCCTGCTGCGCTACCTTACTGCCACTCTTATCTGTTCTGACAAGGACAATGGCAGAGGTGAGAATTATAGCCACCGAGGCGGCCACCTGGATGGCATGCCGGAAACGGATCCTGCGAAACGGACTCCGCTCTGGCAGTCTTTCAAGCTTCTGCAGAAACCGATCTTCGTGTCCCTCGCGGGGCCGGTCGGAATCGAGCAGCAGCCTTTGCTCTTTGATCTGTTTTTCTATATTACTCATGGTCATCACTATTTCTCTTTAACAGTTCGATCAATCTCTTTTTCGCCCTGTGGTATTGTGTCCTCGATGTGGCATTGGAAATATTCAGTATGGCGGAGACCTCTTCATGATCGTATCCTTCCAGAAGGATCAGCGATAATACGACCCTGTAACCTTCGGGCAGGTCGTAGATTGCTTTTTTGATCGCTTCGGCCCTGTATTCCACCTCCCCTGTATCAACCGGCTCATCCACCATCTCACCAACTTCTCCAGTATCCTCCAGGGAGAGTTGTTCTTTTTTTACGCGGAGAAAATCGAGGGCCTTGTTTATCACTATCCGCTTCAACCATGCCCCAAAACTCACCGCTCCCCTGTAGGTATCCAGTTTTTCAAATGCTTTTAAGAACGCTTCCTGCATGACATCTTCCGCGTCATCGGAATCCCCTACAATTCGCAGGGTTGTATTGTACATGGCTGCATTATAGAGCCGGTACATTTCGAACTGAGCTTTCTGATCCCCTCTTTTACAAGCCTCTACAAGATCCAGATGCCTGGGTGCAAAGGTTTCAGATTTCCCATTTTCTGCCACAATGACGAAGGATTAATTAGAATGTTGCACGTAAGATATAAAAAAGCAGATTATTTGCTTACCTGGCGGACTACATCGATCACTGTTCCATCCACCCATTTGATGGCTGCCACCACCTTTTCGTCCACTGCTGGCGGTGCAGGTGTGCCGCAGATCCGGTCGGCCTCGGCCTTGAGCTCCTCCATCGTTTTAATGGGTAGGCCGCTCTCTTTAGTTAATTCTATCAGATCGGTGCGCAGCGGATTGATGGCAATGCCCCTTTCGGTCACCACCACATCGATAAGCTCTCCCGGTCCGCACAGGGTGGTAACCTGCTCTCTTACCACTGGTACCCGGTCCCTGAAAAGCGGGATGGGAAGGATCACTGTTTTGGAGAAGAGGCAGTTCTGCCATCCCCCGATCCCATGCAGCAGGTAGCCATCGGAATGGGTCACCACATTGGCATTGAACTCCAGGTCCACCTCGGTGGCCCCCAGTATGACCACATCCACCAGACTGGCAAAGTTTCCTTTTCCGTGATAATTGTAACTGGTAAAGGGACTGCTCCAAACATGTCCCGGGTTTTCGGCCATGGAGCGTACTCCATCCAGATCAAAGGTCTGTCCGTCGAGAATATAGTCCACCAGGCCCTCCTCAAGCATGGATACCAGGTACTTGTTGCTTCCCCCGCGGGCAAAGCGGGCATGGATTCCCTCTTCTTTCATAATCTTTCGGAAATACTCACCAACGGCCAGAGAGGTTCCGCCTGCACCGGACTGAAAACTAAAACCCTCACAGATGATCCCGGCAGCCTGACAAAACTTAGCGGTAAGTTCGGCCAGCAGCAGGCGGTCGGGCGATTTGGTAATCTGGGTGGTTCCGGAGATAATTTTTGAAGGATCGCCCAGCTTTTCAATATGTACTACATAATCCACATGATTGCCCTGGATTTGCCAGGGAACACATGGGAATTCCACCGGGTTGTCGGTGACCACAATCACCTTTTCGGCATACTCCGAATCGGCCAGGGCAAATCCCAGCAGGCCGCAGGCTGAATCGCCCGACAGGCCATTGGCATTACCAAACTGATCGGCAGTAGGTGCTCCGATCACAGCAATATCTATCTTAACCTCACCATCCTGTATGGCCTGGTACCTCCCGCCATGGGAACGCAGTACCCCGGTGCCCTCCATGCCTCCTTCGGAGACAAAGTGACCCAGGGGGCCGTTCATGCTCCCTTCGATGCGCTGAATGGTACCGTCCTGCAAGTATTGAATGAGGTGTTCATGACAGGGAAAGGATGCAGAAGGAAACCAGCGTAATCCCTTTACCCCCATTTCTTTGGCTATGTCAAATACCT
Organism: Bacteroidota bacterium; assembly: GCA_030637895.1. Taxonomy (GTDB): domain Bacteria; phylum Bacteroidota; class Bacteroidia; order Bacteroidales. The sequence goes on along the minus strand of DAOWFP010000087.1, from coordinate 254 downwards.
GGTTGGCCAGGAAGTCTCCGTTCCGAAAGTGATGGTGGGTGGAGATGGTCATCCCATCGCGCAGACCGGCCTTCTCAAGGGCCGATCTTAAATTTTTGACCACCTTATTTCCATCGGCAGGATAGTCGCTGCAGCTGGCAATGGACGGCTTATGTTTTTTACCCTGTGGCTTATACTTCCCTACTCCCTGGTAAGGAACAGCTGTTTCGCCGTTGATCTCAGTGAGCACCTGGCGCCCTGCGGCATTGCTTATG
>DAOWFP010000040.1 GCA_030637895.1 Bacteroidota bacterium | reverse complement strand
GCCATCAGGGGATTGGATCCTAAGGACAAAACCCTCATAGATGCCGGGTTCACCTATCCCGGTAAGGTAGATCTTGCCTCCCTGCGAATTGGATACTTCAAAAGTGCGTTTGACGAAGAATACGGGGTATCGAAGTTTGATAAACAGACGCTGAAAACACTGAAAAAACTGGGGGCCGAACTGATTCCTGTGGAACTGGAGAACCCCGAACTCCCCTACTTTGCCATGTCCATCATTTATGAGGCAGAAGCGGCAGCAGCTTTTGATGAACTGACCCGCTCCAACCGTGACAGCCTGCTGGTGCGGCAGCATCGCTATGCCTGGCCCAACAAGTTCCGTACTGCCAGGTATATTACCGCTGTGGAATATATCCAGGCCAACCGGATCAGGCACGACCTTATTGAGGATTATAACACACGCTTAAAAGATTTTGATGTGGTCATTACTCCATCCTTCAAGGAAGGAAACCAGCCGCTGGCCACCAACCTTACGGGTCACCCGGTAGTGGTGGTGCCCAATGGATTTAAGGATTCTGGTTCCCCCACAAGCATTTCCTTCCTTGGAACCCTCTTTGATGAGGGAACCATCCTGGCTGTGGCCGCAGCCTACCAGGAGGCCACCTCATTTAATAAGAAACGTCCGGTAATCTTCAGCAGGACCGATTAAACGCTCGCATCAGCTAGTTGGGACTTCCTGCTCAGCAGGTAATCCAGGCTGTATTTCCCTGAACCATAAACCACCAGGGCAAAGAGCATCAGGATGTAGTAAAGCGGTATTTCAAATCCATTGTCACCCGCGGCAAAGCCGTTGGAGATATGGGTCGTGAATATGGCAACCACCATTATAAACATCATGGGAATAGCGATGATCCTGGTTCCAAGTCCCAGTGTCAGCAAAACGATTCCCAAAACTTCTGTGCTCATGGCCAGTATTGCACTGACCATGGGAAATGGGTAGCTCATGCTTCCAAACCATTCGGCTACACCTTCAAGGTTCTTTACTTTCATCATAGCCGGACCGTAAAAACCGATGACCAGGATGAAACGGAACAGAAGCTGTTGAACATCATGCAACTTCTCCGTTCCCTCTACAAATTTTCTGTACAAGGTTTTCATTTTCAGTATGTTATTTGATTATTTTTCTTTGAACCCGAGGATCATTTTTCGCTCAAGCAAATCCCCGGAAAATTTCGTTAAGGCATCGTCCAGATACCTCCCACTTTCTATTCCCGCCACACGGGCGATTTCATTCTTAATTTCATTCAGGGGCACTTTCTCTTCCTGCAAACGTGTGATGATATACACGTTAAGGGCCGAGAGATTCAGGAACTGTACATTTCCCGATTCAGGCATACGATAGAGCAGGGAAAAGTACTCCCCTTTAAGCTCCCTGGCTTCACGCACCGGGTGCGTGTGCACCGGGTACTCCAGTTTAACAATTTCATACTCCGGATTAAAAGCCAGAGTGTCCTTCAATAGATCCCCCTCGTTTACGAAGTCGGGATAGGGCCTGTCAGGCATGGTATGAATCTCAATCTCCATCCACTCAAAATAGAGCAGGTCATCCAAAAAAGGTAAATTCAGCCTCTTACCGCTTTCCCTGCTTGCATGAAACTGGTAAAACTCTAAGGGCAGCTTCCAGACCTGAGGGGTCTGAGGAACACCTGCTGAGAAGAAATCCTCCACCAGCAAGAGCCAGGTCTCATCCCCCAGGGCGGCCACAGTAATTGGGAAGGCCGTACGAAGGGTATCATTAACCACATTGGATATGAGGCGGCGATAGTGATGGATTCTGCCAGGAGTAATTCCAGGCAGTTCCTGCTCAATGCCGGTCCTGCAGTACGCTCCAAGCTGTTCCTGAATTTCTATGGTTTCCTTACGCAGTTTCATGTGCCAGCTTCCAGTGTTTGTTTAAAATCCCCTTGATCTGGGTAAGTTCCCCCTGGATCTGTTCCAGGTCTTCAAAATTGTAATCCCGTTCGAGGAGGACAGGTACAGGATCCATCTTCTGGATAGTCCATTCAAACAGTTCATAAACCGGATCAATAATGGGCTGACCATGGGTATCGATGATCAGGTCAGGCTCCACCTGTTCATGACCCGCCATATGGATATAGGCGACCTTGTCAAGGGGAAGTTTCCCGATAAAATCTTTTGCATCATAGTTGTGGTTGAATGCATTGACATACACATTGTTTACATCCAGCAACATGTTGCAGCCGGCTCGATCAACAATCTCACTCACAAATTCAACCTCGGTCATCTCAGCCGCTACCGGTGTATAATAAGATACATTTTCGATAGCCAGGGGGCGTTCAAGCCTATCCTGTACTCTCCGGATCCGGTCCACCACATGATCAATGGCATCCTGTCGGAACGGGATGGGCAGAAGGTCATAGAGATGGGCGTTCTTGCTTTTGGTATAGCTCAGATGTTCCGAATAAATAGCCACCTTGTATGTATCCAGAAATTCTTTCAGCTCACCAATAAACTCCCAGTCCAGTTCCTCCGGGCTGCCCAGTGAGAGTGAAAGACCATGACAGGTGATGGGGTAAGCCTCAAGGGCACGTTCCATGACCTTAAGCCATGCACCTCCCATTCCCATCCAGTTCTCAGGAGCAAACTCCAGGAAATCGGGAGTAAGTATCTTGTTATCAAGAATCTCCTCGGCGATATCCCTTCTGAGTCCCAATCCTACCATCCCTGCCTTGCTTTCCATTTTTTCTCTTTTTTAAGAGGAACCCCGGATCTAACCGGGGTTCCTACCGGACCTGTAAACCACATCAACAATCACCATCTCTGGTCAATCATAACTAACCCTGAGGCCCGGTTTCCTGATTAATTTTACTTCTTCTCGGACTTCTTAGTAGTCTCTTTTTTCTCTCCTTCACCGCATTTGCCTTCACCGCACTTGGCTTCGGCACTTTTAGATTCGGTAGCAGTCTCGGTGGTTTTAGCCTTAGTGGCCTCACTCTTCTTGGCATCTTCCTTCTTGTCGTCTTCACCACATTTGCCTTCTCCACATTTACCTTCTCCGCACTTCAGCTCAGCGAACTTAAGGGCATTGGTTTCCATGGGATTGACCTGATTGCTGTTCATGTCTATGAGGTGACTGCGAACCTGAGCTCCTGAACCCAGGCTGTTATAAGCCAGGATATCTGCACCAAATGAAGGTGTTGTGGCCAGTGTTGTAGTTAGCAATGCTCCTGCAACCATAGAAGCGGATTTTAAGATCTTCTTGTCTGTTTTCATGATAATGTAATTTTTGATTAATACTGATTTTGAGCACTAAGTCGAAAACAGGTGAAGCTCCTTACAAGAAATCAGAAGGAAAGTGGAATTTTAACAACTATTTGGCATTTAGCTCTTGGGAAAGCTCCTTATCTATACGGGATCCGGCCTCGTGAGACAGGTGATGCGTACACGATTCATGCGAGCAGCCGTCCCGGTATACCTCCATGGAATGCTCAAGCTCCCCTATCTGGTGGGCATATTTTCTACAGAGATGGCAGCTAAGAAGGTGCATTTTCAACTGCCACCACCTCCTGAAATCCAGCTTGCGGTCTTCTCGCAGGGAGATAAGAAAACTAGCCTCATCGCAGGCAATCATTCGCTTGCTCATAAATACCATCATTCTATAAACTGGTCCATTTGCCATATCAACTCAACCATTTTTTTTCTAAACATTCTCTCATTCTCAACCTGGCCCTGTGCAACATAACCCATAAGTTAGACGGTGTAATGCCAAGCTCCTTACAAATGGTATCAGAATCTTCCTCATCTATCATTCTCATGATAAAGGTAGCCGCCAGTGTTGCTGGCAGATTCTCAATACAGAGATTTATAAATTTCATAAGCTCCGCCTGCTCCAGCTCCCCTTCTGGCAGAAAAGAGTGTGAGTTGGGGCCCATGCCCTCCAGCCAGTGCCCTTTGAAAGGCTCTTCATCTCGATAGAAATCCCCATCAAAGACAGTACCATCATGCTCCCCAAAAGAAGACTCCTTGGATGAGTATTTTTTTCGGTAGGTATCGATAATCTTTCTTTTCAGGATGGAGGTTAGCCAGGTTCGTTCCGTACTCGCTCCCCTGAACCGGTCCCTGGCTTTCAGTGCTGCAAGAAAGGTTTCCTGGACCAGGTCCTCCGCTTTGCCACTGTCATTTACCCTGCCGATGGCATAAGAGAATAGATAGTCACCGTATCTTTCTACCCACTTTTGGGGGTCCAGCTTATGTTCGTTTGTATCAGACATCTTTAGTTCATCTGAATGAACCAGGTACAAGATAGAAAATTCTGAACTGTTTCATCCGGAAATGTTTACTTTTGCGAAATGAAAACATTAGATACCAAAGGGCTGAAATGCCCGCAACCGCTCATAATGCTAAAGGAAGCCCTGGTGGATCTTAAGATGGGGGAAGAGATAAGGGTGGAGATAGATAACGATACTTCTCTGAAGAATCTGGTCACATATTTGAAGGACCAGGGTGTTGAGCCCCAGGTGAGCTCTGCCGGTGCTGTGCATACACTGGTAAGTCTCAAACCGGAGAAAGATCTTGCAGGAAGCAACACGGCCATCTATTGCACCACCGATCTCCCTACCTCCTATGTTGTATGCATCAAAGGAGAACGAATGGGTGATGGTGATCCCGAACTGGGCAGCTTATTGATGGAGACCTTTGTGGATACCCTGAAGTTGCAGGAGCAACTGCCCACCCATGTGGTACTCTATAACGGGGGTGTAAAACTGGCCATGAAAGAGTCGCCTGTTTGCAGCTCCCTCTCTGAGCTGGAGGAGTTGGGAATACGCATCATGTTGTGTAGTACCTGTATTGATCATTACGGTCTGCAATTCGATATCGGGGTGGGCATGATCTCTAATATGGTAGTCATTACTGAAACACTGGCTGCGGCCGGACATGTAATTACTCCGTGAACCAAAGCCCATGGAGATGAAATTTGACCTCTTATCTACTATTGAATATGGCGGTTGCTCTGCCAAATTGCCTCCAGGACTGCTTTCGGAGGTACTGAGTAAACTGCCCATTGCCACAGATCCCAGGCTCCTGGTAGATGTAAATACACATGACGATGCCGGAGTTTACAAAATAAACGATGAGACGGCCCTGATTTTTACCACCGATTTCTTTCCTCCCATCTGTTCTGATGGCTATGAATTCGGGGAGATTGCAGCGGCCAACTCCCTTTCGGATGTTTATGCCATGGGAGGGACACCCCTGTTGGCTCTGAACCTGATGATGTTTTCACAGGAGAAGATTCCCCTGGATGTTTTCGGGGAGATTCTTAAAGGGGGACAGGACAAAGTGAGTGAAGCAGGGGCCCTGATTGTAGGCGGACATACCATAGATGACCATCCACCCAAATATGGATTGGCCGTAGTGGGTACGGTGCATCCCGATCGGCTGATTACCAATGCCGGTGCTTTACCCAACGACATCCTTGTGCTGACCAAATCCATTGGAACCGGGGCGCTTGTATCGGGAGAGAAGAATGGCCTTTGCGAGCATGAGGATTACAGGCGGGCACTGAAGCAGATGAAACACCTGAACAGGCATGGTGCAAGTCTGGCTGATAAATACGGTGTGAACAGCATGACCGACATCACCGGTTTTGGCCTGGCCGGACATGCCATGAAAATGGCAGAAGCCAGCGGAGTAAGCTTTCGCATGCGCACCCAGCAGATCCCACTACTCCCCGGGGCTTACGAGGTATATGAAAAAGGAAGCATCCCCGGTGCGACCTTCAGAAACCTCGAATTTACCGATGAGCATATGCATTGTACCAGGGGCGTGGATTATAACATGAAGATGCTGGTTCATGATGCACAGACTTCGGGCGGACTCCTGATGACGGTGAATCCGGACCATGCCGGACTACTGCTCGAGGAGTTAAACAGGCTTGATCCGGGAATTTCGGCGGTGGAGATCGGAGAGGTTTTACCGGAGAGTCCGCGTCGCATATACTTTGAATAATACAAAGCGTTTTTTGTATCTTTAAAACATGAGCCGACGAAGTTCTTACAGTTTTATCTATAAGCTGCAGCGTATTATCATGCTGGTTTTCTTTACTACAAACTCCATTGCCCTTTCCATTCCCCTGGCCATGCTGGTTGTGAAACTATCACCCAACCAGCTCTTCCCCCTGGTGATTACCTTGCTGGCTTATCTTATCCTGGTGATTGTGGTGGGCTCTATGATTCATGTGATCAGCTATATACCATTTAACCTGGCTGCCGCTTTTGATCCCATAAAAAATGATATCGCTTTGGGAAAGATCCTTACCATTGAACAGCTGGGGGAGCGAATCACCGCCTTTACGGTACAGTTTTATAACTTCTCATTTCTCGACATCACCCATGCCTATATAGAAATTGAAGAGAGTGGAATAATCGGTTTTGAATCAAACAAAGAGCTTGATAAGATACTTAAGGAGTTGCGAATGCTTGATAAAAGCAAGGCCCTTGAAGAGATTACCCTGGCGGGGAAAGTTTCCTTGCCGGAACGCGACTACCAACTCTATATCCTTCCCCTCTGGTTGGGAGATACCTGGCTCGGTTATATGGCTCTGTTGTCCGAAAAACGAATCAGCCGCTTTTTTCGACGATTCCTGATGGAGTACGAGGAAAACTTCCTGGACGACCAGATCATGCACTTGGTCAGAATGAATAAAAAATAGGAGACATGCTGGCTTCAATCATTTTCATCAGTATCTCTTGCATCATTATCTGGCGCTCCTCACACGGTTTCGAGATCGCATCCGACTTTCTGGGCAGAAGGTTGCCTCCAGGCATCAAGGGAGCCACCCTCAATGCGGTCGCCAGTTCCATGCCTGAATTTCTGACCACCATGTTTTTCCTGTTCTACCTGCGAGATGCAGACGGATTTTCGGGCGGACTGGGCGTAACTTCGGGAAGTGCACTGTTTAATCTGCTGATTATTCCGGCCCTGGTTGTGCTGATGCTTTTCAGATGCGGTAAGCGAAAATGTGTTGAATTAAACAAAAAGGTGCTGCTACGTGAAGGGAGTGTGCTGCTGGTCTCACAACTCATTTTTGTAGGCTTCCTTTTCAGCGGGGAGCTATTGGCCAGGCACGGACTGATCCTGGTACTGGTCTACCTGCTTTACCTTGGACTTCTCTATGCAATTACCAGAAAGCGGCAGAAGTCCAAACGAGAATATGTAAGGCCCGACGCGCCTCAGAAAAGGAAACTCCCGCTTGCCCTGCTTACCCTGGATTTGACTTCAATGGTATTAAATGGCAGGAAGGTCAATACCTTACGGGCATGGGTTCTCCTGGGATTAAGTATGCTGGTCATGTCCTTTGGTACCTGGCTGTTGGTCTATGGAACAGATCTCTTCGGGGAGATTACCAACATCCCCCTGATTTTTGTGGCAGTTGTATTTTCAGCTGCCGCCACATCGGTACCTGACACTATAATATCCATTAAAGACTCCCGGAAAGGAAACTACGATGATGCCATCAGCAATGCCTTGGGTAGCAATATTTTTGATATCGCATTTGCATTGGGATTTCCGATCCTGCTCTACAACCTGATCCATGGAGAGAGCATGGTACTCAACCAGGACCTCCTGGCCTTTACCAAGGAGGTCTGGGTATTCCTGCTCCTCGCTACCTTCCTGGCCCTGTTCATTATGCTGATTGGAAAGAAGTTCACACGGCCAAAAGCAATTATGATGCTGGGAATCTATCTGCTGTTCCTGTTTTTTGTGGGCACCCAGGTGAAAGAGGGCTTCAGCGGCATTGGCTTACCCATAGGTGAGTTTTTAAAGAGTATAGCCGACTGGATCGGAACCCTGCTAAACTAACAGTACCTGTTCACCAGGGCCACTACTTCAATATCTGCTTCAAGCCAATCGATCTCTTCCAGTTCAGAACGATGTACCCAACGATAGGACCTGTGTTCACTCAAGTCGATGTCGCCCCGCCTGATGGTACATACAAAAGGGATCAGTTTGACCGCACTATCGCTGTAGTAATGCTTCACCGAAGGGAGCAGCTGCAGGACAGAGATCTCCACTCCAAGCTCCTCCCTGATCTCCCTGACGATACAACTTTCGGGAGTCTCACCAGGTAATAGCTTCCCGCCGGGGAACTCCCATTTAAATGGATGAGGCATCAGCTCGCTTCGCTGGGTAACCAGTACCAGCTCCCCGTCCATAATCACTGCACAGCTAACCTCGATCAGGGCTTGTGCCATGCTCCTATTTTCTTTTTGGATAATCCACATAAGTCCCCTTTACCTGTTTACGCCCGATTTCTCCCCAATTTTCCGATTCCAAAGTTACGATCACCACCCCTGCTGTGGGAAGATTGTCCAGGGGAAGCTCCAGAAACTTGTTGGCATATGCTGTAAAAGAGGGGTTATGACCAAAAATAGCCAGGTTCTTTATTTCTGCAGGAACACCACCGATCACCTGATCTATTTCTGACAGATAGGCCATATAGAGGGCATCTGTAATCTGCAGGTTCTCAGCCTCAATGCCCCAGCTCCTGGACATAATCAGGGCAGTATTCAGGGCCCTGCTGGCGGGACTCGAAAGAATCAGTTGAGGGACCTGGTTTTTTGCCAGCAGGCGTTCTGCCATCTCCCCGGCATTTCGTATCCCACGCTTGGCCAGGGGGCGGTCGATATCTTCAAGACCCTCGTTATCCCAGCTGGACTTACCGTGTCGTATAATAAAAAGCCGTCGCTCCATTTTTTCTATTTACTGACCAGATTTATAGTAAGTTACTTGCCAGGTCGGCCAGGTAGCTGCGCTCCCCTTTGACCAGGTGCACATGGGCAAAAATATCCTGACCCTTCATACGGTCGGCCAGGTAGGTCAGACCGTTAGATTTGGTATCCAGGTAAGGGGAATCGATTTGTTGAATATCGCCGGTAAAAATCATCTTGGTTCCCTCCCCTGCCCTGGTAATAATGGTTTTCACCTCATGGGGAGTCAGGTTCTGTGCCTCATCCACAATAAAAAAGACCCTGGACAGGCTTCGTCCGCGAATATAGGCAAGCGGAGTGATCATCAGCTTCTCCGTCTGCTGCATCTCTTCAATGCGACTGTGCTCCTTGCTTTGCATCTTGAACTTCTGTTTGATCACCGAGAGATTATCGAACAAGGGCTGCATAAAAGGCCCAATTTTTTCATCCACATCACCCGGCAGGAACCCCATATCACGGTTCCCCAGGGGTACTATGGGTCTGGCCAGGAAGATCTGAGTATACATTTTCCGCTGGTGAATGGCAGCAGCCAGTGCAAGCAGCGTTTTTCCCGTACCTGCCTTGCCGGTCAGCGCCACCAGCTGAACCTCCGGGCGGAGCAGGGCATCCAGGGCAAAGGTCTGCTCGGCATTTCGCGGATCAATGCCATAAGTGCGGGTCTTCTCCACCCGGTTTACAAGCTTATTGAAGGGATCATAATGGCCCAATCCGCTCTTGGAGTTGTTCCTGAAAATAAAATACTGGTGGGCCTGCGGGGGCTTTTCAAGTCCGAAACGCTCCACCGGGACACCCTCCATGGTTTCGTACATGTCGGAGATAACATTATCGTCTGTTACATCGCTGGATTTTACATTCTCATAAATGTCATCAATGTTCTGAACCATATCGTTATGATAGTCCTGCGCCATAATACCCAGCGATTTGGCTTTCATCCTCAGGTTGATATCCTTGGTGATGAGGATCACGGGCCTGGTGGTACCATTCTTAAGATGCAGATACTCTGCAATGGACAGGATCCGATGGTCGGGTGTGTTCTCAGGGAATGAAGTTGAAAGCTGTTCAGACGGCTGCTGACCGGTACAGATACTCAGCTTGCCTTTTCCCCTTCCCAGTGACAGTCCCCCGTTAAAGAGCTTATCCCCGCTGAGCTTATCCAGCTCCCTGGTGAACTCGCGGGCATGAAAATTGATGATATCATTTCCTTTCTTAAACCGGTCCAGCTCCTCAAGCACTGTGATGGGCACTACGATATCGTGCTCATCAAAATTGTGTATGCTTTTATAGTCATGAAGCAGAACATTGGTATCCAGAACGAAGATCTTGCGATTTTTTTTCACAGCAGTTGCCATATTTCCCCTCCCATTATCCTAACTTTACTACAACTAAGAATCGTGTAAAGTTATTATTGTATCTGGCTCCTAAAATAGGTTTTTTTGTCCCCCATGAGCCATCAAATTATTCACATTGACCCAAGTTTTACACACATTTATGAACCGTTATGAACATAGAGAAACTTGACTATATCCTCGATCGGAGAAGCATCCGCCGATTTACGGATGAAAAAATTGATCCCAAGCAGATTCGTACCATGCTGACAGCTGCCATGTATGCTCCTTCGGCGGTGAATATGCAGCCCTGGCATTTTGTGGTCCTGGATGACCGCTCCATGATGGAAAAAGTCATGGAAATACACCCCTATGCAAGGATGCTGCAAACGGCTTCTCATGCAGTGGTAGTCTGTGGTGATGAGCAGCTTCAGCACGACGATGGGTACTGGGTGGTCGATTGTGGTGCCGCCACACAGAACCTCTTGCTGGCAGCCCAAACCTTAGGGCTGGGAGCATGCTGGGTGGGGCTTCACCCCAGAGAGGAGCGGAAAATTTCCTTCTCCAGGTTGCTGCACCTTCCTTCCCATGTCTTACCCTTTGCCCTGGTTGCCCTGGGTTATCCAGAGGAGCAGAAACCGAGGCCGGACCGCTTCCATCCTGAAAAAGTAAAATACAACGGCTGGGACTTACCTTATTTCCAGGAATGACTTACCAGGAAGCCATAGATTTTCTCTTCACCTCCCTGCCCATGTACCAGCGGCAAGGGAAGGCGGCCTATAAGAGCAACCTGGATAACACTCACAGGCTGGACCAGGCATTCGGCCACCCCCACAGAAACTATCCTACCATCCATGTGGCCGGAACCAATGGCAAAGGGTCGGTGAGTCATATGATCGCCTCTGTGCTGCAGGCATCCGGACTACTTACCGGGCTCTACACCTCTCCCCACCTGCTCGATTTCAGGGAACGGATCAGGATCAACGGACAATCCATTCCGGAAGATGAGGTAAGCACTTTCGTTTCCGGGAACCAGGAGATTATCCGGGACGTTCAGCCCTCTTTCTTTGAAATGACCGTCGCCCTGGCTTTTGATCATTTTGCCAGGGAGCAGGTGGATGTGGCAGTTATTGAAACAGGTATGGGAGGCAGACTCGATTCCACCAATATCATCATGCCGGTTCTCTCTGTGATTACCAACATCTCACTGGATCACACTGAGTTCCTGGGAACCCATCCCCGCTCCATTGCCAGTGAGAAAGGGGGGATCATTAAGGAAAATGTGCCACTGATCATCGGACGGGCAGAAGTGCCTACAGAGGAGGTGCTGCGCTCCATGGCCCGTGAGCGGGATGCACCGGTCCTCTGTGCAAACCTGATCTACGAAACGCAGTTTCGGACCCTGAACCTGGACGGGAGCATGCAATTGAGGTTCTCAAAAAAGGGCTCTTCTTCAATTTTATCCATCTGCTGCGACCTGAGTGGTGATTACCAGCAGGAGAACATTATCACTGCATATACCGCCCTGGAACAGCTGCAGAAGCTTAATTGGAAGATCAGTGAGTCTCATATACAGGAGGGATTCGCCTCTGTCATAGCATCCACAGGGATTATGGGCAGATGGCATACCATTGGGCACAACCCAAGAAGCATCTGTGATACGGCTCATAACGTGGACGGAATTGCTGCTGTAATCAGGCAGGTTAAGCAGATTCCCTGGCTTAGGCTCCATATGGTATGGGGTATGGTAGATGACAAGGACCTGGATATGATTCTTCCCCTGCTCCCCGAGGAAGCCACCTACTATTTTACCCGCGCATCCGTCCCCAGGTCCATGGATTCTAAAGTGCTGGCTAAGCGCGCCAGAGAATTTGGATTAAAAGGCTTCCCTTTTCCCAATGTGGCAGAGGCCTACCGTGCCGCTCAAAAGGAGGCCGGAGCCGACGATATGATCTTCACAGGGGGAAGTACCTTCGTGGTGGCCGACCTGCTGGTAATGAAATTTTAACTTTCTTTACTTCTCTAAGTAAAAGGTGAGTCGAATGCAGTACAAAGAAATATGTTTCAGCGCCATGGAAGTGGTGAAAACAGCAGCTGCCTATGTGAGGGAGCAGCACGAAAACAGGCAGGGACTGATCATCGAGGAGAAGGGGAGACAAAATTTTGTCACCCAGGTCGATAAGGAGGCTGAAAAGATCCTGGTATCAGGACTTTCAGAGCTTCTTCCCGAAGCAGGTTTCATCGCTGAGGAGGGAACCAACAACAGTCGTGGAGAGCAGTTTAACTGGGTCATCGATCCGGTTGACGGCACCACCAACTTTATTCACGGCGTTTTTCCATTTGCCATTAGCGTGGGACTCACCGCTCACCATGAAGTGGTGGCAGGGATTGTCTATGAATTTGGCCTCGATGAGTTTTTTTATGCCTGGAAAGGTGGAGGTGCCTGGCTCAACGGATCACCGGTCCGGGTTAGCGAAGTGCCCAGGGTTGAACAGTCCCTCATAGCCACCGGATTTCCCTATACCAATTTCAAATACCTGGAGCAGTTTATGCAGAGCATGGACCATTTTATGCATAACTCGCACGGCCTTCGTCGACTGGGTTCTGCTGCCACAGATATCGCTTATGTGGCATGCGGACGGTATGATGGGTTTTATGAGTATGGACTCAATCCCTGGGATGTGGCAGCAGGAATGCTCCTGGTCAGGGAGGCAGGTGGGCTTGTCTCCGATTTTGCAGGCCATAGCGATCCCCTGTTTGGCGAACATATAGTCTGTTCCAACCTTAAGATCTTCAAGGAGTTCCAGTCAGTAATTCAGAAAATTATGCTCGCCCCATGAAAGAGGTATCCATTGTTATCCTGAACTGGAACGGCAGGCAGCACCTGGAAAACTTCCTGCCGGCCCTGGTACGCCATACCACCCATCCCCATGCCGAGATTGTTGTGGCAGATAACGGATCTGAGGACGACTCCAAGGAGTTTCTGAAAAAGGAATATCCCCATATCCGTATCATTGAACTGGAGCTTAACCATGGGTTCAGCGGAGGATATAACCGGGCAATGGAACAGGTTGATGCCAGGTACATCCTGCTGTTGAACTCCGATATTGAGGTGACAAAGGGATGGCTGGAACCCATGTTGGAGCTTATGGAAAAGGATCTTACAGTAGGCGCCTGCACCCCCAGAATCCTGGACTTCAAAAACAAGTCTCATTTTGAATATGCAGGAGCCGCCGGTGGATTTATAGACCGTTTTGGTTACCCCTTCTGCAGGGGCCGCATTTTTGATCACCTGGAAGCGGATCAGGGCCAGTATGACAAGGCCAGCGATATATTCTGGGGTTCAGGAGCCTGCCTGATGATCAGAACCGATCTGTACAGGGAGTCGGGTGGACTTGATGAACAGTTTTTTGCACATATGGAGGAGATCGATCTCTGCTGGAGGCTTCAGCGAATGGGGTACCGGATACGTTACATACCCTCTTCAAAAGTTTTCCATGTGGGCGGAGCTACGCTGCAGAGAGGTAATCCTTTCAAGACCTTTCTAAATTTCAGAAACAACCTGCTCTTACTCTACAAAAACCTTCCTACCCGTGGTCGTAGTCTTACCCTGTTTACCAGAATGATTCTGGACGGTATTTCGGCCTTCAGGTTTTTATTCCAGGGAGCTCCCAAAGACTTCAAGGCGGTCTTCAGGGCACATCTGGCCTTTTATGGGATGAAATCTTCCTATGGGGGGATAAAAAACAAGAACAAATACCCGGAAAATAACGTTATTGTAGCAGGGATATATCCGCGTAGTATTGTGTTGGATTTCTTCCTGAAGGGCAAGCGTAAATTCAGTGATCTGGACCAGTCGTTCAGAGAAAAATTTTAGAAACCAGATGATGGACAGTTATAAAAAGTATATACCGGAAGAGGTAAGCAATCTTCCCCTGATGTTAAAAAATAGCGCCAAAATCTTCAAGGCGCGGCCATCGCTCACCAGTGTGGATGGGACTGCTTACAGCTATGAGGAGCTTGACAGGGCCAGCCAGCATGTAGCAGTGATGCTGAAAAGCGCCGGAGTTAGCAAAGGCGACAATGTGGCGATCCTCGCTGAAAACAGCCCCCACTGGGGTATTGCCTACTTTGGCACCCTTATCTGTGGGGCCACTACTGTGCCAATCCTTCCCGATTTCCGGGCAACAGAAGTTCAAACCGTTCTGGAGCATGCTTCAGTGAAGACTGTTTTTATCTCCGGGAAACTGATCTCCAGACTGAATGAGGGGCTGCCCCCTACCGTTGAGATGGTGATCAATACAGACGACTTCCAACTACTGGATATTAGCAAAGGAGTTGTTGCAGAACCTAAGGGGACACCGGGTGCGCTCACAAAACTCAATGAGGAGTCGAAAATCTCGGTAGGTGATAAGGGTTTTTATGATGCCAAAGGTGAAGAGCTGGCATCCATCATCTATACCTCCGGAACCACGGGCCGATCCAAGGGGGTGATGCTTACCCATACCAATCTGCTGAGCAATGCGGTACAATCCGGAACTGTACACAAGGTGGTTCCCGAAGACCGTTGGCTATCGGTATTGCCCCTGGCACACACCTATGAGTGTACCATCGGTATGATGGTTACGCTACTCAATGGAGCCATGGTTCAGTACATCGACAAGGCTCCCACGGCGGCTTATCTTGGACCCGTGCTGAAAAAACTGCAGCCCACTACCATGCTGACGGTCCCACTGATCATTGAAAAGATATACAGGTCCACCATCAGACCAAAGCTGAGCAAATCGGCCCCCATGCGTCTCCTGATGAAATTGGGGCCCACACGAAAGCTGCTCTCTAAAGCCGCTGTCAGGAAGCTTATGGATTTCTTTGGCGGGCAAATACGTTTCTTTGGAGTGGGTGGTGCTCCCCTGGCTCCCGATGTGGAGAAATTCCTGCTGGAAGGTGGTTTTCCCTATGCCATTGGCTACGGACTTACTGAAACATCTCCCATGGTTGCAGGTTTCAACCCGGCCAACGCCGTCTTCCACTCTGTTGGAAAGGTGATGGAAGGGGTGACTGTCCGGATCGACAATCCCGATCCTGCTTCCAGGGAGGGTGAGATTGTGGTCTTAGGTTCCAATGTGATGAGGGGTTACTATAAGGATGAAGAGAAGACCCGCGAAGTATTTACCGACGATGGTTATTTTCGCACGGGCGATCTGGGCATCATCGATGAAAAGGGCATCATCTATATAAAAGGACGATCCAAGAACATGATCCTTGGAGCCAATGGTGAGAATATCTATCCCGAAGAGATCGAAGCGGTCCTTAATAGTAGAGAGATTGTGAGCGAATCGCTGGTAATGGAGTATAAAGGGAAGCTTACAGCCAGGGTGCATCTGAAGATGGAAGTGATGGAGGAACAACTCCAGCACCTGAAGGAAAATGCAGCTGAATATAAGAAACAGTTACAGGAGAAAGCGGACGAGGCACTGGCCGAGTTGATGATCCATGTGAACCAGCATGTAACCCGCAACTCAAAACTGCAGTTGATGATTCTACAGGTAGCACCTTTTGAAAAGACTGCCACCCACAAGATCAAAAGATTCCTCTACCTGTAGAACGTGAGGTCGGCAGTTCAATTCCACTTCTTAAGTATTCAGCGACCAGTTGAGCTACAACTTATACCCCACCCTGTATTCTCTGTGATAATAAGCTTCAGCCTCCGGATCATTCACAAAATATTGCTTTTCAGGATTCCAGCTTACCGGTCTTCCCAATTCGGTAGCGATATTTCCTAAAATACAGGTGGCACAGGTTCTTTGTCCGGTCTCCACATTGGCGATGGGTTCTTTTCTTTCACGCACCGACTCCACAAAATTATCCAGGTGTCCGGTACCCGATTCATAGAGCAGTCCTTTATTTTTATCATCGGATCCATCGGAAAGCAAGGAGCTATCTGAGGCTTTTATTCCCCCGCGCCAAACCTCTATCCAACCATCAGCGCCCCAGAATTTAATTCCACGTTCCTTTCCTTCATTCCATGGCTTATTGCTCATAGTAACCCCGTTCTCATAAATATAGGTCAGATAATCTGTCTCAATATAACCTGCGGGAATGATCTTTACGGGTCCGCCTCTGTCCATATCAAGACCCCATTGTCCGATATCAAAGTTATGGGCACCCCAGTCACAAGTAAAGCCTCCTCCGGTCTCTTTGAAATAGCGCCATTCGGCCCAGTATTTCTCATTTAGGGGTGGATCCAGTGAAACGGGGGGATTCAATCTTGAGTTGTAGTGAAGTGAAGGTAGTGGGCCCAACCACTGGTTCCAATCCAGGTCGGCGGGAATTACCTCTTCAGGTAAGTTGTAAGGTTGTGGGGCCCGACCCACATAGGCATCGATATGCTTCAATTTTCCAATGCCACTCTTCCTGACCAAATGTACCGCCTGTTGGAAATTATGGTCGGATCTTTGCTGAGATCCCACTGCAAGTATCACATTATTATCCCGAACGGCCTTCACCACCGCCAGACTCTCTTTCAGAGTGAAAGTGAGGGGTTTCTCAAGATAAATATCTTTGCCGGCATTGCACGCATCAATGGCCATTAATGCATGCCAGTGGTCGGGTGTGGCAATCACCACCGCATCAATATCTTTTCTGTCAAGTATTTCCTTGTAATTCTTGTAAGTTTTTACCTCAAGCGACACTCCCTTCTCCTGGTAAAAATCCTTCATCCGTTTCTGAAAACGCTCCCGCTTAATACCATAAACATCAGCCCCGGCCACGATCTCAATCCCGGGAATCCTGCTGAACCCCCTCATCAGGTTCATGGCTTGCTGTCCAAGCCCTATGATGCCAATTCTGATGGTGTCGTTTGCTCCTGCTTT
>DAOWFP010000141.1 GCA_030637895.1 Bacteroidota bacterium | reverse complement strand
CAGGGATGCACTCCAAAGGGAAGAGTCCTGTGGCGGGCATTTCAGGGACGAGTTCCAGACCGGAGAAGGAGAGGCACTGCGAAATGACAAGGATTTCACTTACGTGGCGGCCTGGGAGTATAAGGGGGATGATAAGGAACCGGTGCTCCACAAGGAAGTACTCAATTTTGAATACATAGAAGTCAAACAACGGAATTATAAATAAGAGACACGCTGCCATGAACCTGAATTTGAAACTGAAAATCTGGCGTCAGAAAGATCCCAACACCCGGGGCAAGTTTGTAAACTACCGGCTAAATGATATTTCCACCGACAGCTCCTTCCTGGAGATGCTTGATGTCCTGAACGAAGAGTTGATCTCCAAAGGTGAGGAACCGGTCATATATGACCACGACTGCCGGGAGGGAATCTGTGGAGCCTGCGGCTTATATATCAATGGAAGGCCCCATGGTCCTGATTCACTGATTACGGTTTGCCAGCTCCATATGCGAAAATTTAAAAATGGCGATACCATTGTCATAGAACCATGGAGAGCCAGAGCATTCCCGGTGATCAGGGACTTAATGGTGGACCGTGATGCTTTTGACAAGCTGATCCAGGAGGGAGGCTATGTCTCGGTCAATACCGGCAGTGCACCCGATGCCAACGGCATTCCAGTGAAAAAGGTGCATGCAGATCTCTCCATGGATGCGGCTTCTTGTATCGGCTGCGGAGCATGTGTGGCTGCCTGTAAGAATGCATCGGCCATGCTGTTTGTGGGTGCCAAGGTATCGCACCTCACATTACTTCCACAGGGCAAGATTGAGGCACATGACCGGGTCCTTGATATGGTATGCAAAATGGATGAACTGGGCTTTGGGAACTGCACCAATACAGGTGCCTGTGAGGCAGAGTGTCCCAAAGGAATCAAGCTCACCAATATTGCTCGACTGAACAGGGAGTATTACAGTGCAATAGTCTGATCACCCTCAGTACCGGGTGATCAAGCCTTTGGCAGTTAGACTTTCATGGTCTCCTCCACCTCTTCCACTGTTTTAGGGATGGGAGTTCCCAGTACCTTGCTACCAGTATCGGTAATGAGTACATCATCTTCGATCCTGACTCCACCGAATTCACGGTACTTCTCTACCTCATCGTAGTTGATGAATTGCTTATGCTTATTCTCCCCTTTCCACTGATCGATCAGGGCCGGGATAAAATAGCAACCTGGCTCATTGGTTATCACAAAACCGGGCTCCAGTTCGCGCCCCAGCCTCAGGTAGGCCAGCCCAAACTGGTCACTACGCTTCAGCGACCCGTTGTAACCAACATGGTTTTCGCCCAGTCCCTCCATGTCGTGTACATCCAGTCCAAGCATATGACCCAGTCCGTGCGGAAAGAACAATGCATGTGCTCCGGCGGCCACGGCCTCATCCAGATCGCCCTTCATCAGGCCCAGCTCTTTTAGTCCACCCGCAATAATACGGGCAGCCATCAGATGAACCTCCCTGTAGCTCCGGCCAGGGATGGAGGCCTTGATAGTCTCTGTGTTTGCCTTTAACACGATGTTATAAATATCCTTTTGCCGGCTTGAAAATTTTCCGCCCACCGGAAAGGTCCTTGTGATATCGCTGGCATAACACATGGCTGTCTCCGCACCTGCATCACAGACGACCATTCTTCCTTCGCTAAGCTCATTGCCATGATAGTGGTTGTGCAGGGTCTGACCATCCATGCTCAGGATAACCGGGAAGGAAACAGGACCGCCATGCGAAAGGGCAATTCCTTCAATGGCACCGGCCAGCTCCCTCTCAAAGTTGCCAGGATAGGCCATTTTCATAGCTGTGGTATGCATGATCCCCGCCACCGCCACAGCTTTCTCAATTTCACTTATTTCGAACTGGTCTTTATGCGAACGGAGCTTCACCACCGCTTCAATCAGTTCCTGCGATACCAACTCGGATACCACTTTATGATCCACATCCATCAGCTGCGCCAGTTTAACTACATGGTCGCCCCGGTAAGGTGGAAGAAGGTGAACTTTCCGACCCGATTGCATCGCTTGCTTTAATAATGTTGCCAGCTCATTTACTGAGGCTGAGATTTCGACAGCCACATCGGCAGCCAGATCGCTTACGGCGGGTTGTTCCCCCATCCAGATTATATCGTCTATGGTGAAATCATCACCATAAAGCGTATCCCGATCATTGTCCACATCACACACCCCATAGAAGCCGGGTTTGTTGATCCCGAAAAAATAGAGAAAGCTGCTATCCTGCCGAAAGTGGTAGGTATTGGCACTGTAATTCATGGAACTCTCTTCATTCCCGGCAAAAAGGATCAGACCTTCACCCACCATAGCACGCAACATTTTTCTTCGCTGCCAGTAAACCTCTTTTGAAAACATAATAAGCGCTGTTTTTGTTAAGTTTTCTTTATAAAATTAAAAGTCGTCAATTTTTGATAAACGGCAAGGTTCGAGCAAGAGTTTTTCCTGGTCCCACGCTGTTTTTTCCAGTAAATCGGGGAGATTCTCCCGGCCGGATTATGATTATGTTCCAATTTTGTAACCTTTTCATAACCAAAGCGTAAAAAAATGCGAATAGTCTTGCTAAGCTCAATGATATTTATATATTCGCACCTAGAAAGCCATTTATTAACCTGTTGTCAACAATTTTACTAACATGCCCTATCGTCGTTTACCCAACACGGACTCTGCCCGCATGAAATCGTTGAAGTCGGCCAATACAAAGGGAAAGGACCTTCCTCCATTTAAGCTGGCATTCAGCGCTAACTCGTTCCGGAAGATGCATTCAGTACTCCCGCAATTTGAAAATGCCATCAGCGAACATAAAAATTCTCTGAATCTCCAGGCTGAAAAAAATAAAGAGTACCAGAAGCGCCTGAAGAAGGTAAAGCTCTATATATCTCACTTTATCCAGGTGGTCAACCTGGCCGTCGCAAGGGGCGACCTGGCTCCTGAAACAAGGAATTATTTCGCAATGGGTGATGATGAAAAGAAAGTACCCTCACTCACAACTGAAGAAGATGTGGTCTGGTGGGGAGAACAACTGATCAAGGGGGAACAATCCAGACGCAACAAAGGGAAGAACCCTATTACCAATCCCACCATTGCATTAGTAAAGGTTCATTTCGACAAATTTATGGAGTATCACAACTACCAGAAAAGCCTGAAAGACCGGAGTCATCGCGCACAGCAGCAGTTGAACGAAAGGCGCTCAAGGGTGGATAGCGTGATACAACAGATCTGGAACGAGGTGGAACAAACCTATAGTAATCTTCCCGAAGAAATGCGCAGGGAAAAAGCCTCGGAATATGGCCTGGTCTATGTATACCGGAAAAATGAATTAAGCAATGCTACTCAGTTTCAATCCCCCCGGATTGAGGAGATCGGGTTGTAAATCTTTCTGTCTGGGAATACCAGAGCACACCAAAAATAAAAAATAGAGCAAGGCTGACTACAGCTGCTACAGGGATCAGTGTACTGGTGCCAATCTCCTCAAGCATATCGTCTGCACTTCCCCTTGAATTGAAATAGTAATAAATCACCCCCATGGCGTTGTTTACAAAGTGGGCCAGGATGGGATACCAGATAGATTGCCCGTAATACATCAGGTAGCCCAGTACCAATCCAAGTACAAATCGCGGTAGGAAAGAGAAGAACTGAAAGTGAAACGCACTGAATATCAGGGCGGTGATCAGGATGGCCAGGTGGACGTTCTTAACCATATCGCACATTAACCTTTGGAGCAGCCCCCTGAAAATCAGCTCCTCACCCACAGCAGCGATGACACCAATCATCAACAGGTTCACCAGTAGTCCGCCAATGTTTTTCGTGGCCGTAAAGGCCACCATCATCTCCTCCGCAGTACTCTCCAGTGAGCGAAGCAGCTGGTCCAGTGCCCTGATGGGTATCTCCATTTTCAGGTTAATCTCGGCCATGTAGTTGATAAACGGGATCACCGAAACCATCATCAGGATGACCAGGAACATGGGTGCCATACCGGTTGGGTTCTTGAATTTGTAGTAGGAGAAGAGATCCCCTTCAAAAAGGTAGGAGAAGAGAAAGGCGGGTATGATAAAGGTTCCCACTGAACCCAGTATCTGAATTAACTTTGAGGCCGCAACATAGCTGGAGTCCTCATAAGTTCCCAGGGCCAGAATGTCTGAAACGCTAAACCCATATATCCATGCAGCCAGAAATGCCCCCATGAATTGAAAGGCCAATCCAAGGATAAATAAGATCACCATTGAGAGAAGAAATTTCTCGGTAGGTCTCAATCCAGCAAGCAATGCGCTCTTGGGCATGATTTTTTGTAATTTTACGGCGGACTAAAGGCACAAAGAAAGCAAATTGCACTGTTAGTTCCTACATTAATTATACACCATGCGTATAGGAGATCTTGATCTTGGAGACCAAAGCCTTTTTCTTGCACCCATGGAGGATATCACCGATCCTTCATTCCGATATCTGTGCAAAAAATATGGGGCCGATGTGATGTACACCGAATTTATCTCGTCGGACGGACTCATCAGGGATGGTGCTAAAAGTGTGAAAAAACTGGACATCTTCGATTACGAGCGACCCATGGGGATCCAACTCTATGGCCATCTTGTGGAGTCGATGGTGGAAGCCACGCACAGGGCGGTTGAAGCCAGACCTGATATTATAGATATCAACTTTGGCTGTCCGGTCCGCAAGATTGCCAACCGGGGCGCCGGAGCCGGCATGCTTGCAAATATCCCCCTGATGATGGAGATGACCAGGGCCATCGTGGAAGCCTCAAGCATTCCCGTTACCGTAAAAACCAGGTTGGGCTGGGACGATCAGCATAAGATTATTGTGGAGGTGGCCGAACAGTTACAGGACCAGGGCATTAAAGCACTCACCATTCATGGACGTACCCGTGCACAGATGTATAAAGGGACGGCCGACTGGACATTGATTGGTGATGTAAAAAAGAATCCCAGGATGCATATACCCATTATCGGCAACGGCGATATCTCCAAGCCGGTGGAGGCCAGGCAGGCCTTTGACCGGTACGGCGTAGATGGCATTATGATCGGCCGGGCGGCAGTAGGAAAGCCCTGGTTATTCAAACATATAAAGCACTACCTGCATACCGGGGAGCTACTGCCTGAGCCCACCGTATCGGAGAAGGTGGATATGGCCAGGATGCAATTTGAAAAATCTCTAGAATTTAAAGAGGGGCCGGTTGGGATTTATGAAATGCGCAGGCACTTTTCAAACTACTTTAAGGGACTCCCCCATTTCAAAGAGATGCGCATTAAGTTACTGACCTCTCTCGATGTGGATGAAATCTTTTCCATGCTGGAGCAAATCAGGGAGCTATACGGCAATGAGCGACCGGAGGTAGATGGCGGGTTCTGGGACAAGTGAGAATGCTGAAAAATTCTCTCCTACAGATCAGACGCTACTCCTGCCCGCCGCGCCTGGGATAGTCCAGGTTGTAGTGAAGCCCCCTGCTTTCCTTACGGGCCTGTGCCATTTTGATGACCAGGTAAGCCACATTGACCAGGTTACGTAACTGACAAATCCTCAGCGAAACGTTGGACTTTTTATACAGTTCCTCTGTCTCCCTGTAGATGATTTCCAGTCTGGCAGTAGCCCTTTCCAGGCGAAGATCAGAACGTACAATGCCCACATAGTTGGTCATGATCTGTTTGAGCTCTTTCAGATTTTGTGTGATCAGCACCATTTCCTCAGGATGAGTGGTGCCGCTGTCATCCCATACAGGAATATGATCGGCAAACTGGTACTTCGCTACGTGCTTTACTGCATGTTTAACTGCCCGGTCCGCATAAACAATTGCCTCTATAAGAGAGTTGGATGCTAGCCGGTTTGCACCATGGAGCCCGGTTGATGCGACCTCTCCCACCGCATAGAGCCTTTTGATCCAGGTCTGGCCATTCATATCCACTTTCACACCACCACAAATATAGTGGGCTGCCGGAACCACAGGGATCATATCTTTGGAAATATCAATACCCAGCGACCTGCACTTTTCACTTATGTTTGGGAAATGTTCATTTAATTCTTTTCCGTCCAAATGAGTGGTATCGAGGTAGACAAAATCATGACCGTGAATTTTTAATTCGTTATCAATGGCTCTGGCCACCACATCCCTGGGAGCAAGGCTACCCCTGGAATCGTACTTATTCATGAATTTATCCCCCAGCTGATTGCGAAGAAGTCCGCCATAACCACGCATGGCCTCTGTAATCAGGTAAGAGGGAGATTCACCCGGATTGTAAAGGGAGGTGGGATGAAACTGTACGAATTCCATGTTTTCGATAATACCCTTGGCCCTGTAAACCATTGCAACACCATCGCCCGTGGCAATGGTCGGATTAGTTGTGGTGGAGTAGAGGTTACCTGCTCCTCCGGAAGCCAACAGGGTTGTTTTTGAAAGAATCCTATGCACGTGGGATGTCTCCAGGTTCAATACATAGGCACCATAGCACTCAATATCGGTCAAATGACGCTTCACCAGTTTCCCCATATGGTGCTGCGTAATAAGGTCCACCGCAAAATGATTCTCAAGCAACTCAATGTTTGGATGCTTCCGCACCTGCACAGACAGGGCACGCTGGATCTCCTGTCCCGTATTGTCCTTATGATGTAAAATCCGGTGTTCAGAATGTCCTCCTTCACGTGCCAGGTCATACTTTCCGCTACTCTGCTTATCAAAATTGGTTCCCCACTGGATCAATTCACTGATCTGATCGGGCGCCTCTTTCACAACCATCTTGACTACCTCTTCATTGCATAGATGATCCCCTGCCACCAGGGTATCTTCCACATGTTTCTCATAGCTGTCGGGCTCATAAATTACTGCTGCGATCCCTCCTTGCGCATATCGTGTATTGGTCTCATCCATCTCCGCTTTGGAAATCATGCAGACAGTACCATGCTCTGCAGCCTTCAGCGCAAAACTCAGTCCCCCGAGTCCGGAGCCAATTACCAGAAAATCATACTTTTTCTCCATCAAGCTTGCCCTCTTTATTTGGTAACAAATATAGGAAATAACCCTTTTTCATGTACTTTTGTGATTCTGTGAATTAAAAATAGATGTATTAATGGCCCAGGAGGATCTTTTTAAGAAGTTAGTAGCCCACTGCAAAGAGTATGGATACGTATTTCCATCAAGCGAAATTTATGACGGATTGGCTGCTGTATATGATTACGGACAGTATGGTGTTGAACTTAAGAATAACATCAAAAAATACTGGTGGGACTCGCTGGTCCTGCTGCACGAAAACGTGGTGGGACTCGATTCTGCCATCTTTATGCACCCCACTATCTGGAAAGCATCCGGACATGTGGACGCATTTAACGATCCGCTTATTGACAATAAGGACTCTAAAAAGCGGTACCGGGCCGATGTACTTATCGAGGATCAGATGGCCAAATACGAGGCCAAGATTAAAAAAGAAGTCAAGAAGGCAAGCTTACGATTTGGAGACTCCTTCGACGAATCCCAGTTTAAAAGCACCAATCCTCGGGTACTGGCCAACCAGGAAAAGCTGGATAAGCTACATGGACGATTTGTTAAGGCGCTAAACGATTCCGACCTGGCGGAACTGAAGCAGATAATTATCGACCAAGAGATTGTTTGTCCCATCTCCGGTTCAAAAAACTGGACCGATGTGAGACAGTTTAACCTGATGTTCTCCACCGAAATGGGATCTACCTCGGAGAGCGCCAATCGGATTTTCCTGCGTCCTGAAACCGCCCAGGGTATTTTTGTGAATTACCTGAACGTACAAAAATCAGGAAGGATGAAGATTCCTTTCGGGATTGCGCAGATCGGGAAAGCTTTCAGAAATGAGATTGTGGCCAGGCAGTTTATCTTCAGAATGCGTGAATTTGAACAGATGGAAATGCAATTCTTTGTCCCCCCGGGTACAGAGCTGGAGTGGTTCCAAAAATGGAAAGAAACCCGGATGAAGTGGCACCGGGCCCTGGGATTCGGAGATGACAAATACCGCTTCCACGATCATGACAAGCTGGCCCACTATGCAAATGCAGCCACCGATATTGAATTCGAATTCCCATTTGGTTTTAAAGAGGTGGAGGGTATCCATTCCCGAACCGACTTCGACCTGGGAAGTCACCAGGAGTACTCCGGGAAAAAGCTGCAGTATTTCGATCCGGACACCAACAAGAACTATGTCCCTTTTGTGGTGGAAACCTCCATCGGTTTGGACAGGATGTTCCTCCAGATAATATCCGCTGCCTATACCGAAGAGACTATCACCAAGGAGGATGGCTCCACCGACTCCCGGGTGGTATTGAAATTGCCCCCTGCACTGGCTCCTGTTAAACTGGCGGTCTTCCCGCTGACCAAAAAAGATGGTCTGCCCGAGAAAGCACGCAAGATTATGTATGAATTGAAGTATGAATTTAACTGCCAGTACGAAGAGAAGGACTCCATCGGGAAAAGATACCGGAGGCAGGATGCCATTGGAACTCCATTTTG
>DAOWFP010000159.1 GCA_030637895.1 Bacteroidota bacterium | reverse complement strand
TCGGTGCTGAAGGAGTATTCCACTCCGGTCATTTTTTTGCAGGTATAGGCAATTCCCTTGCTGTCCGGTGTCCAGGCCACCTCTTCAAGTCCCCCGAAGGGCTTCATGGGGGAATCATAAGGTTCGTTCGGCATGAGATCGCTTCCGTCGCTGAAGTCTCCATTGAAGTCGGCCACGAAAATGTGACTGTATGCCCCGTCTTCCCAGGTGTCCCAGTGACGGTACATGAGGTCGTTGATGACGCGTCCATCAGTCTTCTGCAGATCTGGATGGAGATCCTGGGTGGTAAGGTCCACCTGAACTTCCTGCGTATACAGGACCTTACTTCCGTCTGGAGAAAAGACCAGTCCGGTGATGCCTTCTTTAAGGTCGGAGATCTGTTCATTTCCCGTACCGTCTGCATTCATGACCCAGGCCTGAAGGCTGCCGGAGGCTGAGCTGATATAAACAATCTGTTCCCCATCGGGATGCCAGATGGCATTAAATTCATTCTGGGGTGTTTCGGTAAGCTGCACCTTTTCAGAACCATCCACGCTCATGACGAACAGCTCCCTGTTGCTACGATTCTGTTCTATGCTGTAGTAGCTCACTCCATAGAGTATCTTTTGTCCGTCGGGCGATACCTGCACATCACCCAGGCGGCCAAAGGACCAGAGGACCTCAGGGCTCATGATATCGGAATTCAGTGTCAACAGGTTTTTACCAATGAGCGGCGAGTCAGTTTCCTGCTGGACAGAGTCCTGGCATGCACTCAGTATTCCAAGGATTGAAAGAAAAAGAATGGTTTTTTTCATGATTGCTAAGTTTTTCGGGCCGATAAATGTATGAAATAATGGTGTGAGTACACAGCTCCCAAAGCATCAAATCATTGTGCAGTGACAATGTCCTTGAACAGGTCGGCTTTTTCTGGTTCGGTAATCAGGCGCTCCCAGGACCAGATAATCACCCCCGAAGAGGGAGGCTGCAGGGCCGCTTCCATGGTCTCTCTGAACTCCACCAGGTCAAATTCGGTTTCCAGGTAGGCCTTCCCCACCTGGATGCTTGGTAAGACCGCCCCCCCTGTTTGTATATAGATATCCTCCACGATGTGATGAACCCAGGAAGGTGGCTGTTTGACCATATGGGCATAGGTCATTGGTGAGAGGTAGTCGCTAAATTTTGAAAGTGCCCCGATGTCCTGTCCGGCTACCTTTTGGATTGCACCATTAAAATCCTCTTTGGCCCATGGAACCAGGTGGATATTGATCAGGATGTCGGGTTTCTCCTCCCTTGCAGCCCTGGCAATGACCTCTGCCATGGAAGTGATTAGCTTGGATCGCCAGGCGGTCCATGCATTCTCATGATTATTCAGAATCCAGTCTGCCTGGTCCGGGATGGTGCTTAGCTCTCCGGGAACGGTGATCCCGGTTTCAGCCAGGAAATGATTCAGACAAAGGGAGTCGAAGCAGGAGACGGGCAATGAAGCAGGATCCCGCTGGGGATAAACCTTCTCCCAGTATACAAAATGACGGATAAAATCGATGCTGATCCCGTCCGGTTGATGCTCACGGACAATGTGACGTGCTTTCTCCACGACCTGCTGCCTGTAGTCTTCCCTGGAAGGGCAGACAAACTCCACCCATTCCTCTGCTGCTACTTCCCCGTTCCTGTTGATTGCAGCGATATGGGGTGATTGAGCAAGAGCTTCAGGATTAAAAAAGACCGGGAAGATCACAAAGGTGGAGATCTCATGTTCCCTGGCCTCTTTCATAAAATCCCGGTCAGATATCAGTTCCTGGCTGCAGAAACCTGTGTTTATGCCCATCTGGTTCCACTCTTCGAAAAGCAGATTGTAGGAGCCGCTGTGTTCATAGATTTTGGCCCCGATCAGCATCTGCGGTCCCTCCTTTTCACAAGCCGAAAAAAGTAGAAGGAAGATGAAGGGGAGGGATAAATATTTCATCATAGTAAGTATATTGAGGTCTTTAAATATAGTGCTTAACTTTCAGACTTTGTGATCCTGAAACAGGCTTTAATAACAGGTGCGGCATCAGGAAAAATGAAAGCGTGTAAGGTAAAATGTATCCTCAGTTTGATTCGCTACTGATTTTCCTTACATTTATTTGCTAACCCATAATCTGAGCTATATGAAACGTTCCGCTTTAATCTTCTTAAGTGTTGTATTTTGCTTTTCCCTGCATGCCCAGGAGAGGGGTACCAAGGATATAATATCGATTTCGGGACGCTATGGCCTTCCGCAGGAGTATAAAGAGATCTACGGCGGACAGGCAACGGAGTACGGGATGCTGAATGCGCTAACCGCCGGATTTAAACTGGCACCCAGAACCATGTTTGCCATCAATATTAATCACTTTTACTTTAATGTACAGGATGAAGCGGAGATGCCGGACGATATTGCCAGTCCCATTATTATCAATGGCTTTATACTCAGGACCGGGATCATTCAGGAATTTAATAATGGGGGAAAGCTTCAACTCTTGATTGCTCCCAGGCTGATGTCGGATTTTCAGAATCTGGATGGGAACAGCTTCCAGATAGGAGGAGTGGTCTCTTATCAAAATGATATCAATGCTAATTTGAACCTTGGTTTCGGGGCCATGTACAACCAGGAATTCTTTGGACCCTATATGGTTCCCCTCTTCCTGCTTGACTGGCAGGCATCGGAACGCTGGTATATTGAGGGCATGATACCAGTCACTCTGAAGGTTCACTACAGGGTGAATGAGGGTCTGGATGTGGGCTTTAATCACTTTGGGCTGATCACCTCCTACTACCTGGGAGATGAGGATTATGCAGGTGATTATATGGAACGGCAGAGCATTGATCTTTCCCTTTTTGCCAGGCAGCGGCTTTACAAAAACTTCTTTATTGAAGGGATGGTGGGGCGAACGTTTGGAAGAAGTTACGAGCAGTATGATGGTGATGATAAAATCAGTTTTGGTCTGCCACTGGTAACCTTCGGGGACGACCGGACCGCAAAAAATGTCACATTCAACGACGGGATGATCTTTACCCTGAAACTGATCTTTAATATGAAGGTGCCTGAGTGATCATGAAGGCATTGTTTTCCAGAATGATTAACTTAGGCTTTCACAAGATGCACAGATCTCTTCTAATCATATTGGGGTGTATTCTACTGGGAAACCTGATGGCTCAGGATCACCTTGAGCTGAAGTGGTCAGTGGAGTATCGGGCAGACGGCGATCCGGATAAACCGAGATTGGCAGAGGCTTCTGTACCGGGTGCTGTACAGCTCGATATTGCAAAAGCAGAAGGCTATGCTCCCTATTATTTTGGAGAGAATTGGAGAGATTATCTCTGGATGGAGGACCAGGAATTTGTATATGTGACCAATTTCCATAAACCAGATATGAAGCCTGGAGAGCGCCTGGTGTTTCGTTCACTGGGCATAGATTACGAGTTTGAAATTATTTTAAATGGCAGGAAGTTGCTCTACCAGGAGGGCATGTTTACTCCGGTTAGGCTTGACCTGACCGACCTGCTTAATGTAAATAATGAGCTCCGAATCAGGATTTTCCCCATACCTAAAAAACATCCTGAACCAGTTGACCGCAGCCAGGCTTCAGCTTCAGTAAAACCGGCGGTCTCTTATGGATGGGACTGGCATCCACGCCTGGTTCCCAGCGGTATTTGGGATGACACATGGCTGGAGATTCTTCCCGGCTCATATCTTAATGAGGTTTCCGTACAGTATACCTTGAGTGAGGAACTGGACAAGGCTTTTATAATGGTAGAGGCCATGGGAAAGGGATTGACCGCTTGCAGCATGGCATGGAATCTTGCCGATTCCTCAGGGAACAAGGTTGATATGGGATATTTGAAATCATATATGGATAGGGGAGTCCTCTATACTGAGATTGCCAATCCGGAGTTATGGTGGCCCCATGACCACGGAGAACCCTACCTCTACTCATATACACTTAAACTTACCGACCAGTCCGGCAAGTTACTTCAGACCTACAGTGGACATATGGGTTTTCGGCGGGTGAAGCTGGTGATGAACGAGGGGGCCTGGTCGGAACCCGAGGGATTTCCCAAGAGCAGGAGTGTAGCTCCCATTCAGCTGGAGATTAACGGGCAAAAGATATTCTGCAAGGGAAGCAACTGGGTGAATCCGGAAATCTTTCCAGGGATCATCACTGTGAAAAGGTACGAAGAGCTTCTCGACCGTGCCGTAGAGGCCAATTTTAATATGTTAAGGATCTGGGGAGGAGGCATTGTTAATAAGGAATCCTTTTACGAATTCTGTGATCAGAAGGGAATCATGGTGTGGCAGGAGTTCCCCCTGGCATGTAATAATTATGAGGGTACTCCGGAATACCTGGAGGTATTGAAGCAGGAGTCGGAATCGATTATCAGGCGTATCCGGAAGCACCCCTCGCTGGCTATGTGGTCGGGAGGCAATGAGCTTTTTAATTCATGGAGTGGCATGACCGACCAGGCCCTGGCCATCAGGCTGCTTAACAGCCAGTGTCTGGAGCTGGATCCTTACACTCCGTTCATTAGTACCTCTCCATTAATGGGTATGGGACACGGACATTATGTGTTTCGCGACCAGGAGACGGGCGAGGAGGTCTACTCAACCATGCTGCGGGCACATAACACAGCATATACAGAATTTGGAATGCCCGGCCCTTCTCCGGTAGAGATCCTGGAAACCATTATTCCCGACAGTGAACTTTGGCCCCCCTTACCTGGAACCTCCTGGGAGAGTCATCATGCCTATAATGCCTGGGTGGGTGATACCTGGTTAATGATGGATATGATAGAAGGATATTTTGGCAGGGCGGCCAAGCTGGATGAACTGGTGGAGATGGGACAGTTGCTTCAGAGCGAGGGTTATAAAGCCATTTATGAAGAGGCGAGGCGACAGAAACCATACTGCTCCATGGCCCTGAACTGGTGTTACAATGAGCCCTGGCCCACAGCGGCCAATAACAGCATCATCAACTGGCCCAACTTGCCCAAACCTGCGTTCTACGCGGTCCGTGATGCCTGCAGGCCGGTGCTGGTCAGTGCACGTAATTACAAGTTGACATGGATGCGGGGAGAGGAGTTTTCATGCCAGCTCTGGATTCTCAATGACCAGTACCGGACTTTGGATCCGGGTATGGTAAAAGCGACCCTCATGGCCGGGAAAAAGGTTCTGGAACTGGATAGCTGGGTGTTTGGGAATGTGGAATCGAATAGCAATCTGGAAGGGCCTGTATTGAAAGTGGAATTACCCCACTGGCAATCAGATGGGTTCACCCTTCATCTGGAAGTTTTAGGTCACCCGGAATATACCTCTGAATACACATTTTTATTATCCGATTAATACCTGCAGCTATGAAAAATCTCCTATCACTTATATTTCTAGTGCTAATATCAGGACCCTGCTTCGGACAGGACAGGGGCGGTTCCATGACAGCCTTTGATGTGGTGGAGCAGATCAAAGCAAACCTTACCTGCTCATGGGCAGACCAGACCGTGGACACCTTTAAGGCCGGGGACCCGGAGGGGGAAGTGACGGGAGTTGCCTGTACATTTATGGCCACCGTTGAAGTTCTGAAAAAGGCAGCAGAGCTGGGGTGTAATCTGGTGATTACCCATGAACCCACTTACTACAATCACTTTGATAACAAGGATTTGCTGGAGGGAGATCCTGTATATGCAGCTAAGCAGGCCATTATTGATGAGAACAAGCTGGTGGTTTTCAGGTTTCATGACCACTGGCACCGAACCACGCCAGACGGAATCTATGTGGGAATGGTTGACAGGTTACAATGGGACTCCTATCTGGTGGAAGGGGAGAAAAATATCTTTGACTTTTCCGGGTATAAACTGCTGGATGTGACCACGCATATGAAGCAACTCTTTCCTGATGCCATTATCCGCGTTATTGGTGATCCCATGCTTGTGGTGAAAAGAGCAGCCTTTAGTGCCGGTGCTCCCGGCTCAGCATCCCATATCAGGCTATTGCAGCAGGAGGACATCAACCTTGTGGTGATCGGGGAGGCCCCTGAATGGGAATCGCTTGCCTATGTGCGTGATGCATCCCAGGCCGGACTTCCCAAAGCGATGATTATCCTTGGCCATGCGGTATCGGAGGAGGCCGGCATGGAATACTGCGCACAATGGATGGCCTCATTTATTGATGAGGTCCCTGTCCAGTTTATTGAATCGGGCGATCCTTTTCACCAGTAAGTAAACAGTAGAGTGGCTTTATTTACCCGTGCATGGGATAGCTGAAGATGGGATCGGTAAGCATCGCCTTCTCTTTGATAGCCCCAATTTCATCTTTATCCATGGCTTTGAAATCTGTGGCCAGTCCAAGAGCCATTGAGAAAAGATCTTCATGACCGGGAGGGATGGCGGCAGTGACTGGATGCGACAGGGTAAATCTGAGACCCGCACGGGCCTGTTCCTTATCGGTAAGCGGTTTATACCAGGTCTTATCAATGGTTCGCTCCTCACCCTCTTCCCATCTTCTCCAGGCCATTGCTTTAAGTGCCAGGATACCCATTTCTCTCTTCTTTGCCTCT
Organism: Bacteroidota bacterium; assembly: GCA_030637895.1. Lineage (GTDB taxonomy): Bacteria > Bacteroidota > Bacteroidia > Bacteroidales. Next base: position 6,356 of record DAOWFP010000159.1, on the reverse strand, counting down.
TCCATGACCTGGGGACCAAAGTTCCCATGGTACCAGGCAGCAAAGTTGAAGGGGAAGAGGATGGTATCAAAATTAAAACCATTCATTAATGCCAGGGCTGCTTCCACCGAATGAGCCGAGAATCCAAGGTATTTCACCTTGCCTTCGTCCCGTGCTTCCACAAATGTCTCCAGGGCTCCACCCTTTCCAAATATGGTATCCACATCCTCCAGGGTTGTGACCGCATGTAACTGGTAGAGATCGAAGTGGTCGGTATGCAGATATTTCAGCGACTGCTCCAGTTCCCGGCGGGCACCCTCTTTTTTTCGTTCACCGGTCTTACAGGCCAGGAACACATCTTTCCGGTAGGGTTCCAGGGCGGGACCCAGCATCTCCTCGGCATTGCCATAGGCGGGTGCCACATCAAAGTAGTTAATTCCATAATCGATGGCTTCCTTGACCCGGCTGGCTGCCTGTTCGGTAGTGGCCTTATCCACAACGATGCCACCAAAGCCGATCATCGATAACATTTCACCTGTTTTCCCCAGGGCGCGTTTTTCAATTTTTCCCTCTGTTGTATCACGGACAATGGCCGAAAGATTGGCCGGGAACATGCTGATCAGTGGTAAGCTCATAGCTGAAGTCTCAAGAAATTTTCTTCTTTTCATGACACATGGTTTTAAGCTAAGATAAGAAATGAACCCTAAGATGTCAAGTTATTCAGTGGCTGGCTCCACATTCCCCTCAATGGTAGAATAGAAGTCGGTCATGATAGCATCCGCCTTAAAATTCTCCCAGATGGTGATCATCCTGCTGTTTCCGGGTTGTTCAACCCAGGAGTTGTCAATGTAAATGGGAGATGGTATCTCAGAGGCTTCGGCCCAGGAGGGATCTTTTACAATGGCCACTGCTGCCATATCAAAGAGCGACCTGAAACACCCATCCTCCAGGCTGGTAATGTGCCTGAACAGATCCACCGAATAGTCACCAAAGCAGGTGAATGTTCCCCCATGTCTTCCCGTAACTGGCTCGCTCACCACAGGACCCATTCCCGGCATGCGGATATAGATATTTTGCCGTTTTGCTTTTACAGCTGCAGTACCGGAGGGTAGTCCATAGCGAACAGTAACCATTTCAAAGGGGGCTTCGGTTTTCAGGACGTAGTTCATGGAGGCAGTATCGTTGTCAAGGTTGTATTCACCCGGATCGGGGTAGTTGGCTCCCAGCCAGACGATTCTGACCCGTTTGGCAATGGCCGGCTCCTTTTCCAGGGCAAGGGCCACATTGGTCAGTTTTCCAACGGGCAGTAGCACCAGGGGCTCTTTCCGCTTTTTCATGGCTTCCTGAATGATAAAGTCAACCGCTTCTGAGCCATCAAAAACCTCCTGATCCAGCTGATCCCTTATATCTTTGAAATCACCATTGGCCCCTTTGATCACAGGCACCCGTCCTTTCCATCCTACCAGGTCCACCACGCGTTGCGCCTCTTTCATATGCTCATCTATCTCTCCACCATTGTAGGTGGCGTTGGTGGTGATGCCAAGCACATTGAAAGTTTGATCGTTCAGCAGCAGATAGGCCAGGGCATGCTGGTCATCCAGTTCGTTATTGGCATCGGTATCGAAAATCACAGCTATACCTTGTTCAGATGAACCAGACAGCTCGCTTTTACTGTTATTGCAAGCAGTGATCAGAAAAAGGGTGAGCAGGACAGACAGGAGGTAAATGGAGTTCTTCATAGTATTGTAAAATCAGTTTATAGTTAATCGCTTCGGGCGGTGAATTTACGAAATAGGATCCAAATAAGGAACAGGTGAAACAGGAATGTGATGCTGGCATGAAGCCAGAAGGTGATATGGGTTTCTGCCAGAAGGGAACGGCTGGCCCAGAAGAGAGGAGAGTAGGCTCCGATCCAGTTATATGGTGAAGGCAGGGCAAAGTCCAGCAGGGGTCCCATTATCAGGATTCCGAATCCCTTGGAGATGGCCATACCCATCACTTTATTATCAGCAAAAGCCCCCAGCACAAGCAGCAGGATCAGGGACTGGCTGGATATGAGGAGTGAGATCACAATCACTTGTAGGATGCCCAAAGTGCCAGTAAGCCCAAGAAGAAGCTGGTAGAGGATAATAAAGATAAAGCTAAGGAACATTGGGATGCCCATTCTTAGTTTCAGGTAGCCGGATTTGCCGGTGGGGGTGACCGAAATGGCAGTGATGATTCCCCCATCCCTTTCATCCAGCATGATAAATCCATAGACCATCCCCATCATCATGGGGATCAGCATCAGGAAAAATGTACCGGCCTGCCTGTAATAGGGTGAGATATCCACGGTCCACCGATCCAGCACCATGGCATCCAGGAAGGGAAAGAGGAACTGCATCAGTGCCCAGAGGATAAATGGAACCATGAGGCTGAGGATCAACATGGGATCACCCTTCAGCATTTTGTAATCATATGGTATGGCGCGCCAGTTCACTGGATATTATTTATATACCAGATATCGTGTGACCCTCCTGAGGGCAAATTTGTAGGCTATATACCCCCAGGCCACAAGCAGGATAATATCTAAAAAGATCCTCCACAGGGGCAGAGACTCTCTGGCACCCAGCATCAGATCCAGCGAGGCCACATAAGGCAGAAACAGGAAAACAGGGTGTTGCTCCAGCAGTATGTAGGGGAGCACCGGGAGGATCAATAGCATGGAGGCCCCCATCATAAGACCAAAATACTGGTTAATGGTATCGACACGGGCAGCAAGTCCCAGGCCCAGCAACACAAAGGTACCAGCGGTAAATGCAATACATGCCAGCAGCAGCAAAGTGTAGGCAGTGAAGTGCCAGACCGGCAGATAGACCAGAATACTCGTGCATACGGCAATCAGTGAGAGGGAGATGGTTTTGGACCAGATATATTGGGAAGGTTCCAGCGGGGTCACAAAAAGACTCTGGATCACTGCCTGCTGTTTCTCCAGCAGCACCAAGGCCCCAATAAAAATAATGCCCAGCATAGTGGTGTCGCTGAGAATCAGGATCAGGCTCACCAGCATCCTGTTTTTTTCGGGAAGATTTAAAAGCACAGTGACATAGATGGCGGTGAAAACAAAATAGACCAGCCAGAAGCCCTGGCGCCATTGCAGTGTGATCTCTTTTTTCAGCAGCAATTTCATTTTTCTAAGCTGTTTACTGTTTTAACTGCTGACCGGTGACCTTTATAAAGATATCTTCCAGTGAGGCCTCCTGGGTATGGATGGTCAGGATCTCTTGCTTGTTCAGTATATCTGAGAAAGCCGGGTTGGAAGCCAGCTGATCAATAGGGAACTCTTCCGCACAGGCAAGACCATTCTCTTTGTATTCCACTCTTACCGTTTTCTTTCCGTGTTTGAGGCGAAGATCCTGTGTGGAGTCAATCACTGGCAGTTTACCTTCCACCATAAAGGCCAGCCGCTTGCATAGTTCCCCGGCATCGTCCATATGATGAGTAGTAAGGAAGATGGTGACTCCCTGCTGTTGTAAATCCAGAATAATATCCTTCATAATCCGGGCATTGCCGGGGTCGAGCCCGGCAGTGGGCTCATCCAGGAATAATAGTTCTGGCCGGTTCAGCAGGGCACGGATAAAACTGAGCCGCATTTTCATTCCTTTTGAGAAGGCCTCCACACGAGTATCACGGTCACCCTCCAGCTGAACCATCTTCAGGAGCTCTTCCGGATCGCGGGTCTCTGATTTAAAAAAGGAGGCAAAGAGCTGAAGATTTTCCAGGGCAGTAAGCTTCAGGTAGAGGTTTGGAAACTCGAAGGCTACTCCGATCTTCTCATAAAAGGAGCGTTTCATTTCTGAAAGATCGGTACCGTTGATAAGCACAGTTCCCCCGAATCCTTTCAGCAGTCCGTTCAATACCTTCTGAGTGGTACTTTTCCCTGCTCCTGAAGGACCCAGAAAACCAAAAACCTCTCCCTCATTGATCTCAAAGCTGATATTTTTCAATACCTGCTTCTCCGTACCCGGGTAGCTGTAGCTCAGGTTTTGAACCTGTATCATCGTACAATCCTAATACTGGTGGAAGGCCTCGGATATAAAGGATAGAACTTCAGGGAGCGACTCTCTCCAGTAGGTCCAGGTATGGCCACCATTGCGGATCCGGAACTCATGTGGAATCTCTTTTTTGCGCATGGCAATATGGGCCAGGGAATTTCCTTCATACAGGAAATCATCATCGCCACAATCGATGTACCATCGGACCTGTTTTTGCCGATTCTTTGTCAGAGCTTCCGTATCTATGGCATTTATCAGTTCAACAGCGCTGTGACGCTTGTACCAGGTCTCCAACTCCTCCTTACTGACATCCTCCCAGCCCATTCGCGGCAACCGCTGTTCCAAATCATCCATGCTCAGAGGACCGAGGTAAGCACTGAGGGGACAGGCAGAAGAGAAGAGTTCAGGATGGTGCAGGGCATATATAAAGGTGCCGCCGCCACCCATGGAGAGCCCGGAGATGGCCCGGAACCTCTTCTCTCCTTTGATACGGTAGGTCGCTTCCACATGGGGCATAAATTCCTCGAAAAAGAAATCTTCGTAGCGCCACTCGTTCTTCGGATCGTTGAAATATCCCCTTTTTTTGGCATTCCCATCCGGCATCACAATAATCATGGGGGTGGCTGAACCTTCCAGAATGGCTTTATCGGCAATATGCAATACTTCTCCGAACTGGACCCATCCTGTTTGATCGTCTCCGGCTCCATGCAGGAGGTAAAGAACAGGGTAGCTGCGCTCCGATGATTCGTAGTCGGGGGGCAGGTAGATGGCGTATTTGCGCTCCATATCCAGGATCTCACTCTCCATTGTGAGCATGTCATAGACTTTACCGGTCTGAGCGGTCAGATTTAGGGCCATAATAACAAAGGCCATTAGAAGGGCAGCTTTTCTGATCATGATGATGTGGTTAATTGGTTTTGAACGTTCACCCATAAAGGTAAAATCTAAAATCATTTATGCCGAATCTGTTGAGTTTTTTTTTTACTTCCAATCGTAGGGGGTCACCTGGTAGACATAGTAGTTGAGCCAGTTGGAGAAGAGCAGGCTGGCATGTGCCCGCCAGCGAATCACCGGATCCTTTGAAGGATCATCTCCTGGGAAGTAGTTCTCTGGTACAGCGGTATCCAGTCCTTTGGCATGGTCCCTCTCAAACTCATCTTTCAGGGTGAGGGGATTGTATTCCAGGTGTCCGGATATAAAAATCTGCTTGTTGTCTTTTGAAAGGACTATGTTGGATCCCACCTCTGGGGACCATGCCAGGGGAATCAGGTCGGGATGCTTCCTAATATCCTCCAGGCGGTTCTCGGTATACCTGGAGTGGGGCGCCGGGAACAGGTCGTCAAATCCGCGGACCAGGTGGTGTTTCCGGTCCGTAATCTGGTGGTCAAAGATCCCGAAAGCCTTGGACGGTAGCATGTATTTCTTAATACCGTAATGGTAGTAGAGACCTGCCTGCGCTCCCCAGCAAATATGCATGGTACTACTTACATTAGTCTTGCTCCACTCCAACACTTCGCATAGGGTATTCCAGTAATCAACCTCCTCAAATTCGATCAGTTCCACCGGGGCCCCGGTAATGATCAGTCCGTCGTACTTTTGATCCCGGATCTGATCGAAGGTTTTGTAAAATACCTCCATATGCTCACGGGGGGTATTTTTCGAAAGATGCTCATCCATATAGAACAGATCCAGCTCCACCTGAAGGGGTGTGTTGGCAAGCGATCTCAGCAGATCCGTTTCGGTAACCATCTTTACCGGCATCAGGTTTAACAGGGCAACACGCAGGGGACGGATGTCCTGGTGGAGGGCGCGGTTCTCCTCCATGATGAAGATATTCTCCTTCTTCAACTCCTCGATGGCCGGAAGGTTGGTGGGTACATTGATGGGCATGGCAACTTATTTCACTTTATAACTTAAAAGGATCGCTTTTGTTTACAAAATAGGGAGATTACTTGACTTTACCTATCCTGCCGCCGTAACTTGATCCTGAATCAACTCACCTTTGTAATGAAAGCCTTGTTGATGGTCTTGTTCCTTCTGGTTTTTCAGACGGTGCGTTCCCAGGAAAGGCTCGTGGAGGAGTTCCCTGATGTCTTTGTCACGGCAGCTGAGGAACAAAAGAGTGTTATTTTTATCTTCGATCATCCGAATTGCGGGTGGTGCAGGTTGTTTGATAATTATCATGCATTACCTGAAGTAAAAGAAATTCTGGATCCGGAATACCTGATTCAGAAGATCAATATTTCGGAATCTGAAACGGCAATGAGTCTATTTGAACATTACAAGTTCGCTGGGGTGCCAGCCTGGAGGATTTTTAGTTCAGATAAAGAATTGTTGTCTGAT
>DAOWFP010000114.1 GCA_030637895.1 Bacteroidota bacterium | reverse complement strand
GAAAATGGGTTTATGGGTGGTCCCTTTGTAAGTCACTCGGTATATGATGCAAAGCGCGGTCGCATTGTTACTGTGGATGGATACGTCTATCACCCCAACCAGAAGAAACGCGTTAAGATAAGGCAGCTGGAGGCGATTATCTATTCTATGGAAATCATCTGACACGAACCAGTTTTTACTATCATCTGATTGCTATCCTGTTCCCAGGCTTGGCGTCTCATGCTATTTAGTGACGAATAGGTTGGGCTTTTCAAATTCGAACAGCGTGGGATAATCCTCATCAAACTTCTTGAGGATTTCGGTCATGATGACCTCCCGCATAAATTTAGATTTGTTTCTGATCTTATACTTATCACAATAGAGGTTAATAGCTTCCTGCTCCCTCTGGTTAAAGAGAAAGGAGGTTCTATGGGTCCTCCTGAGTTTCTCGTTATTATTTTGATCCACCTTGTTATATCGATTTTGGTTGGCTAAAAATAACCAAAGCCTGACGTAAAGTACCTTCCTGTCCTCATTTACAATCAACAACTTCCTAACATAGCATATATATCAATAATTAATGAGAGTAAAAAACACTATATATAATAGGATAATATGTTTATATACAGGAGTATAAAATTATTAATGGGCGAAAATATGTGTGTATATGCTCTTTTCACGTAAAAATGTATTGAGATTGGTGGTAATGCAGCGAAGGGCCGGATCAAATGGATGTGGCCAATGCCAGGGGATCTCTTTCAAATGGATGTGGCCAACTCTGATTTAGTTTCTGAATATTTCCTTCAATGCAGATGGCCGGAACAGACCCAATAGAAAGGCACTGCCTGTGCAGGAGACAGCCAGAAGAAGGAGCCCGGGAATCCATCCCGGGAGTAAACGGGACAGGTATCCAGCAAGCAAGTTGACAACAAGGAATCCTGCCAGTTTGATTAAGATATCTTTATTGGCAGGGATCTTTAGTAAGCGAATGGAGAGGAAAACCTGTACTATGCCGTAGAAAGCCTGTGAAACAAGGCTCGAAATGGCAGCTCCCATGGCCTGGTATTTTGGAATTAGCAGCAGGTTAAGCCCTATATTAATGACTACGGTAGTTCCCGCCACCATGTTCAGCTGCCGAAGGTTATGATTCGCTGTTAGCAGTGTACCATAGAGATAAGAGATGGAGACAAATAGATAGCCGATCATCAGAATACCAAAAACAGATGAGCTGTAGGAAGTATGCGAATGATATAGCAGGTCGATAATCTCAAATTTATAATAGTAAGCGATTGTTGCTACTGAGAGCCCTGCTACCATCAGCAGAGGCAGTGCTGTTCGAACCAGTTCATTGACATCCTGTTTAAGCTGGATCATCCGGGAGAACATGGGAAGCAAGAGCATGGCAAATAGCAGGGAGAATTGTGTGGCGGCCTCAAATATTCTAAATGACTGGGCGTAGATCCCGGCCTGTTCCCGGCCATTTTCAAGCATTCTTTCCAGCATTACCGAATCAACCCGGTTGAAAAGAGCCATCAATAGGATAAGCAGTGCAAAGGGGTAGCTGGCGCGAAGAATCTTCAGCGAAGCTGATAAACTGAAAAATTGAAAAAATGAGCCCGATCTGAACCTGACGATGGCTGCACTGGTAATCAGGGTCAAGGTATAGGACAATGTTTGCGCATATACAAACCACTCAATTTGAAAAGGTTTACTGCTTATGTTCCCCCAGAGGAGCAAGCCCGTAAAGAGAATCATCAGGCTTCGGTCCAGCACTGAGAGCAGGCTGTCGGTACGGTATAATTGTAAGCCACTGATATTGGTTCTGAAATAAAGTATAAAGGAGGCCAGAAACTGGTTAAGGACCAGTATCCAGAGCATTTGAAACTGTTCATGAGAGTAGCCCAGAATCTTTCCCGATACCAGCACAACTCCTGCATAGATAAGTGAAAGAGAGAGTTTCAGGGGAATAATGGCTGCCAGGTGTCCTTTTAACACTCTGCTATCCCTGGCGATGGCCCGGTTGTTATAATTATTGATCCCCGCATCAAGAAACATGTTGAGGATGAAAGCGAAGTTGAAAAGGGAGAAATAGAATCCATAGACCTCTTCACCCACCTGGTTCTGTACGCCAACCTCAATGCCAAAGAACCAGATTGGTTTGATCAGCAGGTTCAGAAAGATCAACAGGGCCAGATTTGTAATGAAGTGTTTTTTCAAACCCAGGGGCTTAAATATTTTTTAAATCAATACAAATGTAATAAGTTCGTTCCATATTTATTGAAGACGCTTTGAACCAGGAGACAAAAAGAAGAACGATTGCTGTGAACACGAGGCTTCTGATGCCTGGAAAGCTTGATGGTATTGGTTGGTTTACCTTTGAAACCTTAAAACGGATCACCGCAGCACATGCCGAAGTTGATTTCATTTTTCTATTTGATCGCAAATACAGCAATGAGGTAGTATTCGGAGAGAATGTACATCCGGTGGTGCTGGGTCCGCCAACACGTCACCCTTTTCTCTGGCATTTCTGGTTTCAGATGCGTGTCAAAAGATTCCTTAAAAAGAAGCGTCCGGATCTTTTTCTCAGCACAGATGGCTTCATTCCCCTCAGCTCAAAAACACCTTCCGTATCGGTGATACACGATATCAATTTCGTACACCGTCCTGGCGACCTTCCCTGGTTGGTGAGGAAATACTACAGGTACTATTTTCCGAGATTTGCACACAGGGCTGCACGGATTGTAACTGTATCCGAATATTCACGAAGAGATATTATCAATCAATACGAGGTCCCCGAAGAAAAGGTAGATCTGGCATACAACGGGGTCAATGAGAGGTACCATCCGCTTACTGAGGAGCAGGCTGTAGAAGTGCGCAAAGCCTATACCGGAGGTTCACCCTATTTTGTTTTTGTGGGGAGTATTCACCCAAGGAAAAACATCACCAACCTGCTGAAGGCTTTTCAACTTTTTAAAGACGAGAACAGGGGGAACTATAAAATGGTGTTGGTTGGGGAGAAGTTTTTTCTTACCAAACCCATGGAGGAGCAGCTCGATAAGATGAAGAACAAGCAGGATGTCATCTTTACCGGTCGTCTGTCACCCGATCAACTAAACGATGTACTTGGAGCAGCGTGGGCCATGACCTTTGTTCCTTATTTTGAAGGATTCGGGATTCCCATTTTGGAGGCCATGAAATGTGATATACCTGTAATCGCTTCCAAGGTGACCAGCCTTCCCGAAATTGCCGGAGATGCAGCGCTTTTTGCCTCTCCAGAAAGTCCCGGTAGTATCCGGGACGGTATGATCAGAATTGTTCGTGAAGAAGGATTGCGCGAGGTGTTGATCGAACGAGGAAGAAAACGGCGTGAATTATTCAGCTGGGACCATACCGCAGAGAAGTTATGGGATTCTGTAGAGGGTGTGTTGGATACGGATGCTTAAGCCATTTCATATTGAAGGAGCTGTTGAAGCCGGTTGCGATGAAGCTGGCAGAGGTTGTATCGCAGGGCCTGTATTTGCAGCAGCAGTAATTCTTCCCCATCACTTCAGCAATCCGGTACTGGATGATAGCAAGAAACTCTCTGCTAAAAAGAGACAGTTATTGAGAACCCTGATTGAGCAGGAGGCACTGGCCTGGGGTGTGGGGGTAGTCTCTGAGAAGGAAATTGATCAGATCAACATCCTCAATGCCTCCTTTCTCGCCATGCACAGGGCGCTTGATAAACTGAAGATGATTCCCTCACATCTGCTGATCGATGGAAATCGCTTTAAGCCCTATGGTAATATCCTTCATTCCTGTATTGTAAAGGGCGATGGGATATATGCTTCGATTGCTGCGGCCTCCATACTGGCCAAAACGCAGCGGGATGAATATATGCTTACCCTGTACCAGGAGTATCCCCTCTATGGCTGGAACAAAAACATGGGTTATCCCACCAGGGAGCACAGGAAGGCAATTCTCAAGCATGGCCCCACACCTTACCACCGGCGCTCTTTTAGGCTTTTGGACGATCAGACCCGGCTTGACTTTTCTTAAAAATATGGACTTGCTTACATAACACCTTTTTACATGGTAGTTTCAGGAAGAATTTTACAATATTTGCAAATCATTTTCCCGGAATTGAATTTTCAAATCACATAAATTGTATTGATATGAGGAAGTTTATTCTTTTAATGACTGCCCTGGTATTTACTTTCCAGGTAAAAGTACATGCTGATGAGGGCATGTGGCTGCTAAGCCTGATTGGGCAGGTGAACATGGATGAAATGACCGAGATGGGACTCCAGTTAACAGCCGAACAAATTTACAGTATCAACCAGGCCAGCCTGAAAGATGCTGTAGGTGCACTGGATCGTGGATCCTGTACAGCCGAACTTGTTTCACCCGACGGCCTATTGCTGACCAACCACCATTGTGGGTACGGTGAAATTCAGAATCACAGTTCCCTCGAGCATGACTACCTGAAAGATGGTTTTTGGGCCATGACCAGGGATGAGGAGCTCCCCAACGAAGGCAAGACTATCACCTTCCTGGTACGGATGGAAGAGGTGACAGACAGGATCGTTCCCGAACTGAACGAGCAGATGGGAATGCAGGAACGCGCTTCAAAGGTGCGCTCTCTTACCGAAACCATCACCACAGAAGCTACTGAGGGAAATGAGTACGAAGCGACAGTAAGGAGTATGTTTAGCGGAAACAGGTATTTCCTTTTTATTACCCAGACCTACAGGGATTTACGCCTGGTGGGTGCACCACCCGAATCCATTGGTAAATATGGTCATGATACTGACAACTGGATGTGGCCTCGCCATACCGGCGACTTCTCAATGTTCAGGGTCTATACAGCTCCCGATGGCTCACCGGCAGAATACAGTCCCGAGAACATTCCTTTGAAATCGAAATACTACCTCCCCATATCCGTGAAGGGATATGAAATGGGAGATTTCGCCATGGTGATGGGATATCCCGGTGGCACTTCCCGTTATATGACCTCCTGGGAGGTTCAGGAATCCCTGGAGATTGATCACCCCATACGTATCCAGGTGAGGGGAATAAAACTGGACCTGATGATGGAAGATATGCAGGCCAGCGAGAAGGTCCGCATCCAGTATGCATCCAAGCACTCCCGCTCCTCAAATTATTGGAAGAATTCCATTGGGATGAGTAAGGCATTGAAGAAATTAGAAGTGACTGAGAAAAAGCAGCAGGAGGAAGCGGATTTCACCCAGTGGCTTGATCAGAACGAGGAGCGCAAAGCGTTCTATGGAAATGCTCTGAATGATATACAGACTGCGGTTGAGGGAAGGAAAGAGATGATGATTGCCTTCAGCTATTTAGTTGAGGCCTATTATCAGGGAATAGAAACTGTGGGTTTTGGGCGCAATCTGAGGGAGCTGGAGATGGCTCTTGCCGATCCGGAGCCTGACCAGGAGAAGATTGATGCGATCACCACTGCTCTGAAGGAACGTGCTGAAGGATTCTACAAAAATTACAATGCACCAACCGATAAAAAAGTGATGACTGCCATGGTTGCCCTGTTGATGGACGAATTGGGTGATGAGTATCTGCCCTCCTTCATCCTTGAGGCTAAAACCAAGTACAAAGGCGATGCCGCCAAGTATGTGGACAACTACTTTAAAAAGTCGTTTTTAACCGATCAGGCCAGATACAATGCATTTATGGACAATCCAGCATTGAAAGTTTTAAAGAAAGATCCCGGATACCAGGCAGTCCAGGGTTTCCAGAAGCTTTTCGAGGTACGAGGCAAGATGGCCCAGTTTGAAGAGCCCTACAGCCGGGGTAGCAGGTTATACCTGAAAGGAAAGATAGAGATGTATCCCGAGAAGGATTTCTATTCCGATGCCAACTCCACCATGCGTATGAATTACGGAGTGGTGGGTGATTACTACCCAAGGGATGCGGTACTCTATACCCACTATACCACCCTTGAAGGAGTGATGGAAAAAGAGGATCCCAACAACTTCGAATTTGTGGTATCTGAACGGCTCAAAGAGTTTTATGAAACCAAGGATTATGGACCCTACGGGGAGAATGGAACCCTGAATGTCTGTTTCACAACCAACAACGACATCACCGGTGGAAACTCCGGCAGCCCTGTGATGAATGCGAATGGCGAGCTGATCGGTATAGCTTTTGACGGCAACTGGGAGGCCATGAGCGGAGATGTGGCTTTTGAGACCGAATTGCAGAAATGCATCAATGTGGATATCAGGTATGTCCTGTTTGTGATTGACAAATATGCAGGGGCAGGGCATCTGGTAGATGAGATGACACTGGTAAAGTAATGCAACCATGGCACCGGGTGAGATAGTCATATATACAGACGGAGCTGCCCGGGGTAATCCCGGTCCAGGCGGACTGGGTGTGGTGATGATATATGGAAAGCACCGCAGGGAGCTCTCTGAAGGTTTCAGGTTAACCACCAACAACCGGATGGAGCTGCTTGCTGTGATCAGGGGACTTGAAGCCTTGAAACGGGACGATTTGATTGTGAAGATCTATACTGATTCACGTTATGTTTCCGATGCGGTAAACAAAGGATGGGTTTTCTCATGGGAAGCTAAACGCTTTAAGAACAAGAAGAATGTGGATCTCTGGCAGCAGCTCCTGCCCTTATACCGAAAGTATAAGGTGCAGTTTATTTGGATAAAAGGGCATGCTAGTATTCCGGAAAATGAAAGATGCGACAGGCTGGCCGTTGAGGCCAGTCATGGCGCATCACTTCAGAAGGATGTAGGGTATGTGGAAAACAAGAATGAAACTATAATATAGTTTTTCTTAAATTTCAGTACTAAATCGGATTCATCATGTTGAGCAAGTCAATCCTGATATACCAGGGGCCGTTTTCTTTCAGTACCATTGACTGGTTGCTGTCAGAATTTAAAGTGCATGCTCAGGACTATGATATCTCCTTCAAGACTTACAAGAAGATGATCTCTGTGATGATAGAGGCATTGGAAAACATCACCAAATACAGTGACCAGTTACTATGTAATGGTAAACGCATCCCGGGATTTTGTCCAAGCTTCCAGATCAGTTGTAACGACTCGGTGATTGAGATGGAGGCAACAAACCCGATTAAGAAGCAGGAAGTGAAACCCCTCAAGAGCAAGATCGACAAAGTGAACAGCCATGATAGTCTTGCATTAAAGGAGCTCTACAAGTCCACGATTACCAACGGAAAATTTTCAGCTAAAGGAGGGGCAGGTCTTGGCTTTATCGAGATGGCAAAAACCACTGGCAGCAAGCTGGAGTATGCTTTTGAAAACCTTTCTAAAGAGCACTCCCTTTACACATTCAGGGTTTCAATGCACAAATAAGCTACTGTTCTATTTCGTGCAGTTCAAGTTCATTTTCGAACATATTTTTCCCAATCGGCCCTTATTGTTGAAGAGATAACTAATTTATCTAAAGCCGACTAAACATTGTGGCACGAAAACTGTCTTTATTCAGAGCAAGAGATCTGTTATGTGGAGAAATTTCTTTACTGTAGCCTTAAGAAATATCAGTAAGAATAAGGTCTTTACTTTAATCAATGTATCTGGACTGGCCATCGGATTGGCCAGTTCAATCCTAATATTACTGTTTATTGTCAAGGAGCTGAGTTTTGATCGTTTTCATGAGAACAAACAGAGGATCCACAGATTATACATTGACGGCATGATGGGTGAGCAGTCGTTCCGGGGAGCGTGGACCTCCATGGTAATGGCCCCTACATTTACCGAAGAAATCCCTGAAATTGAAAACTATGTCAGATTCGATGTCTACAACCAGAATCTAATCTGGTATGACGAGGAGCGACACATAGAAGATCACTTTCTTTTTGCCGATGCAAGCCTCTTCGATATTTTCAGCATCAAACTAATCAAGGGAGATCCGGTCACGGCACTTTCGAAGCCCAATTCAATTCTCATTACCGAGGAGAAAGCCAGACTCTATTTTGGGGAGGCTGATCCACTGGGACTTCCCCTTAGCGTGAATAGCGACAGCAACTATTATTATGTAAGCGGAGTTTTTGAGAGCTTGCCGGAGAATTCCCATTTTTTTGCTGATTTCATCGCTTCCATGGAGACCCTCGACTGGGAGAGTAATGTAACCTGGTTTCAAAATTCATTATTCTCTTATGTGCTTCTGAAACCCAGGGCAGATCCTGGGAAAGTTGAACGCAAGATGGCGGATGTGATGACGGAACACATTCGTGAAGAACTTGAATCCATCCTGGGAGTTGGACCCGAAGAGTGGGCCAAAGGCGGGAACCAGTATGGTGTATTCCTGCAGCCGCTACTTGATATTCATCTCCAGCCCGATATAGAGGTTGGAATGGATAGCTGCTTTCGCCCGGTAAATGACAGGCTCTATATTCACATCTTTGGGCTGGTGGCATTTTTTATCCTGGTGATTGCCTCCATCAATTTCATGAACCTCTCCACGGCCAGGTCAGCAACAAGGGCCAGGGAGATCGGGATCAGAAAAGCAGCAGGTTCAAACAGGACCTTACTGGTTCGTCAATTTCTGTCAGAATCTGTTATTCTGAGTTTGCTGGCCCTTGCTTTTGCCTTGATTCTAGTAGAGCTTTTATTGCCATGGTTTAACCATACCATGGATCTTAATCTGCGAATGGAATCGGAGCAGTACCGTTACCTGTTACCAGCTGTGCTGCTTCTGGCTCTGATAGTTGGATTCCTCAGTGGGATCTATCCGGCTATTTTTCTCTCCAGATTTACACCGGTTGACGGAATCAAGGGTGGATTTATAGGAAACAAGCGTGCCGGAATTTTCAGAAATGTGATGGTCATTGTCCAATTTACCATATCTGTGGCGATAATTGTAGGCACATTGGTAGTTTCCAACCAGTTACGCTTTATGCTGAATAAGGACCTGGGATACGATAAGGAGCAACTGGTGGTACTGAAAAGAACCTATCCCCTGGAGTCAAGTCTCCAGACCTTTTGTCGAGAGATAGAGAAGATACCGGGGGTGATAGCCGCAAGTAACTCCACTACCTATCTGGGATACAATAACAGTACAGAAACCTACCAGATTAAGGGAAGAGAGGCAGCTAGCAATTTCCTCTTTTCAACCAACTACGTGGATGAAAGTTTTATGTTTACCTATAACTTCAGCCTGGCCGATGAAGAGAGCAGGTTCTTTAATCCCTCATACTCCTCCGATGAATCGGCCATCCTGATAAACAAAGCAGCTGCAACGGAATTTGGGATCACCGATCCCTTTAATACAATCATCCTGGAGTCTACCATTGATGGTGATACCAATCAATTGAGAATCATTGGAGTGGTCGAGGATTTTCATCATAGCTCTTTGCGCGATCCCGTTGGCCCTTATATGCTTCGGTACAAAGAGGAAGGAATGGATTGGTCGGGGTATATAACTGTACGCTTGGGTGTTGCAGGAAGAGGAATCCCAATTACATTGAGCAAGATAAAAGAGACCTGGATGCTTATGACCGGAGATGCCCCCTTCCAGTTCTTTTTCCTTGAAGATGAGCTTGATAGCTATTACAAAGAGGAGCGACGTACGGGCCGGCTGTCCCTTCTGTTTGCCGTGCTCGCCACCTTTATTGCCTGTTTGGGCCTGGTCGGTCTGACGCTTCATCATACCCACCGCAGAACAAGAGAGATAGGAATCAGGAAGGCCATGGGAGCTTCCATAGGAGATGTGATCCTTGTGGTTTCCCGTGAAGTAGTACTCTTGATGGGGATCTCTGTTCTGCTGGCCTGGATAGCAGCTTATTTATTCATGCAGAACTGGCTGCATGCTTTTCCTTTTAGTATTGGATTCAAACCCTGGATATACATGGTGTCGGCCATTTCGGCCATGTTGATTGCGATCATTTCTGTAACTCTGCTTGCCTATCGTGCAGCCAGGGGTAATCCGGCCAGGACTTTGCATTACGAGTAGGACAGTGGGGATCAGAAGGATCCCTCTTTCCTGATAAACTCCAGATCCTCCGGAGTATCCACGCCAAGCGATGGAAGATTGGTAACTGCGGTCCGGATAGTAATACCATGTTCCATCCAACGTAATTGTTCCAGCGATTCGGCTTTCTCCAGCGTCGATGGAGGCAATGTTACCACCTGATTCAGGATCTCTCGCCGGAAAGCATAGAGCCCGATATGGGTATAAAAAGGAAGGTTTGCAGGCTTTTGTTCAGCACTTGAGCTCCTGATAAACGGAATGGAGGCCCTGGAAAAATAGAGTGCCCGGAACGACTGGTCCACCACCACTTTCACCACATTGGGATTTTCCAGCTCCTGATGGGACTTTAGGGGCCTGATCAAAGTGGCGATACTGGTTCCGGGAGTCTGTATGCAATCAATCAATGTCTGCAGTTGCTCCGGCTGAATCAGTGGCTCATCGCCCTGGATATTGACCACATGATCAAAATGAAGGCCCATCTGCTGCTCATACATTCCGGCAGCCTCAGCACAGCGCTCGGTGCCACTTGTGTGTCCGGGAGAGGTCATTAGCACTTTTCCGCCGAAACGCCCTACTGCAGTGTAAATACGATTATCATCGGTTGCCACCACCAGGTGTTCAAAGAGGGAAGATGCACGTTCATAAACCCATTGGATCATTGGTTTATCACCCAGCATAGCCAGGGGTTTACCCGGGAAGCGGGTCGAAGCAAATCTTGCAGGTATAATGCCCAGGAATTCAGCCACCTTTTTATTTCAAAAATAGGAAACTATAAAGATAAACCTTTTTGAATCCGGCTAAAATTGTAATTTTGTCATACTTTCAGGTTATTTTGTCAGAAAGGAACATGGAGATTCAGCAGATAAAACAGCGGTTTGCAATTATTGGGACCTATCCCGGGCTCGAAAGGGCCATTGATATTGCACGGCAGGTGGCCCCTACCGACCTGAGCGTGTTGATCTCAGGTGAGAGTGGAACTGGAAAGGAAGCCTTCCCCAAGATTATTCACTCGCTTGGGGGAAGGAAACATGGACCCTACATTGCAGTGAATTGTGGAGCTATTCCTGATGGTACCATTGATTCAGAACTGTTTGGTCATGAAAAGGGCGCTTTTACAGGGGCACATGATACGCGAAAGGGTTATTTTGAGGTTTCAAACGGGGGGACCATCTTTCTCGATGAGGTAGCCGAACTACCACTTTCCACGCAAGTCCGACTTTTAAGGGTGCTGGAAACAGGCGAGTATATAAGAGTTGGGTCCTCCAAAGTTCAGAAGACCGATGTAAGAGTGGTGGCTGCCACCAACCTGGATGTGGCCCAGGCCATAAAAAAAGGTAAATTCAGAGAGGACCTTTTCTACCGTTTGAATACTGTTCCCATCCAGATGCCCTCACTGAGAGATCGGGGGGATGATATCCTTTTGCTTTTCAGGAAGTTTGCGGCAGACTTTTCAGAACGCTACCGCATGCCTGCCATCCGCCTGGATGAGGAGGCCCGCCAGGTTTTGTTAAAATACGAATGGCCTGGAAATGTGCGCCAGTTGAAGAATGTCACAGAGCAGATCTCCATTATAGAACAGGATAGAGAAATCTCAGCAGCATCCCTGATGCATTACCTGCCCGATTATCATAAAACCCGCTTGCCAGCCCTGATCGATAAGGACTCAATCGCAGAGGAAGCTTTTAATTCGGAGCGGGAGATTCTTTACAAAGTGCTTTTCGACATGAAGAGCGATATGAACGATCTGAAAAAGCTGGTGGCCCAGATTATGGAAAAGGGATCAGTCAGCACCGATATTGAACAGGAGAATGAGGGGATCATAAAGAAGTTATATTCCACTGTTGATGACCTGCCGGCGGATGCTGAAAATCTGATCACCCAACGAAGCTCTGTTCGTAAGGAGCGGGAAGATGAGCACATTCTGGATACAGAGGAGATCGTTGAGGAGTCTCTTTCTCTGGAAGACAAAGAAATTGAGTTGATTATCAAGGCACTGGAAAAGCACAATGGGAAACGGAAGTATGCCGCACAGGACCTGGGAATCTCCGAAAGAACCCTTTACAGGAAAATCAAAGAGTATAATATCGAATAGGAAGTGAGAAAGATTGCACCATATTTCAGGTTGACTGCTATAATTATCACCCTTGTGGCGGGATTGACAGCCTGCGGCATAAACTACTCGTTTAGTGGGGTTAACATCTCAGAAGAAGTGCAGACCTATTCTGTTGACTATTTTCCGAACCGGGCAGCGCTTGTTCAGGCTCAGCTCAGCCAGCTGTTTACAGATGCCATGATGGACAAGATACAGGGAAATACCAATCTTGATCTCTCCAACCAGGGTGGGGATGTACAGTTTTCCGGTGAAATTACTAGATACGAAACCAGACCCATTGCCATTACCGTTCAGGAAACAGCAGCACGAAACAGACTCACCATTACGGTTCGGGTGAAATATATTAATGTGGTGGAGCCGGATCTGGATTATGACACCAGCTTCAGCCGTTATGAAGATTACGATGCACAACTGAACCTTTCTGATGTGGAAGACGGACTGATCACAGTTATTGTTGAGAACCTTGTGGAAGATATATTCAATAAAGCATTTATTTCCTGGTAATCCTAGCTTATATGAACGCTTCAGATATCATACGCCTGCTTAATACCAATCATTATGCGCCTGCCGACCTGGATGAGGTGAATAAACTGTGCAGGAAATTTCCGGAGTTCAGTACTGCTCACCTACTGAAGGTTCGTATTATGGAGGCACTCGGTTATGAGAAGAAACAGCAACTTAAGGTAGCTGCTGTCTATTCCATGAATCGTAAAAAACTATTACAGCTGGTAAGCGAGGTAAAGCAAACTTCAGAACCGGAGCCCGAGCCCGAGCCAGTAGATGAAATCGGAGAAATCATTCAATTTTCCGAGGAAAGCAATGAACACGCGGATGTTATTATTGAACAGCATGCCCCCTATGCAGGCCAGGAATCAGGCACCGATCTGCTTGAACTGGATGAAGAACCGGTGGAGGAACTTTTAGAGATTCTGGATGAAGAAGCTACTGAGCTTCCTGTGGAGGATTCAGCTGAGGATTCTGTTGAAGAAGCTACTGAGCTTCCTTCAGAGGAGCTAGTTGAAGAGGAGAAACCGGAAAATAACGACAATCACCTTATAACAAGCTTTATAAGAGGTGAATCGGGTCCCATCCGGGCCGATAAGGAAACCTCGCTGAAAGGAGATGTTTCCCTTGCCTCTATCAGGGAACATGATGGTTTTATCACTGACACTCTGGCTCAGATCTATGTGAAGCAGGGTCTCTATGCCAAGGCCATCTATGCCTACGAGAAATTAAGTTTGAAATATCCGGAAAAAAGTGCTTACTTTGCAGCTCAAATCGAGAAAATTAGGAATATAAACCATTCATAAAGAGGCACTAATATGTTTGTTATATTTACGGTATTGATTGTTGTCACATGCATCTTTACCATTTTAATCGTACTTGTACAGAATTCTAAAGGTGGTGGACTGGCATCGAACTTTTCATCATCCAACCAATACATGGGTGTTCGGAAAACAGCCGATTTCCTTGAGAAAGCTACCTGGATTTTGGGATCAGCCCTGATTGTTTTCAGTCTTCTGGCCGGGGTCACTGTTCCCAAGGCGGGAGATGCTGATAATTCACGTCTCCAGGGCCAGTTTGACGAAACCATTATGGACCAGCCCGCTCAGACCATTGATCTTCCTGAATCATTTGGCACTGAACCTGCCGAAGGTGACACAGAGTAAGGGAAAAGATATTCATTTCAGTATGAAAAGTGTCAGTATGTCATATTACTGACACTTTTTTTTTGTTTATCTCCTTTGGCACAAAATATGATAAAGAGAAAGCGATTTTGATAATGTCGAACTTATAAAATACAAAACAAAAATGGCAGAACTTAAAGGTAAGATCCTTGCAGGTAAAATTCTTGTTAAGCCTTCTGAGGCTGAGGAAAAAACAGCCAGTGGTATCATCATTCCCGAAACAGCGAAAGAAAAGCCACAGAATGGAAAAGTGGTAATGGTAGGAGCAGACAAAAAGGACGAACCCATGGAGATCAAAGTGGGCGACCAGGTTCTTTATGGTAAATTTGCCGGACAGGAACTAAACATTGATGAAGAAGACTATCTTCTTGTTTCACAGAGTGATATCTTATTCATTTCCAAGTAAGTAACCAATAAAAAATAATAAAAATGGCAAAAGAGATCAAATTTGATGTGGAAGCCCGTGATCAGCTGAAAAGCGGTATCGATCAGCTGGCTGACGCTGTCAAAGTAACACTGGGACCCAGAGGTCGCAATGTAATTATAGAGAAGAAATTTGGCGCACCACAGGTCACCAAGGATGGTGTAACTGTTGCGAAAGAGGTAGATCTGGAAAATTCTATTGAGAATGTAGGCGCGCAAATGGTAAAAGAAGTAGCCTCCAAGACCAATGATGATGCTGGTGACGGTACAACCACTGCCACGGTACTTGCTCAGTCCATCGTACAGGTTGGATTGAAGAATGTAACTGCAGGTGCCAATCCAATGGACCTGAAAAGGGGAATAGACAAAGCGGTAATTGAAGTTGTAAAGAGTCTTCAAAGCCAATCTCAGGAGGTCGGTGATGACATCAAGAAGGTACAGCAGGTTGCATCTATCTCAGCCAACAATGAATCATCCATTGGCGCTCTGATTGCAGAGGCCATGTCTAAGGTGAAGAAAGAGGGTGTTATTACCATTGAAGAATCCAAATCTTCAGACACCTATGTGGATGTTGTGGAAGGTATGCAGTTCGACCGCGGTTACATTTCTCCCTATTTTGTGACCGATACCGAGAAAATGGAAGCTGTTCTGGATAATCCCTATATCCTGATTCACGACAAGAAGATCTCCACCATGAAAGACCTTCTTCCTGTTCTCGAAGCTACCGCTCAAGATGGTCGTCCGCTGATGATCATTGCCGAAGATGTAGATGCTGAAGCACTGGCTACCCTGGTAGTAAACAAGCTTCGCGGATCGCTGAAGATTGCTGCTGTTAAGGCACCCGGTTTTGGTGACAGGCGGAAAGAGATGCTGGAAGATATTGCCATCCTTACCGGTGGTACAGTAATCTCAGAAGAGAAAGGATTAAAGTTGGAAAGCACTGAGCTGGAGATGCTGGGTCAGGCCGAAAAGATCTCCATCGACAAGGAGAATACTACCGTTGTAAATGGTGCCGGCGAAAAGGCGATGATAAAAGCAAGGGTAGGACAGATCAAAAAGCAGATCGAGAATACTACTTCTGATTATGACCGTGAGAAGCTTCAGGAACGTCTTGCCAAGCTGGCAGGTGGTGTTGCAGTGATTTATGTAGGAGCTGCCTCCGAGGTTGAGATGAAGTCCAGGAAGGACCTGTTTGACGATGCACTCAGTGCAACCCGCGCTGCAGTTGAAGAAGGAATTATACCCGGTGGCGGTGTTGCTTACCTTCGTTCAATTGAGAAACTTGAAAAACTCAAGGGATCAAACGAAGACGAGAACACAGGTATTGCAATCGTAAGAAGGGCCCTTGAAGAGCCACTTCGCCAGATCGTTGAGAATGCCGGACTGGAAGGTTCCGTTGTTGTGAGAGAGATCAGTGATGGGAAAGGCGATTTCGGATACAATGCACACACTGAGAAGTACGAGAACCTTTTTGAATCAGGGGTTATCGATCCTACCAAAGTGGCACGCATTGCCCTGGAAAATGCCGCATCCATTGCCGGTATGTTACTTACCACCGAGTGTGCAATCGTTGATATTCCCGAGCCGGAGCCCCCAATGCCAGCTGGCGGCGGAGCCCCCGGAATGGGCATGATGTAGTATTTTACTTACATCTATATAACTTCAAGAGCTTGTTCTTTCGGGAACAGGCTCTTTTCTTTTCCTGTCTTTTCGACGGGATAAATCGGGAAGGTCCATAAACTAGAAAGGATATTGAATGAGGAGCCTACAAATGGCACGAAGTGGCATTTTAAGCGACGAGGACAATATCCTGAAGAGTGAAATGGGATTTACACATTTATCCCGGGGAATAACTATCTTTGTGGGCGCAAAAAATAGGTCAATTTCTTATGGTTAACATTCGTAACTTCTGCATCATTGCCCACATCGATCATGGTAAGAGTACACTGGCTGACAGGCTGCTCATGAAAACCGGCACCCTGGATGAAAGGGATTTCCAGGACCAGGTACTGGATGATATGGAACTGGAACGTGAAAGAGGGATTACCATTAAGAGTCATGCCATCCAGATGGAGCATGAACACGAGGGGAAACAATTTCTGCTCAATCTGATCGATACTGCAGGCCATGTGGACTTGTCCTATGAGGTGAGTCGTTCCATTGCAGCCTGTGAAGGGGCCCTGCTTATTGTAGATGCCACACAGGGAATCCAGGCTCAGACCATATCTGTTCTCTATCAGGCCATTGACCATGATCTGGAGATCATCCCGGTGCTGAACAAGATGGATTCGGATAGTGCCATGCCCGATGATGTGAAGGACCAGATTGAGGATCTGATTGGTTGCGATCGCAGTGAGATTATCGAAGCAAGCGGGAAGACGGGACAGGGTGTGGAAGAGATCCTGGAAGCTATTATTGAGCGGATTTCTGCTCCTGAAGGCGATCCGGATGCTCCCTTGCAGGCCCTTATATTTGATTCAGTATTCAATTCATACCGTGGAATTTTTGCCTACTTCCGGATTATAAACGGTTCCATCCGCAAGGGAGAGCTGGTGAAGTTTGTGGCAACCGGGAAGGAGTACCATGCAGATGAGGTTGGGGTACTGAAGCTGGGTCCAGAGCCCAGGGATGTTCTGTCGGCCGGTGATGTAGGTTACATCATTTCAGGGATAAAGACCTCCAAAGAGGTGAAAGTGGGGGATACCATTACCCATGTTGATCGCCCATGCACTGAAATCATTTCAGGATTTGAAGATGTAAAGCCCATGGTGTTTGCCGGGATCTATCCCATTGATGCAGATGATTATGAAGACCTTCGGAATTCCATTGAGAAACTCCAACTGAATGATGCATCCCTCACATTTGTACCGGAATCATCAGCTGCACTGGGTTTTGGATTCCGCTGTGGTTTCCTTGGATTGTTACATATGGAGATTATCCAGGAGCGGCTCGACCGTGAGTTCGATATGGATGTGATCACCACTGTACCCAATGTCTCTTTTAACGTGATCTCTACAAAGGGGGAGCTGGTGGAAGTACATAATCCATCGGGCTTACCGGTCTCCACAGCCATCGATCATATTGAGGAACCTTTTATCATTGCTCAGGTGATCTCGCAGGCCGAGTATGTGGGATCAGTTATGAAACTTTGCCTGGATAAACGTGGAATCCTGAAAAACCAGGTCTATCTGACCAGTAATAGAGTAGAGCTTACTTTTGAGATGCCCCTGGCCGAGATTGTATTTGATTTTTATGACAGACTGAAGAGCATCTCCAAGGGATATGCCTCCTTCGACTATCATCCCCACGGATATCAGAAAGCTGATCTGGTGAAGCTGGATATCCTGTTGAACGGGGAGATGGTGGATGCGCTCTCCACTTTGATTCACCGGGATAATGCCTACGATTTCGGCAGAAGAATGTGCGTTAAGCTGAAAGAGCTTATTCCACGTCAGCAATACGAGGTAGCGATCCAGGCAGCCATTGGTGCCAAGGTGATAGCCAGGGAGACGGTTAAAGCATTACGAAAAGATGTTACGGCCAAATGTTATGGTGGCGATATTACCCGTAAGAGGAAACTGCTTGAAAAGCAGAAAAAAGGAAAGAAAAGGATGCGTCAGGTGGGAAACATAGAAGTTCCACAGTCAGCATTCCTTGCCGTACTTAAGCTTGATTAAGCTAAACCTCCTTACTATCCTTCATCCAGAACCAGCTTGTAACCTTTCCCGTGCACATTGATGATCTGCACTCCGGGATCTGCTTTCAGGTACTTGCGAAGCTTGGTGATATAGACGTCCATGCTCCTGGCATTGAAGTAGTTATCGTCGATCCAAATTGCTTTTAGGGCAAAATTCCGCTCCAGTACCTGGTTGATATTGTTGCACAGGAGCTTAAGCAGTTCGGACTCTTTGGTTGTCAGTTTTTGTTCCAATCCATTGCCGGTGAGCATCTGTTTATTCACATCAAATGTGAGTGAACCAATCTCCCAGATCTCTTTGTCAATGCCCCGGCTTCCCTTTGTTCGCCGAAGGATCGCTTCAATTCTGAACAGCAGCTCTTCCATGCTGAATGGTTTGGTAATATAATCATCGGCCCCCAGTGAAAATCCTTCAAGCACATCCTCTTTCATGGACTTTGCAGTCAAAAATATAATGGGAATGCTGCTATTCAGGATCCTTATTTCGGAAGCCAGGGTAAAACCATCTTTGATTGGCATCATGACATCCAGCAGGCAAAGGTCGTAATGGAATTGTTCAAAATGTCGAAAAGCCTTCTCCCCATTGGTGACCCAGTCAGCTTCATAATTTTTTGCCTGGAGGTATTCCTGGAGTAAGGATCCCAGGTTCTCGTCATCTTCTGCCAGCAATATCCGGCTTTTTATCTCATTCATATCATTCTATTATGATTGCTCTTCTAAAGGTAAGTGAATATCGAAACGAGAGCCCACAGTGGACTCGCTTTTTATTTTGATGCTGCCTCCATGTTCCTCCACAATTAGCTTGACATAGCTAAGTCCCAGCCCAAACCCTTTCACATTATGAACATTCCCGGTGGGGACCCGGTAAAACTTATCGAAAATACGTTTCTGGTCATCTTTGCTGATCCCGATTCCATTGTCAGCCACAGAGACTACAATAGAATTGTGTTCATTCATGGTGGAGATGGTAATTTCAGGATTGCGACTGGTGTATTTCATGGCATTCTCCATCAGGTTGGAGACCACATTGGTGAGGTGCATCAGATCGCCTGTGACAACCGATTGATCGGCCTCAGGTTGAAATTCCAGTTTTCCTCCCCGTTTATCCATCTGCAACAGGAAATTTTGCGCCACTGTTTCAATTATATCGTGCAGATCAACTGGTTCGCGCTTCAACTTCAGCTCACCGTGATCGAAAATAGCCATCTGGAGTACGCGTTCCACCTGGTAACCCAACTGTCTGCTCTCTGTCTGAATGATCCTGGATATATGCCCCAGGTTTTTCTGTTCATCGGGAATCGATCTGTCATTGAGCATCTGTGATGCCAGACTGATGGTTGAGATGGGCGTTTTTAATTCGTGGGTCATGTTGTTGACAAAATCGTTCTTCATCTCCGAGAGACGTTTCTGTTTAAACATGATATAGAGCGTCAGGCTGAACATGATAATAATAAACAAAGTGATCGTCAGAGATGACCCCCCCATGATTCCCATAGACTTGCGAAGAAGTTGTTTCTCCTCAGGGAAATAGACGCTGATGTAAACAAAGCGGTTAAAAACACTGCTTGGAAATAGCGATCTCCTGAAATACCTGCATTGCTCATATTCGTTGAAATTCTCCGAACTGAATATGGGTTTGTGACCCATCTCATACACCGCATATTCGAAAGGATAACCCACACCACGGGATGTTAGTTTTTCAGACAGAGATGATTCGATCATCCCCCCGGAGATATTTTCCAATACCTCTCCCTCTTCCATAAGCATTTTCTTAACAACATGATCTACAAAGTATTCCTGCTTCGCTACCTGCGCTCTCAGTTCCCTCCTGACCAGATCCGGGTGCATGGCTGAAACAAGAATGGTATCCTGCATGGTGATATCTTCACCCACCACCACCAGGAGCGAATCGTTGATCATCTCCACTCTTTGATTTGTCAGAGAAACATCGGGTGAAGTGTAAGTAAAGGTATTCTCATCCTCATCAAGTTCATGTGCTTCAATGGTAATATCCACGCTGCTTTCAGTCCGGTCATAGGAGCTGCGGCTATCAATATGGAAGTTCCACACAGCCTGGCTTTGATGCTGAATTACCGGGGGGTGGATCTCATTGAGGATGGTGATCACAGTTTCATTCTGAACCAGTTCGTCGGAGATATCTGAAAGAACATCATTAACCACCAGGCCAAGCTGGTGCTCCTCCGACTCCAGGGAGCGCCTGATCCAGTATGCCTGAACCAGGATCATGGCCACCATTGCCAGCGCAAGAAACAGGGATACTATCCAGAGAATGGTTCGACTCATGGCCCAAAGATAGCTCTCCTCATTGGTTCAGTCAGAGTGTTTTAACATTCTTTAACTTCCTTTAAACCTATCTAACGATAATCTGAAATAGATTTGTCCCATAACAAATAAGCAAACGAACATGAAGAAAAATACACCCTTTTGGATATTGAGCATTGCCGCTTCACTTATTCTTTCGACCGGACTCCTGGCGCAGGACCAAATCGAAATGAGCATCAAGGTGAAAAAGGATGGCAAGCTTGTCAAGGACACCACTTACTTGTTTGATGATGCCGATGAGGCTAAGCATGCAATGAAGATGATGGAAATTGTAAGTGGAGATGAACCACATAAGGAGCATGTCACTTATAACTATACATCGGCACACAGCGGAAGCGGCGAAACTAAAACGATGGTGTTCATCTCCGAAGATGGAGAGACAACTGAAATCACCGAGTTTAGCGGAGACTCCGCTGTCTGGGTGACAGAGGAAAAGCATGATGGTAAGCATCCCCATGGGAAGCATGTGATTGTTATGAAGAGCGATGATGGAAGCACCTTTGATATCCTGGTTGATGAAGATTATGAGGGTGGTGATGTGGTAATGAAGAAGGAGATAAAAGTTGTGGTTTCGGGCCATGAAGATGGCTCCTGGACTGTAGTCGAAGGTGATGAGAAGATGATGGATGAGGACGAAAATGTCTTTATCATCAAGGGGGATGATGAGGTGAAAGTAAAGGTTATGAAGCTGATTAAAGAAGAGGGTGATGGAGAAAATGTGAAAGTGATCGTTATCACTGAGGGTGGAGATCTGCATGAGGACCACGATGTAGACCATGACAAAGACAGTGACCATGACCATGACGAAGAAGTAGAAGTAGAAGTGGAAGTTGTTAAAAAGGAGAAAAAGAAATAGAATACAAGTAGAAGTAGTTTAAGATGCTTTAGCAGGCAAATTGGTTTAGTTTTAGGGTTTATTGGTGTAAAGCTGCTCGTCCTCCCGACGGGCAGCTTTTTTTGTTGGTTAATAGGGAATCAATAACTTGCATAAAAAGTACCCCCTTGCCTCAGCTTAACCACCACAAAGTACTGGGATTATCTCCAGGAGCCACAAAGAAGCAGATTAAGAGCGTCTATCGTCAACTTGCACTGAAATACCACCCCGACCGAAATAAGTCGGCTGGTGCCGCCAGAAAATTCCAGGAGATTACCGAGGCCTATGACTATCTTCTGGAACATCCCGAAGCCGGTTTGAATGATGCCACATCATATGATGAGCAGCTTTCAGGCGAGGTATATAAAAGGGAGCGTGAGAAGATGCAAGAGCGGGCCAGGGCCCATAGAGAAAAAAAGAGGCAACAGGATGATTATTTTAAAAGGCCGGAATGGCACGATCCCATCCTGCTCTTGAAATATGCCGGCAATGGAGCCATCCTTCTCTTTGCCCTATCAGCGGTGGTATTGCCTGTTCTTTTGGCCATATTCGGAGATCCGGGAAGCCTGGCTGGCACCTCCGTTTTTATAATCATGGGTATTGTTCTTCTGGTATTTATCTACCAGAAAAGAAAACGATGGTTTCACCTTGGACGATTCAGAACCTCCTGGAAAGAGGTGGTAAGTTTCTTTAAACTTATTCCGGGCAAACCAAGCAAAGACAGGTGCTGCTATTGCCGAAGTACCATGGCAGATGGCAAAGCTTACAAAATAGAATTATTGAAGACAGTTGATATAGAGACTCGAACATACGGTGCATTGAATCACAGTGCCCGGTATAAGAATAAAGTAAAAAGGGTAGTGGTCCCCCGTAGCACAAGGGCGGTATATTTTCACCGGATGGCATCCTTGCTCAAGTTTCTGTCCATCCTGGCTTTCCTGATTTTTTTTCCCGTGGAGAGTATTCTTTGGAGGTTTATAGCCGGACTTATTCTTGGAGGAACGTGCTCAAGCATATTTCTGAAGCTGGCCAGGGTGCGTTCAAAGGTCAGCTACCTTCTTACGCCCGGACTGATCGTAAAAGTGATTATCTGGCTGGTCTCTCTCAGCTTGATTTCTGTACTGGGTCCCGGATTTGATATTCAGATTTCGGGCTACGTCTACCTGGTGGTGGCCGGCTTGCTCTTTTTGCTCGATATGGTTTTTGACCTGGCAGTAGGTTTTCTTCCTTTCTACCGAAAGATGTTCAGACCTGTGATTCAGCAGGGAACCATATTGGATTCACTCTACAGGGAGGGTTATCAGAACTACCAGGAGCTCCCTGTTTTTTCGGTTATAGTTCCCCTTATCAGGTGGTTATTCTGACTACCAGAGCAGCAATCTCTCTTTGTTTTTAATCCTGCTCAGATCTGAAGGAACACACATTCTTACTGGCTCCAGTGCACCCACAGAAAGCATAAACCCACTGATCCTGTTAGTATTGATTTCTCCCTGGATATGGATCATGTAGTCGATGTTTTTTAGTTCATCCAGGTAGTATCCGTTTTCGGCTCGATTCCTGATGATTCTGTAGCTTATCATGGCATCATTGTCATGGTAGGAAAAAAGGGAAAACACCTGCTCCTCACCCAGTTTGCGGTGAAATAACTGTAGCTCCTCCTGTTTCTCAAAGTTCATGTCAAGCGCACGATTAATCATCCAGCACAACTTATAGTCTGGTTCATCTGTAACCACACCCAGAAGGCAAAAATCCTCCTCAATGGCCATATCCAGCTTATGTCTTTTCACGCCCATATTATACTTTATGAATGCTTTTCAATGCTGCTTTTGCTGCCTGTTGTTCGGCGTCTTTTTTTGAATCGCCTCTCCCTGTACCTTTCTCCTCTTCATTTAGCAGGATGACGGAGACAAAAGAGGGCGCTTTACTTCCCGCCAGATGCTCCTCTTTGCTTTGGAAAGTAATTTCCAACTTGTTTTTCTGGGTCCATTCGATGATCCTGCTTTTATAATCAGGATCCTTCTGGGCCAGTTGAACAAGGTCTATATGTCTCATCAGGATCTTCCTTTCGAAGAACTTTCTGGCCGCCCCATAACCTCGGTCGATGTAGATGGCTCCGATAAGTGCCTCAAGCGCATTCCCATAAATGTGTTTTGATTTACTGCCAGCAGTAATTCCGGGATTAATCAAAGCCGGAATGCCAATTTTTGTGGCCAGGTAATCCAGATTTTTCCGTTTGACAATGCGGGCACGCAGTTTGGTTAAAAATCCTTCATCACCCTCGGGATAGCTGTTAAACAGGGTGTTGGCTACAATAGCATCCAGCACCGCATCACCCAGGTATTCCAGGCGTTCATTATTGAGGAGATTCCCGGAGGGATTTTTTTGTTGAGCAGATTTGGGTATAAAGGCAAGCCTGTACAAGGATAGATTGCGGGGCAGAAATCCCAGCATTCGAACCAGATCCAAATAGAATCTACGGTTATTCAAGTGCTTAATCCTTATAAAGCCTGAAAACTGCAGAGGTGTTGTGTCCTCCGAAACCAAAGGTATTGCTCAGACCCACTTTTACATCACGTTCCTGAGCCTTGTTGACTGTGAGGTTCAGCTTGGGATCAATTTCCGGGTCCAGGGTCTCCAGGTTGATGGTAGGGGGTACAATACCATTAACGATGGATAAGATCACGGCCATAGATTCAATGGCTCCAGCTGCACCCAGCAGGTGACCTGTCATTGATTTGGTGGAGCTGATATTGAGCTTATAGGCATGATCCCCGAAAACACGTTGTATGGCCTTAATTTCGGAACGGTCACCAAGGGGGGTGGCAGTTCCATGAACATTTACATAATCGACCTCTTCGGGTGCAATCTTCGCATCGCGAAGGGCATTTTTCATTACCAGTGTGGCTCCTTCACCCTCGGGATGGGGAGCAGTCAGATGGTACGCATCGGCCGACATACCGCCACCAATCAGTTCCGCATAGATCCTGACACCCCGCTTTTTGGCGTGTTCCAACTCCTCCAGGATGAGTCCGGCCCCGCCTTCACCAATGACAAAACCATCACGATTGGCATCAAAAGGCCTGGATGCTTTTTTATAATTTTCATTATTGGTGGAGAGAGCCTGCATTGAATTAAAACCACCTACTCCGGCTTCAACTACGGGTGCTTCAGAACCACCTGTTATAAAAAGATCTGCCATATCCAGACGGATCAGGTTATATGCATCAATGATGGCATTGGTTGATGAAGCACATGCTGATACAGTAGCATAATTGGGTCCTCTGTATCCATATTTCATGGACAGGTGCCCTGCAGCAATATCAACAATCATTTTTGGAATAAAGAAAGGGCTAAACCTGGGAGTTCTTCCACCTTCCACGTAGCCTGCAATCTCTTGGGTAAAAGTATCCAGACCTCCAATCCCGGAAGCCCATATAACACCAGCCCTGTCCTTATCATGATCTGCATCTGCCAGGCCAGCATCCTGGTAGGCCTGTTCTGCAGCGATCAGGGCATACTGGGCATAGGGGTCCAGCTTGCGTGCCTCTTTCCTGTCAAAATAGTCCAGTGAGTTGTAATCCTTAATCTCACAGGCAAATTTAGTCTTGAATTTCTCAGAATCGAAACGAGTAATCAAGTCACATCCGCTTACACCATTAACAAGTGCGTCCCAGAAGTCCTGTACATTCTTACCCAAGGGGGTAATCGCCCCCAATCCCGTAACAACTACCCGTCTCATACCAAATAAGTTTTGGAACTAAATACTAACCTTACTCTGCGTTCTCTTCAATATATTTGATCGCATCACCAACAGTAGAAATGTTTTCAGCTTGATCATCGGGAATACCCATGTTGAACTCTTTTTCGAATTCCATGATCAGCTCGACTGTGTCAAGAGAATCTGCTCCCAGGTCATTAGTGAAGCTGGCTTCTGCAGTTACTTCATTCTCATCAACACCTAATTTGTCTACGATGATTGCTTTTACTCTTGATGCAATGTCAGACATGACTATAAAATTTTAATTAATAATATTAGTTATTTTTAACGCTGCAAAGAAATGCAAAATTCGACTATTTTCAAAGAAAAATGAATAACATAGCCATATTTGCCTCCGGATCAGGAACAAACGCCGAAAATTTGATTCATTTTTTTCGAACGAGTCCCTTTGGCGAGGTCCGAACCGTACTTACCAACCGTCCGGGCGCCGGGGTAATAGGTCGGGCGCAAATCCATGAAGTTGAATCGCTTGTGTTTACCAGGGAGCAGTTTTACAGCTCAAACGAAGTGCTTGATCTGCTTATCGAACGGGACATTGATTATATCGTCCTGGCGGGTTTTCTCTGGCTTGTGCCAGAAAACCTGCTTTTACCATTTGAAAATAAGATAGTTAACATCCATCCGGCACTGCTTCCCAAATATGGGGGAAAAGGAATGTATGGCAGCCGGGTGCACAGTGCAGTGATTGAGGCCGGTGAATCGGAATCAGGTATTACCATTCACTATGTAAACCCGGAATATGATGAAGGTGATATTATCTTCCAGGCAAGATGTGACCTGGATTCTGGAGAAACGCCAGACTCCCTTGCCGAGAAGATTCATGAACTGGAGTATAAATTTTACCCTATGGTGGTTGAAAACTTATTGAAGGAGCTTTAGCCAACTGATGGTGAAGACCCGGATCAGTCCATAGGCCCTCCTGTTCTTTTCATATACGGGCTCCACAGGAGGAGCCTCCACTTTGAGTGGGTTGACTGCACTGCCATTCTTATAGAACCTGAAATCGAGGTGCGGACCGGTGGCCAGGCCGCTGCTTCCCACATACCCGATGACATCACCTTGCTTTACATAAACACCCTGTCTAACACCTTTGCCGAAACCACTCAGGTGCATGTAAGTAGTGGAATAAACACTGTTGTGTTTGATTTTCACATAGTTTCCACCACCTCCCTTCTGATAGCCCACCTTTGTGATAACACCATCACCCACTGTATGAACCGGGGTTCCAGTTGGGGCCGCATAATCGACTCCGTGGTGAGGACGCCTGATTTTCAATACAGGATGATATCTGGAATGGGAAAAACCCGAACTGATCCTGGAGAACCTGAGGGGCGCCTTTAAAAATGCTTTACGGAGACTGTTCCCCTCTTCATCGAAAAAGCTCCTGATGCTGTCCTGTACAAAGGGAATTGCCCAGAAATCGGTCTCATTGTGACAGATCCAGGCTCCGGTGATTCTATCGATACCTATGGAGCTCGAATCCACAAAGGATTCTTCATAGATCACTTTATATTGATCGCCCTGCTGTAATCCAAAAAAATCAATGGTCCAGGCAAAAATTTCGCTTAACTCTATGGCCAGCATGGGATTCGCATCTGCTGCCAGCATGGATTCCCACAGGGAAGTTTCTATGATGCCGGAGGCCACCTGCTGCCTTGTATCGACTGGCTTCCTGCCATTTCTTGCCCAGATAGAATCCGGATCAATACTTATGGCCACAAAATTGAGTTGATCCTTTTCATAAATAAATATTGCCTCAGCATTCCGGGGAACTTCCAAATGAGCATCCTTCAGGGAGTAAAAAAGATAAGGATTCCCCTGCTTGATTTTCCGCTCATTAACCAAGCTGTCGGGGAGCAGCGAGATCTGGTAGATTTCCTGCAAGCTTACACCCAGGGGCTGAAGCAGGTCGGAGAGGGTTTGATTACGGCCAACCTTTCCCTCCTCAACATTATACAGGTCCATGGGAATCCCATAATCGTCTGTGGCAGGAACAATGGTATCAATAGCAGACTCCACCGGGGTGGATGCTACTGCCTGGGTCGGTGTGGTCTTACAGGCTGACAAAAGCAGGCTGATCCCCATCACTCCACCCAGAAGCAACAAGCCTATGATTTTAATTCCCTTGTGCTTTATCATACTACGATGTTGATAATCTTTTTAGGCACATGGATAAACCGTTTGGGATCATCTCCTCCGGTCCACTTCTGGGCAGTTTCATGTGCCAGGACCTGTTCCCTGATCTCCTCAGCCTCCATGTTCAGTGGAAGTAAAATCTTGAACCTGAGCTTCCCATTGATCATAACAGGATATTCGTGGGAGTCTTCCTGGAGCATTGATTCATCAAATGGGGGCCATGGAGCTAAGGCAATGGAGCCACTGTTGCCCAGAATGCTCCATATCTCTTCTGCCAGGTGGGGAGCAAATGGACCCAGCACCCTGATAAAAGCTTCCGCGGTCTGACGGCTTACCTTACCTTTTTTTATGGTGAGATTGGTAAAGATCATCATCTGGGAGATGGCTGTATTGAAATGAAGCGTCTCCACATCGCCACCCACCTTTTTAATGGTAGCGTGCAGCGACTTTAATATTTCCAGATCCTCCTCGCCAGAATGGTAATGGTCCGGATCAGCAAAAAACTTATGGACGCGGTTCAGGAAGTTATAGACACCCTTTACCCCATTTTCGACCCAGGGCTTTACTGCATCCAGTGGACCAAGGAACATCTCATAGAGTCGAAGCGAATCAGCTCCGTAACTGGAAACAACATCGTCCGGATTCACCACATTTTTTAGTGATTTGGACATTTTGGCCACAATCTGTTTCAAGGGTTCCCCGGTTTCGGTATGATAGAAAGCACCATCTCGTTCCTCCACCAGGTCGCTGGCCACCTTGGCCCCGGCCTCTGTTTCATAGGCAAAAGCGAGGATCATCCCCTGGTTAAATAACTTGGTATAGGGCTCATCTGTGGAGACAATACCCAGATCGAAAAGTACTTTATGCCAGAAGCGGCTATAGAGCAGGTGAAGTACGGCATGTTCGGCGCCTCCCACATAGAGATCCACGGGCAGCCAGTAATTCTCCTTTGCTTTGGAGAAGGGCTCCTCATCATTTTTAGGATCTATGTATCTGAGATAGTACCAGCATGATCCGGCCCATTGAGGCATGGTATTGGTTTCACGCCTGCCTTTACGTCCATTGGAATCACTCACATGGAGCCATTCAGTGGCATTGGCCAGCGGGGACTCACCATGACTGCCTGGCTCATATTTTTCCATTTCAGGAAGTTGAAGTGGCAGCTGGGACTCCTCCAGCAATGAGATCTCACCGTCTTCCCAGTGGATTACAGGAAAGGGTTCTCCCCAGTAACGCTGCCGGCTGAATAGCCAGTCCCTGATCTTGTAATTGATGGCCTCTGTACCCAGTTTATTCTGGTCCAGCCATTGTATGGTCTTCGCAATCCCCTCCTCTTTGGAAAGCCCGTTGATATTCAGTCCGGTCTCTTCCGAGGCAGAGTTGACATAGCGTCCATCGCCGGTCCAGCAGGCTTCCCCTCTAAGGACCTGTTCGCGCAGATCTTTATCATCAGTATCAGGATCAAGAATACAGGGGATGGAGAGTGAAAAAGCAGTGGCAAATTCAAAGTCACGGGTATCGTGACCCGGAACAGCCATGATGGCCCCGGTTCCATACCCCATCAGAACGTAATCGGCTACCCAGATGGGAATCTTTGTATTGTTTACCGGGTTGATGGCATAAGAGCCTGTAAAGACCCCGCTCTTCTCTCGTGAGAGGTCTGAACGATCCAATTCCGATTTTAGTCCGGCCTGGGCCACATAGGCATCCACCTTTGTAAACTGTTCCGTTGTTGTAAGCTCCTTCAAAAGAGGATGTTCAGGGGCAACCACCATGTATGTGGCACCAAACAGGGTGTCGGGACGGGTGGTAAAAACCCTGAGGATTTCACCTTTTTCCGCTACCAGAAAATCTACTTCAGCTCCGGTAGAACGTCCGATCCAGTTGCGCTGCATATCTTTAACTCCCTCTGGCCAATCTACATTTTCCAGTCCATCCAGCAGTCTCTCGGCATATTGAGGTATCCGGAGCATCCATTGTTTAAGATTCTTCCTCTCAACAAGGTTTCCACACTTTTCGTGGGTGCCGTCATTGAGTACCTCTTCATTGGCACAGACGATCCTGCAGTGCGGGCACCACCATACCTGCGCATCATCATAATAGGCAAGACGTTTTTCTGCAATAAAATCGTTGATGGCCTCTTCTCCCACAGCTTTTATCTCTACAGGGACCTCAAGCTCTTCAATGGGGCGTCCTTTCTGCTGCACTTCATCGAACCAGGTGTTGTACAGTCGGATAAAAATCCACTGGGTCCATTTGAAATATCCGGGATCAGTTGTATTGACCTCACGGTCCCAGTCATATCCCAGGCCAAGGGACTTGATCTGCCTACGGAAATTATCACAATTATTCTGTGTTGTCAGCGATGGATGGGTACCGGTTTCGATGGCATATTGTTCGGCGGGCAATCCAAAGGCATCCCATCCCATGGGGTGGAGCACATTAAAGCCATTCATCCTTTTATAACGGGCAACGATATCAGTAGCCGTATATCCCTCGGGGTGGCCCACATGTAATCCCGTTCCTGAAGGGTAGGGAAACATATCCAGTACATAAAACTTCGGTAGGGAGAAGTCATCCTCTGTTCGAAAGGTTTTATGCTTTTCCCAGTAGTCCTGCCACCGCTTTTCAATTTCTGCAAACTTATAGTCCATTCTGTCAGCTTCTGATTCAGTGTGCGAAATTATAAAAAACTATTAACTTTGCGGTCCATTCTGGCCTCATAGTTTAACTGGATAGAACGTGGGATTCCGGTTCCCATGGTGGGAGTTCGAGTCTTCCTGAGGTCACATACAATTTCTTCCGCCCTGATTTGATCAGGGTTTTTTTCCCCCCCCAGGGGGAACTGTCCCAAAGCGTATGGTTGTTAATATTTCCTTTAAAAGGAGTTTGTTTTTTGCATAATTTCGTTAGGAAGAATTTGATAAAACTTTTTGAAACAATTTTATGGCTGCCGAATTCCTTTCACCAGTGGGCACATCGTACCAGATTGACCGTTTGATTTCGGAGGCCAATAATGAGATCGTATTCTTCACTCCGGCAATGAAATTCCATGAGAGTGTGATTTTAAGGTTTCAGCAGGCCGATCAGCGGAATGTCCGTATCACAGTGGTGTTTGGAAAAGAAAGGAACCAGACCAGGGGCCAGCGCTGGTACAAAGAATTCAAGAACCTGAGGATTCTTTATCATGATAAGCTCAATACCTTTCTCTACAGAAATGAGAAGGAGTTAATCCTCACATCCATGGGGCTGGCAGATTTGAGTGGAAGCAAGCACAGTAATATGGGTTTGCTAATATCCAAATTGAGAGACAGAAAAGCCTATGAGGATGGTATTTATGAACAGGAGCTACTGATTGAACATTCAGAAGAGGTATTTGCTGGTGCCAATTACCAAAAGCCTGAAGATACTTCAAATCCGGAGGAGATTATCCGGGATATGCCTTACCTGAGCTACTTCGGTATTGAGGACCGGATCCTGGTCAATGGAAAATTGAAGGCCCCAAGTGGCAAGATGTATGTTCCCGAGATGGAATTTTATAATGATGGAACCATTAAATTCCAGGGGTTTAAAAAAACACGCCAGCGCCATGGGGAGTGGGTTTTCTATACCTATGAGGGATTCGTCAGGGAGGTGGTGATCTATGAAAATGGAACTTATGTGGATAAGATCTACTGTGACTATGAGAATCCGGCCACACCGATTTCCAAGTATTACCTACTCTTTGGCCTCGGAAACTCAGTGAAGAAACTCTATGACAAAAACATCAGTGACCTTTATTTTGACAGCCCCATAGAGCAGTATACGGGGTCTGATAAAACCAAACTCTTCTACCACACAGAGCGATTCATGAAGAAACGTGCCATCTTTGATCAACCTGAGAACTTCCAGGATATGGTGGACCAGGTATATATCGCCCTCTACGAATAGCTCCTTTCATCAACAGGCTTTCTTTTTTCTCATCACCCATATCGGGCTAGCCCCTTTTTATTTTTATAGCGGTGAGACTACCTATGGCGAGGAAACACAAAAAAAGAGGGCAGCCCAAATGGGTGCCCTCTGTGTCTTTGGATCTAATCCTGTTACCTTTGCCTTCCCTGATTTCTATATTCCTTCTTCGCAGAATAGTTGATAATCAAAGCTTTTGCTCTTCTGAGCGACTGTTTCACATCATCTACTTTACCCATAGAAATATCCTGGTCGACCCTCATGGATATGACCATTTTGCTCTTATCAGCTTCGGGAAGTTTTTCCCTCTCAAACAGAACAAAGTCCTGAATCGCCTCATAGGGGATACCCTCTTCACTGACCAGCTTGTCATTAAGCTGAATCAGGGGTTCAGTTCCATACATCCTGGCCACGTGTGCAATGGGGCGTCCGATGTAGATGTAACTCACAAGAGATTTCTTCTCCAGCTTCTTTACCTCTGTGGCTTCAGGAACTTTAACTCTTACCTGAATCTCAGTTTCCCTCATTGTTGTTGCCACCATGAAAAAGAACAACAGCATGAAAACAATGTCGGGAAGAGAAGAGGTGTTGATCTTCTGAAGACCTTTCCCACCTTTTTTTCTGAATTTAGACATTAGTTACGCCCTCCTATACTTTTAGGTTCCGATTCGGAAATATTCATCTTATACCTCTGCCGGATTCCCAGCTGTATCTCCTCTTCAATGGGATTATTTGTGTTTAGCTCACTGTAATCCTTGTCGAAGTATAGGTTACAGAAGTCAT
This sequence comes from Bacteroidota bacterium, assembly GCA_030637895.1. Taxonomy (GTDB): domain Bacteria; phylum Bacteroidota; class Bacteroidia; order Bacteroidales. Next base: position 1,164 of record DAOWFP010000114.1, on the reverse strand, counting down.
TTCTCAAAGTGTTTACCGCTGCAACTAACTCGTTCTGAACCTGCAGGTATTTCCCGTAGGTGGTTGAACGGTCGTTTTGAAGCGAAATCACCCCTTTGGAGACCTCGCCCCTCCACATTCCATCTTCGGGAAGAAGAGATGAACTACCAGGAGGAAACTGTATTTCAGTCTCTTCCATAACCGGCAGATCTTCTTTGTACAGCGGATTGGTAAAGAACTCAATGGTCTTGTCTTTCAAAGCAAGCCTATCCATTACTTCTCCACCCACCATCAGCAGGTCGCTTCGGTTGAGAAGCACCACCAGCACATTTCGCTTGTTTACCTTCACTTCAACATCTTCCTGTTCTGGATCGGGTTCTGGAGGCAACAGCCTGGTGATCCCGGTGTCGGTATCCATGGTAGTAGTAACCAGAAAGAATATTAACAGGAGAAAGGCAATATCAGCCAGTGATCCTCCATTTACTTCCGGTGTTTCTCTTGATGCCATCGGTTTTTGTTTTTCTAGTGATTCTTATTTAAATGCCTTTGAAGTAATGGCATAGAGAATTGATCCAAGAGCCAATCCAAACAGCATATAGGTCACAAACAAGACTGTATCGACCATCTTCAAGGTTCCCGGATCAGTGTTTCCTGTTCCATCGTAACCAATGATTTCCATGGCTGTATCGCTGGCCAACAGGTATGAAACCACCACCAACACTGCAAAACCTGCAAGTACTATCAGTAACCTTATGAGGGCTTTGGGGTTGGAGATTACAGCAACAAGCGGAAACGCGATAGCAGCAATCAAAGTGATGAGAATAAGGATATATGCCCACATCAGTGCTATATCGGTACGAAAATAGAGTATAGCTTCCCAGCCAGTTGTCAGTTCTTTGACAGTTTTCTGTGGAGCCTCGGCCGCCGCAGTTGCTGCAGCAAGACGCTCCTCTTCAGCTTGCTGGACGGCTGCGATATTCTCAGCAATAGCAATAGAGTCTGTCAGAGATGTATCTATGACAGGCATGGGGGCTAATGGAGCAACAATATCCATACCGCTCAGTCCGTCATCAACTCGGTCCACAAGTGCCTCATAGTCAGAGACTGTCTTGGGTCCGATGTAGAAGAAAAGAACCACGATGAGGGAGATTCCAGCAACCACCCACAAAATGATTTTTGTTAATT